>CAZTMG010000147.1:6093-6719 GCA_964614815.1 uncultured Rhizobium sp. | reverse complement strand
GAGAGGATGCGGTGATGGCAGGCGAGTGCCAGCTCGAAGGCCCCGCCGAGGCATATCCCGCTCACCGCCGCCACGAAAGGCTTACCGCAGGTCTCCAGCTGGCGGTAGATGAGCGAAAGGCGGCGGCTTTCCTCGAAGAAGAAGCGCATCGCCTCTTCCTCGCCCCTGGCGGCTTTCAGGCGGGCATATTCGGCGCCCAGACCCTGCAGCATGGCCAGGTCCGCGCCGCCGGAGAAATCGCTCTTGCCGGAGGTGATGACGCAGCCCCTGATCGCCGCATTGGCGCCAACCTCGGCGACGATGGCCTCGAGATCGTCCATCACCTGCGGGGTGATGACATTCATCGAGCGGTCGGCCATGTCCCAGGTCACGAGTGCGATGCCGTCGGCGTCGACCTCGAAGCGGAAATTGGTCAGGTTCATTGGTCTTGTCCTTCCATCGGCTCAGACGCGCTCGATGATGGTCGCGACGCCCATGCCGGCGGCGACGCACATCGTGATCAGCGCGGTCTGCTTGCCTGTGCGTTCCAGTTCGTCGAGCGCGGTGCCGAGAACCATGGCACCCGTCGCACCGAGCGGATGGCCCATGGCGATGGCGCCGCCATTGACGTTGAGGCGCTCCGGGTC
>CAZTMG010000147.1:1420-6048 GCA_964614815.1 uncultured Rhizobium sp. | reverse complement strand
CTCGTTGACCTCGAACAGGTCGATGTCCTTGAGGCTCATTTTCGCCCTTTTCAGCACCAGTTCGGTCACGTCGATGGGGCCGGTGAGCATCAATGCGAGGTCCGAGCCCGTGGTGGCGAAGGCCCTGATGCGGGCGCGCGGTTTCAGGCCTGCCGCCTTGCCGGCTTCTGCATGGCCGACCAGCACGGCCGCCGCGCCATCGACGATGCCGGACGAGTTGCCGGCATGGTGCACGTGGTTGATCTTCTCGATCTCGGGATAGCGCTGCTTCACGACATCGTCGAACGCCATCAGGCCCATCTGCTCGAAGGACGGGTTCAGCGCGGCCAGCGTCTGCATCGTCGTGTCGCCGCGCACCGTCTCGTCATGGGCGAGGATGGTGACGCCGAGCTGATCCTTCACCGGCACGACGGACTTGCTGAACCGCCCCTCGGACCATGCCCTCGCGGCGCGCTTCTGGCTTTCCACGGCGTAAGCATCCACATCGTCGCGCGAGAAGCCGTACTTGGTCGCGATCAGGTCCGCGCCGATGCCCTGCGGCGCAAAGTAGGACTTCATCGCGATTTCGGGATTGGACGCCCAGGCGCCTCCGTTCGATCCCATGGGCACGCGGCTCATGCTTTCGACGCCGCCGCCGATCGCCATGTCGGCCTCGCCGGTCATGACCTTCGCCGCCGCGATGTTGCAGGCTTCCAGGCCCGAGGCGCAGAAGCGGTCAACCTGCACGCCCGCCGTGGATTCGGAATAATCCGCGTTCAGCACGGCAATCCGCGCGATGTCGGAGCCCTGCTCGCCCACCGGCGAGACGCAGCCGAGGATCACGTCGTCAATCTTCGATGTGTCCTCGAGACCGTTGCGTTCCTTGATGGCCCTGAGCGTCTGCGTGGCCAGCTGCAGCGCGGTGATCTCGTGCAACGAGCCCGTGCTCTTGCCCCGGCCACGGGGGGTGCGGACGGCGTCATAGATGTAGGCTTCGGCCATGGCGGCCTCCTTTCGAAATCCTGCCCCGGCGGGGCCATGCGGTCAGCCGCCAGCGCTGCTGGCGTCCTGTCAGAAAGCGTCGGCGGGCAGCGCCATCACCGGCGCGGCGCCTGTCTTTACCTTTGCGAGATGTGACGTTGCGTCAGGCAAGACACGTTCAAAGAAATAGCGAGCAGTTGCAAGCTTGTTTGCATAGAAGGGATCGCCGCTTCCCTCGCGTTCCAGGGCGGCTTTCGCCATTCTGGCCCACATCCACGCGAACGCCGTGAGGCCGAAAAGCTGCAGATAGTCATGACTTGACGCACCGGCATTGTCGAAGTTCGACATGCCGTTCTGCATCAGCCACATCGTCGCTTCCTTCAGTTGCGCCAATGCGGTCTGCACGCCCTCGACATAGGGCTTCAGGCGCGCATCGCCCTCGTTCGCCGACACGAACTCCTCGAGATCGGAGAAGAAGCCGAACACCGCCCGGCCGCCGTTGGCCGCAAGCTTGCGACCGACAAGGTCCAGCGCCTGGATGCCGTTGGTGCCCTCGTAGATCAGGGCGATACGCGCATCGCGGACAAACTGCTCGATGCCCTGCTCGCGCGTGTAGCCTGTGCCGCCATGCAACTGCAGCGCATCGGACGCGCATCTGAAACCGCGATCGGTGAGGAACGCTTTCACCACCGGCGTCATCAGCGCCATGCGGTCTTCCGCCTTCTCGCGCACATGCGCGTCCGGCGACACCTTCCCGAGGTCGCCCTGCAATGCGGTCCAGTAGGCGAACGCGCGTGCGCCCTCGGTGAACGCCTTCATGTCCATGAGCATGCGGCGAACGTCGGGATGCACGATGATCGGATCGGCTGGCTTGTCCGGCGCCTTGGCGCCCGTGATCGACCGGCCCTGCAGGCGATCGCGCGCAAAAGCCGCAGCGTTCTGGTAGGCCGCCTCGGCCTGCGCCAGCCCCTGCAGGCCGACGCCCAGCCGCGCCTCGTTCATCATGACGAACATGGTGCGCATGCCCTTGTGCGGCTCGCCCACCAGATAGCCGGTCGCCCCTTCGTAATGCATCACACAGGTGGCGTTTCCGTGGATGCCCATCTTCTCTTCCAGGCCGCCGCACTGGAAGGAATTGCGGGCGCCCAGGGAGCCATCCGGGTTCACGAGGAATTTCGGAACGATGAACAGCGAGATGCCCTTGATGCCCTCCGGGGCCCCCTCGATGCGCGCCAAGACAAGCTGGATGATGTTCTCGGTCAGGTCCTGTTCGCCGCCAGAGATCCAGATCTTCTGACCTGTGATCCTGTAGCTGCCGTCGGGCTGCGGAACGGCCTTCGTCCGGATCAGGCCAAGGTCTGTTCCGCATTGCGGTTCGGTCAGGTTCATGGTGCCGGCCCATTTGCCGGACATCATGTTGGGCAGATAGGTCCTTTTCTGCTCCTCCGACCCGCCCTCCTGGATCGCCTCGGCCGCGCCGCGCGTCAGGCCCGGATACATCGAGAAGGCCATGTTGGCCGAGGAGCACATTTCGAGGAAGGGAATCGAAACCACGCGGGGCAGGCCCTGGCCGCCCCATTCCTGGTCGGCCGACATGGCCATCCAGCCATCATCCGACATCTGCCTGAAGGCGGCCGGGAAGCCATCCGGCGTTTTCACCGACCCGTCGGGATTCCGCCTGCAGCCCTGGCGGTCGCCGATGGCGTTCAGGGGCTGGAGAACCTCCTGCGCGAACTTGGCCCCGCCCTCGAGCACCGCATCCACCACATCCGGCGGCGCATCGGAGAACCGCGGCAGGTTCGAGTATGTCCCTATCTCAAGCACTTCGTTTAGCAGGAACTTCATGTCCCTGAGCGGCGCCTGATATCTGGGCATTTGTCCTCACATGCAGCTTCGGAAGTAAAACTGCCGGCGGACGCAACCGCGCCGCCGGCAGCCAATTGCATCGGCGTCATACCATCACGCGGCATGCCGTCGAGACTGTCTTTGCGTCAGGCGTCGAGGTGCGTGTCCCCGTCAAGGCCCGCGCGCGCAACACGCTCATAGGCGCGGGCGGACTGCTCCACATCCGGACCTGGCCCGAGTTCCTGTAGTTTTTCTTCGGCCCAGCGCACGCCCTTGTGCAGGGTCTCAAGGGCCGCCTCGATATCCTCGCGCTGCTTCTCGAGATTCTTGATCTGGTCGCGGGACTTCTTCAGCGACAGCTTGAGCTGCGCCCGGTGCCCCTCCAGCGTGTAGAGACCAAGAACTTCGCGGACGTCCCGCAGCGAGAAACCGACGCTCTTCCCTTGGAGAATCAGCTTCAGGCGTGCGCGATCGCGCGTGGAATAGACACGGTTGAGCCCATCGCGCGTCGGCGCGAGCAAACCCTTGTCCTCATAAAACCGGAGTGCACGCGGCGTAACCTGGAATTCGCGCGCGAGCTCACTGATGGTGTACGTCTTCAAAACTCTGCCTCCCGTTGCATTTTTATCTGCTCTGTGGGGGAGCACAGGCCGCGTTTATTTTCATTAACGCTCCACGAACGTAGCGTTACCTACCCCCTGCGTCAATCTGCTCCGCCGGAGGAGCCGACCCTCCACTGAATCATGCTTAACGCCCCCTTAAGTCCCTGATCCCCAACTGGCTTACGATCAAGGCTCCGAGATTCCCGGAGTTCGATTCGGAGCAGGCCATGACCCAGGCGCCCTGGAGTGTGAAGGGGATCGACCCGAAAGCGCGGTCGGTCGCCCGCGAACGCGCCCAGCGCCAGGGCGTGACCCTCGGCCAGTATCTCAATTCCCTGCTCCTCGAAGGGGAGGATGGCGGCTTCCAGACCGTCAACCTTGTTGACCCCCTGCCCCGCTCCGCCGCCGATGGCGACCTGCGCCGCATGTCGCACGAGATCGATATGCTGTCCCAGCGCCTGGAAGCGTCCACCAGCCGTTCCGCGCGGGCGATCTCCGGGATCGACAAGTCGATCCTCGGCCTCATGGGCAAGGTGGACGCCACGGGCAAGGCGCAGCTTCAGGCGCTGGAACGCGTGACGCGGGCCATGAGCGAGATCGAGGCGACGCAGTCCGCCCTGCGCGCCCGCATCGACGCCCTCGAATCCAGCAACGCCGTCAGCGAGATGCTCGATGGCCTGAGAACCCTCGAAGCGTCCCTCGGCCGCCTGTCCGAAACCCTGCATAACCGCCTCGCCGAGGCCGAGCGCGAACAGCACCAGCTGCGAACCCTGTTCGATGAAAAGGTCAGCGAGGTTTCGTCCCGCGTCGATGATGTCGCCCGCTCCGTCGACCAGGCCATCACCAACGCCGTCCGATCGAACCAGGCCGGAATCGCCGATCGCATCGATCAGATCGAGGAGAAGATCGCCTCGAGCGAGCGCCGCATCGAAGCCGGAATCTCGAAGATCGCCGACGCAGCTTCCCGCTTCGAGCTGTTCGAAACCAAGGCCGAGCGTGCAGTCAGCGACACCACCTGGCGCATGGAGCGCGCGCTCGAGTCGAATCTCACACGCTCGCGCGCGATGTCGAAAGAGGTCCTCGACCGCGTTGACGCCATCGAGGAAAAGACCCGCGAGGCGATGAACTCGCTCAGCGAGGCCGTCGCGCGAATAACCGACCGCGTCAATCGCACCGAGCGCAAGACCGATACGGCGGTCGGCGTCCTCGAGCGTGCGGTCA
>CAZTMG010000147.1:1137-1402 GCA_964614815.1 uncultured Rhizobium sp. | reverse complement strand
CACCCATCGCGGCGGAGTCTCCCCGGAAGACCTCGCCCAGCTGCAGCAGGCCTTCCAGCGCCGGCTCGACAGCCTCGCCGAAGAGATGGCCCGGCCGATGCAGGCCATGCGCGCGGACATGGAACGCCGCATCGAGGACGCCATGCGTTCCGGAAGCCCGGAAAAGGTGGAGCGTCTCGAACGCACGATGCGCGACCTGCAGCAGCAGATCCAGGTTTCTGAAGCCCGTCAGGCCGACGCCATCGAGGCCATGAGCTCGCAGGTC
>CAZTMG010000147.1:0-1127 GCA_964614815.1 uncultured Rhizobium sp. | reverse complement strand
GCCGTGGACGAGCGCCTGCGCGCGGTCGAGGCCCGTGACGACCGCCGCTCCATCGACGATGTCCGCCGCGAGATCGCGACGCTCGCCGACACGATCGACGCCCGCCTCGGCAAGGAGATCGGCCGCATCAATGCCGCCATGGACGACAAGCTCCAGGCCCTGGAACAGCGCAGCGCCGGCGCCATCGACGCCGTCGGCGAGCAGATCGCCCTCGTTGCCGAACGCCTGCAGACGCGCCACGACGAAAGCATCCAGCGCCTCAACGAGCGCATCGCGGAATCCGCCCTTGCCGCCCGCCCGCTCGACGGCGCCGAGATCGAGCGTCTTGCTGACCGTCTCGATGAGCGCGTCAAGGAGAGTGAACACCGCAGCGCCCTGGCCATCGGCCAGATAGGCGAACAGGTCGCCCGCGCGGTCGAGCGGCTGCAGTCGCAGTCACAGGACAGCCAGCGCGCCTTCGAGAACCGTCTCGCCGAAAGCGGTCGCGCCTACGAGGCCCGCCTGAACGACGTGCTGTCCGAGGTTCAACGCCGGATGGACGAGTCTGCCGAGCAGGCCGCCGCCGCGCTCACCCCTGTTCAGAACACGGTTTCATCCCTCGCGCGTCGCCTCGAGGCCCTCGAAGATGGCGGCGCCCGCCGCGACATGCACGAGCCCGCGGTCTCGCGCGACATTCCGATCATCCCGGACGAGTACGTCATCCTCGACGACCAGGCCGATACGTCCCGTCCGGCGGCGCCTTCGCCTGCCGCCCTCGCGGCGGTGGACATGGCGGACGACCCTGCCGAAAGCGCAGACATCGTCGGCGTCGACCCCCCGCCCTTCGACCGTCCCGATCCGCGGGACGCCCACCTGTTCGAGGATGCGGCCGCGCAGCCGGCCGCCCTCAATCCGCCCGCGAACCGCATCGAGGACTTGCTCGAGGCCGATGACGAGTTCCTCGCCCCGCCGCCCATGCCGGCGCCGGCCGAAGGCTTCATCGCCGATCTTCCCTCCGACCAGGGCCGCGAACGCCTGAGCGCGGACTATCTCGAGGAGGCGCGGCGTGCAGCGCGCCAGGGTCGCCGCATCGAAACCGTCGCGTCCGGCCGCCGGGGCCTGGGCAAGGGTCCGCTGATCGCCTCCGC
>CAZTMG010000146.1:0-7652 GCA_964614815.1 uncultured Rhizobium sp. | reverse complement strand
CGCTGCGCCGGGGTCGCCTTCACGGGATCGACCGAGGTTGCCCGCATCATCAACCGCACGCTCGCGGCGAAGGACGGGCCCATCGTGCCGCTGATTGCGGAAACCGGCGGTCTCAATGCGCTGTTCTGCGACACCACCGCCCTGCGCGAGCAGGTTGTCGACGATGTCGTCATGTCCGCCTTCCGCTCGTCTGGGCAGCGCTGCTCTGCCCTGCGCGTGCTTTTCCTGCCGCATGAAACGGCGGAGGAGACGATCGCGATGATCAAGGGCGCCATGGAGGTGCTGGTTGTCGGCGACCCTGCCTCCGCCGCCACCGATATCGGCCCGATCATCGATGCGGAGGCGCGCAGCCTGCTCGATGCGCACCTCGAGAGGATGAGGACTGTCGCCAGGGTCTGGCAGCGCGATATCGGCGCCCTGCGCGACAAGGGGACGTTCTTCGGCCCGGCGATCGTGGAGCTGTCATCCCTCGACCAGATCGACAGGGAGGTGTTTGGCCCGGTGCTGCACGTGCTGCGCTATGATCCGGAAAATGTCGAAACGGTCGGACAGGCCCTGTCGGCAAAGGGCTATGGCCTCACGCTTGGCGTCCATTCCCGGCTGGAAGCGTTCGCCGAGAAAGTGAAGGCGAATGTCCGCGCCGGAAACGTCTACGTGAACCGCTCGATCATCGGCGCGGTCGTCGGCGTGCAGCCTTTCGGCGGCTCCGGCCTTTCGGGCACGGGACCGAAGGCGGGGGGGCCGCACTATGTGACGCGCTTTGCCGCCGAACGCGCCGTCACGGTCAACATCGCGGCGCAGGGCGGCGACCCTACGCTGTTGAATCTGTAGGCCAGGTCTGTGAGCCCGCCCTCGTCCTTCTGAGGAGCCGCGAAGGACGGGCGTGTGTCTTCTAGCCCCCGCCGTCGACGCGGATGATCGCGCCATTCGTGAAGCTCGAGGCGGGGCTGGCGAGGAAGAGAGCTGCGGTCACGATTTCCACGGGGCGTCCGGGACGGCCGATGGCGTTGTTCGCTGTCTCGCGGGCTTCAGGCGTCCAGGCTTTCGCAATGTCGGTAAGAAAGGGGCCCGGCGAGATCGTGTTGACGCGGACCTTCGGTCCGTACTCGCGGGCGAAGCTGACGGTCATGGCGTTCAGCGCCGCCTTGGCGCCCGAATAGGGCACCACTTCGGGCAGGGGATGGAGCGCGCCGGACGAGGAGACATTGATGATCGTCCCGCCATCGCCATCGGCCATCCGCTTCGCAATCAACGCGGCCAGGCGGAACGGGCCCTTGAAGTTGAGGCCCATCACCTTGTCGAACAGCTCTTCCGTCATTTCATGGCTCGGCGTGCGAGGACTCATGCCGGCATTGTTCACCAGAATGTCGATGCGGCCCCATTCGGCCCACGCCCGTTCGGCGAGCCGCTCGGCCTGGTCCCAGTGGGACATGTTGACGGAGAGGGCGAGCGCGCGGCGGCCGAGGCCGCGCACTTCCGCCGCCACCGCCTCGCAGGCGTCCAGCTTGCGGCTGGCAATGATGACGTCCGCCCCTCTTTGCGCAAAGGCGCGCACCATCTCGAGTCCGAGGCCGCGGCTGCCGCCGGTCACCAGCGCGATCCTGCCCGAGAGATCGAAAAGAGGGTCGGTCATCTACGGCTTGTAAACCCTGCCCTTTGCCATCACGAAATCGACGGACTCAAGCTCGCGCACATTGCTCAGCGGGTCGCCATCGACAGCGATGATGTCGGCCGACTTGCCCGGGGCGATCGACCCGATCTCGGCCGTGAGATCGAAATGGTCGGCGGCATTCACGGTGGCGGCCTGGATCGCCTGCAACGGCGTCATGCCGGCCTTCACCAGCAGGGCGAACTCCTGCGCGTTGTCGCCGTGGGCGGAGACGCCGGTGTCGGTGCCGAAGGCGATCTTCACGCCCGCGGCGTGCATGCGGCGAAGCATGTCGAGCATCTTCGGTCCGGCTTCGAGGGCCTTCTGCTGCTGCGCCGGGGAAAGGAAGGTGCCGGGCCTAGCGGCTTCGCGCGCAACGAAGTCGCCAGCGAGGAGCGTCGGAACGAGATATGCGCCGGTCTGCTTGAACAGGGCGGCTGATTCTTCGTTGGCGTAGGTGCCGTGCTCGATCGAGTCGCCGCCCGCCCTGAGGAAGGAATTGATGCCGTCGGCGCCATGGGCGTGTGCGGTGACCTTGCGGCCCATCGAATGCGCTGCCTGAACGATGGCGGCGAGTTCAGCATCCGTGAACTGCTGGCCAAGACCCGCCGCTGTCTGCGACAGCACCCCGCCCGTCGCCGTGATCTTGATGATGTCCGCACCGTCGCGGACGCGTTCGCGCGTGGCGCGCGCGCAATCGTCCGCGCCTGAACACACGGCCGGGCTGCGGAAGTGAGGCACGAGATCTGCGGGCATGCCGTTAGCGTCGCCGTGGCCGCCATGCACGCTCACGGCGCCGGCGGCGGCGATGATGCGCGGCCCAGGAACAACGCCGCGCGCGACGCCGGATCGCAGGGCGAGGATCGACTCGGACGGGCCGCCAAGATCGGCGACCGTGGTGAAGCCCGCCAGCAGCGTCTTGAATGCGAAGCCGGCGGCGTCGATCGCTGCGTCCGACTCCGTCTTGAGGAAGCCGTTGAGACGGGAATCCGGACCTTGTTCGCTGGCAAGATGCACATGACTGTCGATCAGGCCGGGAAGCACGAAGGATTGCCTGAGATCGATCACCTTCTGGCCGGAGCGGGCGCCGGCATAGCCGGCCGAGACGGAGACAATCCTGCCGTCGCGCACGAGGATGGTCTGCTGTGTCAGCACGCGGCCGGAAGCGGGATCAGCCAGCAGGCGGCCGGCATGGATCAGCGTTTCCTGCGGGACGGCGGGCTGCTGCGCCGTGGCGAGAAGCGCGCCAGCGCTGGCGCAGGCCGCGAGCGCGATCGCTGCAACCGTCAGCCGAAATCTGCCCGTCCGTGAAGCCATGTCCGTCTCCCTCTTTGCCGTCCAGCTAGTCTTTTCCTGCCGTCAACGGCAAGTCCTCACCGAAAACGCGCAGAAAGAGGTCGTTGACAATTGCGCTTTTCATGAGAAAGTTCTTTCCAATTACAGAGAAACCTTCCCATGCGCCCCGTCCTTGTCGCTCTTCTGCTCGCCGCGATGCCGCTGGCCGCGGCCCCCGCCCTGGCCCAGGGGGCGTATGACCCCGCGCCGCGCATCGCCGCCCAGAAGGAAGCGATGAAGGCGCTCGCCATGCTCGACGGCGTGTGGCGTGGCGAGGCGAAGACGCTGACAACAGATGGGGGCTGGCACACCTTCACGCAAACCGAGCGCGTGGGCCCGATGCTTGATGGCGCCGTGAAGGTTATCGAAGGACGCGGCTATGAAACGGATGGGTCGATCAACTTCAACGCGCTTGCCGTGATCTCCTACGATCCTGACCGGAAGACCTATTCGTTGCGGTCCTATTCCGCCGGGCGATCGGGCGATTATCCGCTGACGCCGACGGACAAGGGCTTCAACTGGGAGATCCAGGCCGGGCCGAACATGAAGATCCAGTACGAGGCCACCGTGAAGGATGGCGTGTGGACCGAGATCGGCACGCGCGTTCCCAAGGACGGCGCGCCCGTGAAGTTCGTCGAGTTCACGGTGACGAGACTGGGGGATACCCCTTGGCCGCTGGCAGGCGCTGTCACGCTGGAATGATTGGTGGCGCGAGCCAGGCATGATCGGCAGGGCCTGCCATACCTGGCGCGCCGCAGCCTTGCGGGGGGTGAAGCCATGCTCAGTTACTTTCTTGTCCGGGTGCGTGGATGGCGGGTCGTCGCACACGTTGCGGCGCCGATCGTCTGGTTTCTGGCGGCATTCCTCATGACCGGCCTCCATGCACGCTATAACGCGGCGCAAATGGGTCGCCCTCTGGAAGAAACCCCGTTTTTTGATGAACGCACCGCCATTCAACGTCTGGATTCGGTCGTCGCTTCCGGTGAATTGCAAACTGCATTCACTTTCCATGCCCTTGATGCCATCAACGCGCTACTGCTTGGCGCCGGGTTCGCGGCGTTAATCGCATTCGGTTTGCGTGCGCTCAGAGCGGATGGGTCGCTTGCCCGGGGCGCGCTGGCCGCGCCGCTGATTCTGGGCGTCGCGGAGCTTGCCGAGAACGCCTTGCTTGCGATGGCGCTTGCCATGCCCGCCCTTCAGGGGACGCTTGGCGGCATGGCTGGCATCGGAACCGGGGTCAAGTTCCTGGCCTTTGCCGTGAGCGCGCTGCTGGCGCTCTCCGGGTTGATCGCAGGACTGGGCGCATGGGCGTGGGGGCGCATACGCGACCAGGATCGGCGATAGGCACGTGAAGGTCATCGCATTCCCGTCTTCGCACGGCCGAGGCGACGTTGCAGCTGGACGGCGGCGTCCAGCCCACGCAACGCGGCAATCGACGACAGGCGAAAGTCGGCTATGGTCCTCTCCTTCAGTGGCGTGAGGGAGAGACCGATGCGCATTGCGAGCCTGGCGGCCATGGCCCTGCTGTGTGCGTGCGAAACCACCGGGGAGACTGACCCCGCGCCCGATCCGGCCATGGCCGCCGCCGAGCTGGCCGAGGCGAAGGCCCTGCCGGATTTCAGGCCCGAAACGGTCCAGGCGTGCAACGCCGTCCGGCTCGATGTCGGGCTTTCGGCGTCCGGGGCGTTGAGCGTCAACGGCGCGGCCTCCGACATGGACGGCCTGCGGGCCGCGGCGCGGCGCAAGAACGCGGCCTGCGCCAATGCGCCCGCCATGGTGTTCCTCCGCGCCGAAGCTGGAACGCCCGACGCGACGCGCGAAGCGACGCTGGCCGCACTGAGCGGGATCATCGTCAATCTGGGCGTTGTCGAAGTCGCCAACTAGCCCCGGGGAGTGAATGTCATGAAGGTTGCGGACAAGGTCGTCATCGTCACGGGCGGGGCGAGCGGGATCGGCAAGGCGCTGGCCGAGCGGTTTCACCGCGAGGGCGCGGCGGCGATCATCGTGGCGGACATGAATGGCGCCGGCGCCGAGGCTGTCGCGAAATCGGTCGGCGGCGTTGGCCTCCATGCCGATGTGGCCAGGGAGGCGGACGTGCAGGCGATTGTGCGGACAGCGGAAGACAGGTTCGGCCGCATTGACCTGTTCTGCTCCAACGCCGGCGTCTCGCGCGGCGATCCGGACATCGACAATGCCGCCTCTGCGCCGGACGAGCACTGGGAGCTGGCCTGGGGGGTGAACGTCATGGCGCATGTCTATGCGGCGCGCCACGCCCTGCCGGGCATGATCGCGCGCAAGTCCGGCTACTTTCTCAACACCGTCTCGGCGGCAGGCCTCCTCAGTCAGATCGGGTCTGCCGTCTATTCGACCACCAAGCACGCGGCCATCGGCTTCGGCGAGCATCTCGCGATCGCCTCCAGGGAAAACGGCATCGGCGTGTCCCTGTTGTGCCCGCAGGCGGTGGACACGCCCATGCTGGGGGGAGCGGCGGGGGCGCAGAACGTCGACGGCGTGCTCTCCCCACATGATGTGGCCGAGGCGGTCGTGCAAGGGCTCGAAGCGGAGAGCTTCCTCATCCTGCCGCACAAGCAGGTCGTCACCTACATGCAGCGCAAGACGGGCGACTATGACCGCTGGATTCGCGGCATGGTCCGCCTGCGGCGCGAGGTCATCAACGGCGCGAAGGGCGCGCGCTGAGAAAATGCGCCCCTTCCCATGCGAGAAGGGGCGCAGTCGAACAGGGCCGAGCCGGAACGGGGGCGTCCTGGCGGTCCGGCCCGCCTCGCCTTGCTGGGGCGAGGCTTCAACGGGTCAGCGCACGGCGTGCGTCTTCCTGGCTCCGGGCATGGAGACCTTCCTGTCAGGCGGGATGCGGCGGAACGATCGGGCGGGTCGGGGCGTCAGGTCATGGCGGAGACAGCCGGTTGGCGTCGGGATCGAAAGCCATGGTGAAACGGTAGCCGCAAACGCGGACGGGCGACCCGTCGCGGCGGGCGGCGTCGAACACCATGTTGCGCATCGCGCCGATCGCGAGATCGTCGACGCGGGAGAAGCCGGAGGAGGCGGTCATCGTCACGCTGTCGACCGCGCCGGTGGCGGCGATGCAGAGATCGGCGGCGACCTCGGCCTTGCCGATGCGGGTCGGAAGCGGCGCCTCCAGGCGCGGCCAGACGATGGAGTGCGGCTGCAGCCTCGGGCGGGTCGCGCCGTCGGCGAGCATTCCATCGCGCGGGATCGGCTCGAACGGCAGCAGCACATCGGCGGTTTCGCGGAAGATGGTGCGTTCGGGCTGGACGGCCCAGGCGGCGAGGCCGGCGCCTGTGGTCAGGGAGAGCACGAGCGCGGCGGCGGCCGTGCGGCGGAGGGGCGAGACAGGCCTGGCGGCGATGAGGCCGATGCGCTCGGCCAGCGGATGCTGCGATTCGGCGGGCCAGTAGCAGCCGACGGGCAGCGGACGCGCGGCGAGCTGGGTCTTCAGCAGCGTTTCCGCGTAGGCGCGGCGCGCGCGGGGGCGGCGGTCGATCACCTCGGCGTCGCAGGACAGCTCCTGGTCGATGCGCATGGCCCGCGCGCCGACATGGATCAGCGGGTTGAACCAGAACAGGCAGCGCAGGACGACAACGAGGGCGTCGTTGCGATCGAGATGGACCTGCTCGTGCGTGAGGATCAGCGTGCGCTCGTCATGGTTGAAGCGTTTCGTGAAATCGTCCGGCGTCACGATGCGCGGATGGCGGAAGCCGACGATGGCGGGGCCGGCGAGGCCGATCTCGGCGTCCGTCTGGAAGGCGTGCTGGCGGCGGACGAAGAGGGCGGCGAGCGCGATGGCGCCGACCGCCCAGAGAACGAACAGGGCCGGCGCCCATCCTGCGGCGTCAGCGGCGCGGGCGAGGGCCTGGCTGGCGGGCACGCCGCCGATCAGGAATTCGCCGACGATGGTTTCGGTGGTACGTTCGGGAACGAGCGTCGCCAGCATCGCCACGGGAACCATGGCCCAGAGGCTGTAGGCGGCCTGTGCGCCGAACAGGCGGGCGGCCGGGCGGCGCACGGCGAGCACGAACAGGATCGTGAGCGCGGCCGCGATGTTGAGTTCGAGGATGAGCCCGCCGAAGCCTGTCATGTCTTCTCATCCTCGATCTTCGCGATGAGAGCCTTGAGCTGCTTCACGTCCCTGGCGGTGAGGCCGCGGTTCTCGGCGAAGTGGGCGACCAGCGGGGCGACCTCGCCCTTGAACAGCCGGTCGAGCAGGCCCTGGCTTTCCGACTGCACCCAAGCGGCGCGGGCGATCAGCGGGCGGTAGAAATAGCCGTCCGCCTCGCGGGCGCCGGCGATGGCCTTCTTCTTGAGCAGGCGGGTGATCAGCGTCTTCACCGTGGCCGGGGCCCAGCCATTGTCCGGTCCCACGGCCGCGATGATCTGATCTGCGGTGAGCGGCGACCTGCGCCACAGCGCCTCCATGATGCGGCTTTCGGCGTCCGAGATCGGTTGCATGGTACACCTGTAATCTGAGATGAGAGTACGCGTGTAATCCGACCTGTCAATGGCGGGATCCGGGCGTTTTCGCGAATTGCTGCGGCGCGGACATGCGGATGCGGTCTCAGGCGCGCTGTGCGCGCCGAGTGAGGAGCGAAGAGCGCGTGGCGAACAGGGCGATTGCGGGCGGGGCGCGGGC
>CAZTMG010000145.1:2808-7668 GCA_964614815.1 uncultured Rhizobium sp. | reverse complement strand
GGTGCAGGTCGGGGCCGAAGGCGCCGCCACCCGCGTGGTGGTCGAGTCGGACGAGCCGCTCGCCTACCACATCTTCCTGCTCGCCGCCGGCGCGCACCGCATCGTGGTGGACATGCCGCGCGTGCGCTGGTCCCTGAACGGCCTCACCGCAGAGTCCGGCTCGGGCAAGGGCGGCGGCGTCGTCGCCGGCTACCGTTTCGCACACAACACCTCGACCACCTCGCGCCTGGTGCTCGATCTGGCAAGGCCGGCCACCGTCTCGCGTGATTTCATCCTGGCCCCCAGGACCAAGGGCGAGAAACACCGCATCGTCCTGGACCTCGAGCCCGCAACCCCCGAGGCATTCGCCAGGGCGGCCTCCGGCGACATGGGCGGGCCCCGCCCAGCCGCTCCGTCGACCTCTCGCAAGCCGCTGATCGTCATCGACGCCGGCCATGGCGGCAAGGATCCGGGCGCCCTCTCGCGTGAGGGCCTCAAGGAGAAAGACGTCACGCTCGCGGCAGCCCTCGCCCTGCGCGACGAGCTCCTCGCCACGGAGCGGTTCGATGTGGCGCTGACACGCGCCACGGACGTGTTCATCGAGCTGGAGGACCGTCCGACGAAGGCCCGGAACCTCGGCGCCGACCTGTTCATCTCGATCCACGCCGACGCCGGAGCCAGGCCCGCCACGCGCGGCGCCTCGGTCTACACCCTCTCCCCCGAGGGCGAGAAACGCATCGACCAGGCCCGCAGGCAGAACGACTGGATTCTCGACGTGGAGGTTGACTCGAACCGTCCGGCGGTCGTGAACCAGATCCTCGCCGATCTCGTCCAGCGCGAGACCAAGAACCAGTCGACCCGGTTTGCCGAGATGCTGGCCTACAGCCTCGCCGACGCCGGCTGGCCGACGCTCGAGAACACGCACCGGAAAAAGGGGCTCTACGTCCTGCTCAGCCCGGACGTGCCGGCGGCCTTGCTGGAAATGGGCTTCATGACCAATGAGCAGGATGTCGCTGCCATGGTCTCGGAAAAGCAGCGCAGGAAGCTGGTGCAGGCTGTCGCTATCGCGATCGACGCCTATTTCGACGAGCGCACCCGCCTTGTGGCCGCGCGGTGAGTCCCTGCTGGGGCTGATCTGCCGCCAGTCCCGCTCGCGGGGTGCGGCAAGTATGATGCGAGTTTAACCCGTCAGAGGCCTGTCATCCGGGGGCGTCGCGCCTTAAAGTCACCGCAAACCTCGGTGATTCCGGGACCGTTCCCGACACGCATGGCAAGGCGTGCCGCAACTTGGAGACGGCTCGTGTGTCGCGCCCCGGCCAGTGAGACAAGCAGCTGACAATGCCCCGCCTGAACTGGAAGACGATTCTCGTTTCCGCCGCTTCGCTGATCGGCATTGTGGTCGTGGCGTTTGGCGCGTGGTTCATCATCGTCACTCAGAACCTTCCGTCTGAGGAGCAGCTGCGCAACTACGAACCGCCCATCATGAGCCGTGTTCATGCCGGCGACGGCAAGCTTGTGGCAGAGTTCGCGACCGAGCATCGGGTCTATGTCCCGTCAGAGGAGCTTCCGAAGCAACTGGTCCAGGCCTTCGTTGCTGCGGAGGACGGCTCCTTCTTCGAGCATTCCGGCATCGACCTGTGGGGCATGTTCCGCGGCGCGATCCTCAATCCGCTCATGGGCAAGCGCCAGACAGGCGGCTCGACGATCACCCAGCAGGTCGTGAAGAACATGCTGGTGGGCGACGAGCGGTCGATCGAGCGGAAGGTTCGCGAGGCCGTGCTCGCGATGCGCATCGAGGGCCAGCTCTCCAAGGACCAGATCCTCGAACTCTACATGAACGAGATCTACCTGGGCGGACCGTCCTATGGCGTGGGCGCCGCTGCGCTGAACTACTTCGGCAAGTCGCTGGGGGATCTCACGCTGGCCGAGAACGCCATGCTGGCCGGTCTGCCGCAGGCGCCGGGACGCGTGAACCCGCTGCTCAATCCCGAGGCGGCGATCAAGCGGCGCAACTACGTGATCGGCCGTATGCTGGAGCAGGGCTATATCGACAAGGCCCAGGCGGAAGCCGCCTACGCCGAGCCGCTGAAGGTCGTGAACCGCCTGAATTCGGACGAGAACGTCGCGGCCGCATACTATGTCGAAGAGCTCCGCAAGGAGATCCTGGCGCTCGGCGAGCAGAGGAAGCTGGAAGGCATCAACAGCCGGGAGGACGCGAGCAAGGCGCTGCTGGGCGGCGGCCTCTCCATAAGGTCGACGCTGGACTCGAACCTGCAACTGATTGCGCAGACCGCGCTGCGGGCCGGGCTTGAAACCTACGATCGCCGTCATGGCTGGCGAGGTCCGCTGGGCGTGATCGAGGTGGGCGACGATTTCAGCGAGTCGCTGAAGGCGTTCGCCAACAACAAGGAGAACCGGGAAAGGATCGCCGGCGCCGGCAGCGACTGGCAACTTGCCGTCGTTCGTTCGGTCTCGCGCGAGGCGGTGCGACTTGGCCTCGATGGGGGCGAAACCGGCACGCTTCATGCCGACGATGTGAAATGGGCTGCGCCGTTCAAGCGGACCGGCGGAGGTACAGGCCTCAAGGCGGGCGATGTCATCTTCGTCGCAGCCCAGCCAACGCCGGATGTGACGGTCCAGCTCATCACCGAGTATGGCGTTCCGAAGAAGCGCGCCGCCAATGCGCCATGGCGCCTCCGCCAGGTGCCGGCCGTGCAGGGCGCCCTGGTTGCGATGGATCCGCACACCGGCCGCGTGCTGGCCATGGTTGGGGGCTACTCGTTCGAGGCCTCGAAATTCAACCGCGCCGTCCAGGCCAAGCGCCATCCGGGCTCGGCCTTCAAGCCGTTCGTCTACGCGGCGGCGCTGGAAACGCCGGACCCGGAGACGGGCCTCTACAAGTGGACGCCCTCGTACCGGGTGCTCGATACGCCCTACGTTTCGTGCGATCCGAATCAGGACAAGTGCTATCGCCCGCAGAACTATACGGAGCAGTTCTACGGCCTCACGCCATTGCGCATCGGGGTCGAGAAATCGCGCAACGCGATGACCGTGCGCCTGGCCAGCGAGATCGGATTCGAACGGGTGTCCTCGATCGGCGAGCGGATGGGAATCTACGACAAGCTGCCGGCCTACGAGTCGATGTCCCTCGGCGCCGGCGACACCACGCTCATGCGGATGGCGGTGGCCTACGCCGAACTCGTCAATGGCGGCAAGCAGGTTCATCCGGTGATGTTCGACCGGATCCAGAACCGCTACGGCAAGACCGTCTACCGCACGGACCAGCGCGCCTGCTCGGGCTGCTCCACGCAATGGAAGGCGGGCCTCACGCCGCCCGTTCTGGCCGATGAACGCCAGCAGGTGCTCGACCCGGTCACGGCCTATCAGATCGTCTCCATCCTCGAGGGCGCAGTGCTGCGCGGCACGGCGACGACCGTGCGCTCGGTTGGCAAGCCGATTGCCGCAAAGACGGGCACGACCAACGATCAGTTCGATGCGTGGACGATGGGCTTCAGCCCCGATCTTGTCGCCGGCGTCTGGGTCGGCTTCGACAAGCCGCGCGACATGGGCAATGGCGAGAGCGGCGGCCGGGTGGCCGCGCCCATCTTCCGTGACTTCATGCTGGCGGCCCTGAAGGATCGTCCGGCCGTCACCTTCCGTGTTCCCAATGGCGTCGAGCATGTCGAGGTTGATGCAGACACCGGATGCCAGCCCGGCCCCGACACCCGCCTCATCATCACCGAGGCTTTCCGCCCGGGGTCGGCGCCCACCGAGCGGTGCGCTGCGCCTGTTGGGGCGGATGGCTATCGGGTCGATTTCAGCAAGATGGCGGCAGGGGATGAAGCCGTGCTTTCGTCCTCCGGCGGGCAGGTCGTCTCGCAGCCGGGGCAGATTCAGCCTGGCGTCGATCCGAACATGCAGGGCCGGCCGCTCGAAACGCCGAAGACGGATGACGAATTGACTTTCGATGACGGCACCTTCTAAGGGGCTGCCACGAACATCAGGATCGGCAGAGCACGACATGACGCCCGAAGTTGAGAACATGATCGAAACGATCAGGCAGTCCGTCGCCCTGCTTCGGAGGCGTCTTTGACTGGGGCGTCGCCGAAAAGCGCCTCGCGGAGCTGAACGCGCTCTCGGAGCGCCCTGATTTCTGGAACGACCCGCAGAAGGCCCAGCCGCTGATGCGCGAACGCACGCGCATCGAGAGCGCGATGAACGACATTCGCGGCCTGGAGCGCGAGGTGAGCGACGCCGTCGAGCTGTGGGAGATGGCGGAAGCCGAAGGCGACAAGGGTGCGATGGCCGAAGTCGAAGCCTCGATCCGCGCCGCGGTGGCCAGGGCGAAGG
The DNA here is from genome assembly GCA_964614815.1 of uncultured Rhizobium sp. Lineage (GTDB taxonomy): Bacteria > Pseudomonadota > Alphaproteobacteria > Caulobacterales > Hyphomonadaceae > UBA7672. Next base: position 3,339 of record CAZTMG010000145.1, on the reverse strand, counting down.
ACGCCGAGCTGAAGGCGCTGCTGTCAGGAGAGGTGGACGCCAACGATTGCTACATCGAGATCAACGCCGGGGCGGGCGGCACCGAGAGCCAGGATTGGGCGGCGATGCTGCGCCGCATGTATGTGCGGTATGCCAACGCCAAGGGATACAGGATCGAGGAGATCGACGAGCACGCCGGCGAGCCGGCTGGCATCAAGTCCGCAACCATGCTGGTCAAGGGCGAGTACGCTTATGGCTGGCTGAAAAGCGAAAGCGGCGTGCATCGTCTGGTGCGCATCTCGCCCTACGATTCGAACGCCCGGCGCCACACCAGCTTCGCATCTGTCTGGGTCTATCCGGTGATCGACGACACGATCGAGGTGGATATCCAGGAGAAGGACGTGCGCACCGACACTTACCGGGCCTCCGGCGCGGGCGGCCAGCACATCAACAAGACGGACTCGGCCGTCCGCCTGACGCACATCCCCACTGGCATTGTTGTCGCCGTGCAGGCCGAACGCTCTCAGCACAAGAACCGCGCCAAGGCATGGG
>CAZTMG010000145.1:0-2772 GCA_964614815.1 uncultured Rhizobium sp. | reverse complement strand
GAGGCGGATTCGAAGACCGAGATCGGCTGGGGCCACCAGATCCGCTCCTATGTCCTGCAGCCATACCAGATGGTGAAGGATCTCCGCACCGGCGTTGAAACGTCGGATACGGCCGGCGTGCTGGACGGCGACCTCGACGCCTTCCTGCAGGCCTCCCTCAGCCACAGGCTGGGACCTGAAACGGTGGTGGAGGATCTGGACTGACGGTCCGCCGGTCCTCGATCTGCCCCGAAAATGCCCTGATTGGCCTGCTTGTCGGGCGAGGATTTATCGATTATCGATAAATCCGGGTCAGGCGGCGTGAGTCCGCCAATGCGGAGACACGTATGTCCGGCTACTATACATTTAGTTTGGCGTCAATTCTGGCCGTGGTGCTGGCGACGCCCGCCTTCGCCCAGGAGACGGCGACAACCCCGGCCGCTTCTTCCGCCAGCCAGCAGGGCGTCATCTCCTACACGCCGGCAGACTTCGCCGCCGCCCGCCCGAACACGGCGCTGGACATGATCAACCGCCTGCCGGGGTTCTCGTTCGATGGCGGCGACAGCGTGCGGGGCTTTGCCGGCGCGGCGGGCAATGTGCTGATCGACGGCCAGCGCCCCACCATCAAGTCCGACTCCCTGGCCGACACCCTGGCGCGGATCACGATCGACCAGGTCGAGCGGATCGATGTGATCCGCGGCAGCGTTCCCGGCATCGACATGCAGGGTCAGACAGTTGTGGCCAACGTGATCCGCAAGAAGGCGGACACCTTCCAGCAGGTCTTCTCGGTGCGCGGCTTCCTGTTCGCCGAGACTGGAAAGACATTCTCTGGATGGAACTATCAGGCGACGCGGCGCGTGGGCGATCACCAGTTCGACGTCAGCGCGGGCCGGGGCGTCTCGATGGACGACTCGGTTGGCTTCGGCTGGCGCACCACGATCGATCCGGCCACCGGCGCGCTGGAGCGATACGAGACGGCGCAGACCGAGGGCGATGGTTCGGTGCACACGCTGCGCGGAAGCTACAAGGGACCCCAGCTTGGCGGCACGCTGTCTGTGAACGGCATGGTGTCGACCGACAGGTTCCGCAACGAGCAGAAATTCCTTTCGACGGCCGAGGACCAGCGCTTCAACAACCGTTCGCACAATGATCGCGGCGAGGTCGGCGTCAACTTCCTGACAAGCGTGACGCCGGACCTCGAATGGGAAACGCTGGGGCTGTTCAAGCTGGCCGTAGGCGAGGGCGACGCATCGGCCCTGATCCGGGATCTGGTCGGCGGCGCGCCGGATTTTACCCAACGCTTCCAGGTGGAGGCCGAGGCGGGCGAACGCATCGGCCGGACGGTGCTGCGCTATTCCATGTCGCCCGAACTGTCCTTCGAGGGCGGCGGAGAGATCGCCTACAATTATCGCGAGCAACAGGTCGCGCTGACGGTCAACGGACAGCCCATTCCGCTCGACGCCTCGGATGTGATGGTGGAGGAGCTGCGCGGCGAGATCTTCGGGCAGGCGTCCTGGCGGCCTTCAAAGGAATGGTCGCTTGAGGCCGGCCTCCGCGTCGAACGATCCACCATCGAGCAATCGGGCCAGATCGAGAAGAAGCGGTCGTTCACCTATCCGAAGCCGCGACTTGCCGCATCGTGGTCGCCCACGGAACACGACCAGCTGCGCCTGCGCATCGAACGTGAGGTGGGGCAACTGAATTTCCAGGACTTTGCATCGGAAGTGAACCTGAACTCCGGGCAGCAGAACACAGGCAACTCCGACCTCGAGCCGGACAAGACCTGGGTGTATGAAGCGGCTTACGAGAAGCGCTTCTGGGATGGCGCTGCTGCGGTTCTGACGCTGCGCCACGAAGACATCTCGGATGTGGTCGATCTCTTCCCGCGCCGCGTCCAGATCGACACGGATGGCGACGGCGTCACGGAGACGGTCTTCGTCGAGGGTCCTGGCAATATCGGCGACGGCGCGAACAATGTCCTCGTATTCAACCTGACGTTGCCGCTGAAGAACATTGGCTGGCAGGGCGCCGAGATAAAGCTCGAGACGCAGTGGGAAAACAGCGAGGTCACGGATCCGCTGGCGGGCGAGGCGCGCCGCATATCGGGCCAGCGCCCCGAGGATGTGACGTTCGGCTTCCGTCAGGACCTGCCAGAGCACAATCTCAGCTTTGGCCTTGGCTGGTTCCAGGGATGGCGTGAGACCTTCTACCAGGGGAGAAGCGTCGAACGCCTGAAGTTGCGCGACTTCTACAATTCGTACATCGAGTGGAAGCCGAATGCCGGCTTCACGCTGCGAGCCGAGATCAACAATTTCGACCCCTACAGCTTCAACATCCGCCGCGAGGTCTATGCGGGTCCCCGCGACACGGACCCGCTGGACTTCATCGAGACGGAGCGCCGGAACTCGCAGGTCATGGGCATGCTGAGCGCCCGCTGGACGTTCAACTAGGCCCGGCCGGGCCTGCCGTTCCCGCCCTCGAATCTGCGGATTCGGGAGGTGGGGCGCGGTTCCTTGGCGCCGGATCGCGGAAGCTGTCCCTAGCTGCAGGCGGCGGCTGAAAAATATTAGATCAAACAGATATTTACGTCTGTGGATCAACCACCGGAAACGTTTGTGTGGCGGCGCACAAATACGCTAGAACACAGGCTCGAAGCCCGGCGGCAAGACCGCCCCTTTCCCGGACGTTTCCTGCTTGAGCGACACCTCTGACCAGACCGCCCCGCACGAGGGCAACGGCGCCGGAGACATTGCGCCGGTCTCCATCACTGCCGAACTGAAGAAGTCGTATCTC
>CAZTMG010000144.1:2866-7770 GCA_964614815.1 uncultured Rhizobium sp. | reverse complement strand
TGGAACTTCTTCAAAGCCCACAGCTATGTTGCAGAATAATCGCCCGATGCTCTAGTCGACTCTGGCGAGCACGCTCTCAAGCTTGTCGAGCATCTGTTTCCAGCCGGCATGGGCGCCGCCGTAAGCCTGTTTCTGGGCGGGGCGGAAGCCTTCCTGCTCCATGCGGAGATGGGTTCCGCCGCTCGTGGGCGTGAGCGTGAAGGTGACGACGCTCTTGAGGGCGAAGTCCGGGTTCTCGTTATCGAAACTCCAGGAAAAGGAAAGCGACCGGTTCGGCTCGAGGGCGAGGACTTCGCAATCGAGCACGCCGCCCCATTCGCCGCGCAGGCTGAAGTGGTGGCTCACGAAAGGGACGAAGTCGCTCTGCATCAGCCATTCGGCCATGAGATGCGGCTGGGTGAGCGCGCGCCAGTGCCTGTTCGTGAATGGCGAAGTCGTGTTTGGCGGCCAGGGAGCGTCGCAGACCAAATGCAACCACGCTCGATCCTGTTCGTCAGGCCGATTCCGCGATGATTTGCAGGCGTTCCACAATGCGCGGCCAGCCGCCGCCCATCCCGCGATAACCCCCTTCGTCCTGTGGGCGGAAGCCGGAATGTTCCATTCGCACAAACGTTCCGTTGTCCGTCGCTGTCAGCGTCCATGTGACGATGGTCCTGAGGCCGCTGTCGGATTCCGTGCCGTCGCCCCAAGTATAGGATAGCATGTGCGGCGGTTCGACTTTCAATACCACACAGTTCGTGACGCCCGACCAGCCGGGCACGGGCGTCGCGCGGAAAGTAAAGCGGCGGCCTTCGACGGGTTCGAAATCGTTCTGCATCAGCCATTCGGCGATGAGATGGGATGTGGTGAGCGCCCGCCAGACCTTCTCCGGGGGATGCGGCATCAGACGCTCGACGACGATCGAACGGGTTTCGGGCGCTGCCTGGGTCATTGGTCCATCCTTTTCAGAAGGTCTTCGAGCTTGTCGAAACGGTTTTCCCAGAAGCTGGCCATCTGCGTGGTCCAGTCGACCAGCGGTGCGAGTGCGGAGACATGGGCTGCATAATGCGTCTCGCGGCCCTGCTGGCGGCCACGCACGAGCCCCGCCTGCCTGAGCACGCCAAGATGCTTCGAGACCACGGGCTGCGTGACGCCAGCCTTGAGCGTGAGGGCGCCGACCGTCTTCTCGCCTTCGCGGCAGAGCCGTTCGAAGATGGCGCGCCGCGTCGGATCGGCGAGGGCGCGGAACAGGGCGTCCTGCGCTTTCGTCATGAACATATTCCTCGATGGCTATGAATTGACGTATAGCTATTCAGCTATGAATGTCAAGCGATTGCGCGAAGACAGCAGCATGCCGACAGTGGGGGGCATGGAAGAGACGTTCCCTTTCGACCGGCGCGAGCTGGCGAGCGCGCCGGCGCGGCAGATATGGTTCGAGGGAGCGCGACCGCTGGGCGAGCGGACGCGATAAGGCTTGACGGCGTCTGGCTGGCGGTTTCCTGATGGGGAAAACGTCAAGGGACAACGCGCCATGAAGACACGCATCACCGAACTGTTCGGCATCGAGCATCCGATCATCCAGGGCGGGATGCATTATGTTGGCTTCGCGGAGATGGCGGCGGCCGTCTCCAACGCGGGCGGGCTCGGCATCATCACGGGGCTTACGCAGAAGACGCCGGAAGGCCTCGCTAGGGAAATCCGCCGTTGCCGCGAGATGACCGGCAAGCCGCGCGGCGTGAACCTCACCTTCCTGCCGGCGGTGACGCCGCCGGACTACCCCGGCTTCGTACGCACGATCATCTCCGAAGGGGTGAAGATCGTCGAGACGGCGGGCAACAATCCGAGCCAGGTGATGCCATTCTTCAAGGAGGCGGGGATCAAGGTGATCCACAAATGCACCTCGGTGCGCCACTCGAAGAAGGCGGAGGCGATCGGCTGCGATGCGGTGAGCGTCGACGGCTTCGAGTGCGGCGGGCATCCGGGCGAGGATGATGTGCCGAACTTCATCCTGCTGCCGCGCGCGGCGGAAGAGCTGAAGATACCCTTTGTCGCCTCGGGCGGGATGGCCGACGGCCGTTCGCTCGTCGCCGCGATGGCGCTGGGCGCGGAGGGCATGAACATGGGCACGCGCTTCATCGCGACGAAAGAGGCGCCGGTGCATGAGAATGTGAAGAAGGCGCTGGTGGCGGCAAGCGAGCTGGACACGCGCCTCATCATGAGGCCGCTGCGCAACACGGAGCGCGTGCTGAACAATGCGGGCGTGGCCCGGATTCTCGAGAAGGAGAAACAGCTCGGCCAGGGCCTCAGGTTCGAGGACATCATCAACGAGGTGGCGGGCGTCTATCCCAAGGTGATGGTGGAGGGCGACATGGAGGCCGGGGCGTGGAGCTGCGGCATGGTTGCCGGCCTGATCCACGACATACCGACCGTGAAGGAGCTGATCGACCGCATCATGCGCGAGGCGGAGGAGATCATCGCGAAGCGCCTGACGGGGGCGCTGAGGGCCTGAGCCCTGCTTGCAGACGGAAAGGGCGGGACGGTCGCCCGTCCCGCCCTTCATGTCTCCGGCGGCCCGGCAGCCTATTCGGCCTTGACTTCCGGCAGGTCGCCCTTGGCGGGCATGCTCTTCTTGGTGAGGTAGACGGCGATGTCGCGCTTGTCCTGCTCGGTCAGGCCGCCGACCACGCCGGCCATCATCGGGACCGGGGTGGTGAGGGCCTCGACGATCCTGTCGTTCTCGAGCGTAGCCAGCTTTTCGATGAGTGGCGAGGCCTGAAGCGTGGCACATGGCGCAGCGGGCCTGGTAGAGGGCGGCGCCTTCCGCAGGGCCAGGGTCGGCAAGCGCCGGGGCGGCGAGAACCGCGAGGCCAAGGACAACTGCAGTCGTGCGGACCATGAAAACCCTCCAGCTGGTGACGGGGCGTTTCTAGTCGCCCCGACCTGAATGCACCATGACCAAAGGCAGTTATTGCTGACATGCGACCTTTGGGCCGCGTTCAAGGGCGGAATCGCCTAATTCCGCCTGGCATGCTAGTAGGAAGGCTCGATCGGGCGGCCGGGCGACCGCTGGCGGGAAACCGCTGGAGGAAAGTCCGGGCTCCACGAAGGCAAGGCGGCGGATAACGTCCGCCCGGAGCGTCGCCGCAAGGCGGCGGGCCGAGGGAAAGCGCCACAGAAAGCAAACCGCCCGGGACGCGTCCCGGGCAAGGGTGAAAGGGTGCGGTAAGAGCGCACCGCGTCCTTGGCGACAGGGATGGCAAGGCAAGCCCCGCCTGGAGCAAGACCGAATAGGGATGGACGCTCCGGCTTCCTCATGGAAACGGGGCAGGCGCGCCTTCGCGTTCCGTCCGGGTTGGTCGCGCGAGGCGGTCCGCAAGGGCCGTCCCAGAGGAATGGTCGCCCATGGGCTCACGCCCTGGACAGAACCCGGCTTACAGGCCGCCCGGTCGACCCTTAACCCATTTGCTGTGGACAGCCCGTTCAGGACCCTTCACAGGATCCAAGCCACGGGGAATCCGGCATAATTCCGGTTGCCGTCCACAGCGGGCGCACAACTTATCCACATCCGCCTTGAGCTGACTCACCGACCTACACGGTTTGTTCCGTGCGCGGACGGTCAAAGGGTTAATGGCGGCCTAACGTCCCGTTGTTTCCCATATTTCCCCATGGTATCCCCTATCCCTCCACGGAAAGGGCTGCCGTGGCGGCATAATCTGGGAGCGCTTTCCCATGCGGGACCGGCGCCAGGCGGGCAATCGGGAGCATGTTCCTCTCCACCTTCGAGAGCAGTGTTGACGCAAAAAAACGCGTCTCCATCCCGGCGGCCTTCCGCAAGGCTCTGGGCGGGGCGGAGACCGTGTATCTGTGGCCGTCGCTCGACAAACCCTGCATCGAGGGGGCGGGGCAGCGGCTGATGGACGAATTCGAGGAGTCGATGGCCGATCTCGACCTGATGGACCGTCGGCGGGTGGCGCTGGCGAACTACATCATGGGCGAAGCCCGGCAGGCGAAGTTCGACGAAGGCGGGCGCATCGTGCTGGACGCGGAGCTCATTTCCACAGCCGGGGTCGGGGAGAAGGCTCGTTTCGTGGGCCTGGGCGACCGTTTCCAGATCTGGGAGCCGGCCGCCCACGACGCCATGAAGGCCGAGATGCGCGCGCTCGCGCTGGAGAGCCTGTCCCTTCTGAAAGCGAAGCCGCGCCGCACAGGCCAGGCGGCGGCCGAATGAACGAGGACCCCGTCTCCCCCCATGCCGGATCGCATGTTCCGGTCCTCGTCGAGGAGGTGATCCACGCGCTTGCGCCGGTGGACGGCGCGGTGATGGTGGATGGCACCTATGGCGGCGGCGGCTATGCGCGGGCGGCGCTGGCGGTGGCGAACATCACGCTGATCGCGATCGATCGCGACCCCGAGGCGATGGAACGCGCCTGGGCGCATGCGGGGCGGGACAACCGCCTCATTCCGGCGCCGGGACGGTTCGGCGAACTCGAGCAGATCCTGCGCGCCATGGGGCGCGACCAGGTTGACGGCGTGATGCTCGATCTCGGCGTGTCCTCGTTCCAGATCGATACGGCCGAGCGCGGCTTTTCCTTCATGCGCGACGGGCCGCTCGACATGCGCATGGAAAGGAAGGGACCAAGCGCGGCGGACGCCGTCAATCGCCTGACCGAGGGCGAGCTGGCCGATATCTTCCACCTCCTTGGGGAGGAGCCCGGCGCGCGGCGCGTGGCGCGCGAGATCGTTCATCGCCGTCGGTCGAAACCGTTCGAGACGACCCTGGACCTGGCCGAAGTGATCGAAAGGGCGCTGGGCGGCCGGCGCGGCAAGCCGACCCATCCGGCGACGCGGTGCTTCCAGGCGCTGCGCATGTGGGTGAACGACGAGACCGGCGAACTGGCGCGGGCGCTGACCGCGGCCGAGCGTGT
>CAZTMG010000144.1:281-2856 GCA_964614815.1 uncultured Rhizobium sp. | reverse complement strand
GACGGCTGGTGATCGTAACGTTCCATTCAATCGAGGACCGCATTGTCAAACTGTTCCTGCGGTCGCGTTCAGGCAACGATCCCGGCATGTCGCGTCACCTGCCGCGCCCTGCAAGGGGCAAGCCGCCAACGTTCGAGGTGCTGCAGCGGAAGGCCGTCGAGCCGGGCGAAGGCGAACTGGCCGCAAACCCGCGCGCAAGATCGGCGCGGTTGCGTTGGGCGTTGCGAACTGAAGCGCCCGCGTGGGACGACAACCTGAGTGACGGGTTCCGCCTGCCGGGCCTGAAGCAGCTTGAGGGAGCGGCGTGATGAAACGTCTGGCGATCATCGGCGTGCTGGTTGTGGCCGTGATGGCGGTCGCCGTCTATCGCGCCAAGCTGAGCGCGGAGGAAACGCAGGGCCGTATCGAGGAATTGAAGGCAGACGTTGCCGACACCGAAAAGGCGATCGCAGCGCTGAGGGCGGACGAGGCCATGCTGACGCGGCCCGAGCGCATTGGCGCGATTGCACAGCAGCAACTCGGCCTCGAACCGGCGCATCCGGGACAGTATGTCGCGAGCGAAGCACTGAAGCAGCGTCTTGGCGAGGAAAGCCTGCGCCTGCCGGCGCCGGGCCAGCCGCCGGAAGGCGCCGCAACATCCCAGGAGGCGAGACCGCAGCAGCGATGAGGGCCTACGCAGATCCATTCCAGGACGTCTGGGGTCCGCGTCGCGCCCGCATGGTTGCGGCGGCGCTGGCGCTGGTCTTTGTCGTCATCGTGGGGCGCTCGGCCCAGGTGGCGTTCAACGGGCCTGACCGGTCGGCGCTGCCCAAGCCCGCGCCGGAGGCCGTACGCCGCGCCGATATCGTGGATCGCAAGGGCGAGCTTCTGGCGACAACGGTGCAGGGCGTGTCGCTGGCGGTGGATCCCAGCGCGATCTGGGACTCGCGCGAGGTGGCGGCAGGCATTCGCACCGTCTTTCCGGACGTGCGCGAGGATGCCCTGACGGCGATGATGGCCGACAGGAAACGCCAGTTCGCCTGGGTCAGGCGTGAACTGACGGAAGCGCAGGTCAAGGCGTTGAAGGAGCTGGGAGTCGAGGGCCTGCTTTTCGTGGAGGAGCCGCAGCGCGTCTATCCGAACGGCAGGCTGGCCGGACACCTGCTCGGCTATACGAGCATCGACGGCGACGGTCTGGAAGGCGTCGAGCGGGTCTTCGACGCACGGCTCAAGACGGGCGAGGGGCCGGTGCGCCTGACGATCGACGCCAGCGTGCAATTCGTGCTCGAGGACGAGCTGGAGCGCGCCTTCGCCGATTTCGACATGAAAGGCGCGGCGGGCATCATTCTGGACACGCATACAGGGGCAGTGCGGGCGGTGGCGTCCTGGCCGGCAATGACGCCGGCGCTGCGCGGGGTGCAGCCCGACGGCGTCAAGACCAACCGTGCGATGAATGCTCGGATGGAGCTGGGCTCGATCTACAAGCCGCTCACCGTGGCGGCGGCGCTGAAGGCCGGGGTCCTGAAGCCGTCCGACACATTCGATGTTTCGAAACCGGTAAAGATCGGCGGCGTCACTGTGCGCGACCCTCACCCGCTGAAGAATGCGGGATCGGCCACGGCGCAGGATATCCTTGCTGACTCCTCGAACATCGGCGCGGCGCTGATCGCGCAGCGGCTGGGACCGGAAGGGCAGAAGGCGTTCCTCGAAAGCGTCGGCCTGCTGGGCGGGCGGGCGACAGACGGGCCGCAATGGGCTTCGCCCCTGGCGCCCGCGAAATGGGACATCAACGCGATGGCGACCATCGCCTATGGTCATGGGATTTCGGTAAGCCCGATGGCCTTTGCAGCGGCCTACACACCCTTCGGCAATGGCGGGCGCTATGTGGCGCCGTCCTTCGTGGAGCCGGTGGAGCAGCCCAAGGCCACGGCCGTCATGTCGGCGGCGACGGCGCGGACCGTGCTGGACATGATGCGCCATACGGTGACGCACGGGTCGGGCCGAAACGCGGATGCGCGCGGCTATGAGGTGGCGGGCAAGACCGGCACAGCGGAAAAACCGATCGACGGGCGTTACGATCCTGACAGGAATATCACGTCCTTCGCCGCCGTCTTCCCTGCGTCCCGCCCTCAATTTGTCGTGCTTGTCGTTCTGGATGAAGCTCAACCCAGAACGGGCGAGCAGCGCACGGCTGCCTACACGGCGGCAACGATTGCCGGAAAGGTGATCACGCGCGCGGCCCCCCTGCTGGATGTGCAGCCCGTGCTGGAAGCCAGGGCGACGCGGGCGCCGGCGTCCGTCGTCCAGGGCGACGGGGAGGACGCGCCATGAAGCTGTCGGACATGATCCCCGGTGCGCCGGGTCTGGACATTACGGGCGTCACGGCGGACAGCCGCCGGGTGAAACCCGGCTATCTGTTCGCCGCCCTGCAGGGGGGTGCGAAGGACGGGCGCGATTTCATCGACGCGGCGATCAGGGCCGGCGCGGCGGCGATCCTGACCGACGAGCGGCCGGGCGAGTGGGGCGTGCCGGCGGTGAAGGCGGGCGAGCCGCGCCTGCTGCTGGCGAAGGCGGCGGCGGCTTTCTTCCCGCAGCA
>CAZTMG010000144.1:0-271 GCA_964614815.1 uncultured Rhizobium sp. | reverse complement strand
CGGCGGTCACGGGGACGAACGGAAAGTCGTCCACGGTCGACTTCCTGCGCCAGATCTGGAGCAGCATGGGGCGCAAGGCCGCCTCGATGGGCACGCTGGGCGCCATCGGGCCGTCGGGCGTGATCGATCTTGGTCACACCACGCCTGATCCGGTGGCTATCCACGAGACGCTCGACAGGCTGGCGCGCGAGGGCGTGACGCATGCCGCGATGGAAGCCTCCTCTCACGGCCTCGCGCAGCAGCGGCTGCATGGCGTGAAGCTGAGCGCGGG
>CAZTMG010000143.1:1249-7874 GCA_964614815.1 uncultured Rhizobium sp. | reverse complement strand
TGTAGATGTTGGTGCCGTCGAGGTTGAAAGAATAACCCGTGGGCACGACCAGTCCGACGACCGGCTTGGCGCATCCGGCGCGCTCCATCTTGTCCATCAGGGCTGGGAGGGCGGATTCTGAGGACGATGTCCCCAGCACCAGGAACAGCTCCTCCTTGAGATAGCGGATCAGCTTCAGGATATTGAAGCCCGCCCACGCCGACACCGCGCCCAGCACCAGCACGATGAACAGGAAGGAGGTCGCGTAGACCGTTCCGATCAGCAGGGCCAGCTTCTGGATCGCCTCTATCCCCTGGCTCGACACCACGAAGGCGAACGCCCCGAACGCCCCGACCGGGGCCGCCCGCATCAGGATGCCGACGACGCGGAAGATGACAGCCGCGGCGGCGTTGAGCACAGCCAGAGCCGGTTCGGCCCTGTCCCCCGCCAGCGCCATCGCCACGCCCGTCACGATCGACAGGAACAGCACCTGCAGGATGTTGCCGCTGGTGAAGGCGCCGATGAATGTGTCGGGAATGATGTTCAGAAGGAAGCCGACCAGCGTATAGTCATGGGAGGCTTTCTCGAAGCCCTGCACGCGCGAGACGTCGCCTTCCGACAATGCGGCAAGATCGACATTCATCCCCGCCCCGGGCTGTACGATGTTGCCGACGATCAGCCCCACAAGGAGGGCAAGGGTCGAGAAGAACAGGAAATACGCAAAGGCCTTGACCACCACGCGACCCAGTCGCCCCATGTCCCGCATGCCGGCGATGCCGGTCACGATGGTGAGGAAAATCACCGGCGCGATGATCATCTTGACCAGCTTGACGAAGCCGTCGCCCAGCGGCTTCAGGTAATCTGCAATCCACGGCTCCCCGCGCCAGAAATGCCCGATCAGGCCGCCGGCAAGAATGGCCGCCAGCACCTGGAAATACAGCTGTGTCCAGAAGGGCCCCTTGCGGCGCGCGCTGTCTGCCGGCGCGTCGATCACGGCCATGTCGATACCTCCGCCCCTCGCCCGTGCGCCGCGCCTTGCCGGCGCATCGCCCCGCTGGCGGTACAGTAAGGGGGGCTGGGCGCGAAGCGCCAGTCCCGATTTCACGCCGCTTTGGCCGGGATGGGGGAATCAGGCCTGGGCGGCCGGCTCCGCGCCTTCGTTCTGGCCGCGATACTTGGCGCCCGGAATCCTGCCCGGAAGGTGGATCAGCAGCGGCGCCGCGACGAAGATCGACGAGTAGGTGCCGATGATGATGCCGAACACGATCGACACGGCAAACCCGAACAGCACCGGCCCGCCGAGAAACGCCATCGTGGCCGCCGCCAGCATGGTCGCAACCGAGGTGATAAGCGTGCGGGACAGGGTCGAGGTGATCGAGATATCGATCACGCGATCCATCGGCAGTTTCTTGAACTTCTTGAGCATCTCGCGGATGCGGTCGTAGACCACCACCGTGTCGTTGATCGAATATCCCGCCACGGTCAGCACGCCCGCCACGATTGTCAGGTCGAACGTCATCTGGGTGACCGAGAACAGGCCGACCACGGCGTAGACGTCGTGGAATGTCGTGATGAACGCCCCCGTCCCGAATTTCACTTCAAAGCGGAACCAGACATACGCCCCGATGGCGACGACTGCGAGGATGCTCGCGATAATGCCTTTCCAGAGCAGCTCATCGCTGACCTTGCCGCTGACGTTGTCGATCTTGCGAACGGTCGCGCCCTCGCCCAGCGCCTGGGTCAGCCTCCGCCCGATCTCCTCGACCGAAGCGTCCTCTTCAAGCGGCACGCGGATGATGACGGTGTTTCCGCCGTCGCTGGTCGTGACGCTGCTCTCTTCGAAACCGGCGGCTGAAACGCTGCTGCGGACCTGGCCAGCGTCGAACGGCGTTGCCCGCGAAGCCTCGATCTGCACGCCGCCCGTGAAATCGAGGCCCATGTTGAGACCTTGGGTCATCAATGACCAGGTCGTGATGATGGTGATCGCGGCGGTCACGATGAAGCCGACCCAGCGGATCTTCATGAAGGGGAACGGGTCGGCCTCCTTCGCCGGGGGCTTGCTGCTGTTGGGCCTGTCCCACCACATGAACGCGCCTCGCCTTCTATGCCGCCTGCCGGACCCGGGGGCCCAAGCCGAAAATCGGGCCCTGCGCTACCAGTTGATTGCACGAAGCGCCATAAAAAAGGCTGTCCGGACGTCTGCCAACGGCACAGTTTGCGACAAAACGGCTCCTGCCGGGGGTATTTCTGCGACAGCCCTCTGCAAATCTGGCTGCACGAGGGACAAATGACTGCCCAAGGATGGAGGATCCTCTCATGAAGCTTTCCCTTGTCACGCTGGCGGCCGTCGCCGCGACCGTTACGTCGGGTCTGGCCTTCGCCCAGCCCCCGGGGCGGGGCCCGGCCCCCTTCGGCCTGCTGGAGTTCGACGCCAACGCCGATGGCCGGCTGACCCGAGGCGAACTTGAGACCGCCCAGCGCACCCGCTTCAACGCCATTGACGCGAACAGGGACGGCGTCGCCACGCGCGACGAGTTCCGCGCCTACCACGAGGCGCAGGGCGAAGCCCGCCGGGCCGACATGCTCAAGGCCCGCTTCGAAAAGCTCGACGCGGACGGAAACGGACAGATCAGCAGCGCCGAGTTTGCCGCCCGCCCGGATCGCGACGCCCCCCGGGGCGCTCCCGGTCGCGATGGCCGGCCAGGCCGTCACAAGGCTCCCCGGCGGGGCGATATGGCCGCCGACGCCGATCGCCCGGTCTCGTTTGAAACCTTTTCGGCCCGCGGCGTCGAGGCGTTCACCCGCGCCGACTCCAACAAGGACGGTGTGGTAACCATAGCTGAGTTGCAGGCGCTGCGTCCGCGCGGACGCTAGCCTGCGGTGCGGAATCGGCCCTCCCCCTCCCCTGTGGCCGACTCCGCACCTGTCTTGCCAGCCTGTTGCATCGGGTCGGCCTGATGCAGCAGGCTGCAAGCGTCAAGGACGACGAACCGCCAATGGGCCAAAGTCTGCTGATCGTCGAGGATGAGGCATCGATCCGGGAGCCGTTGGCGAAATACTTCGCCAACAACCAGTTTCGCGTGAAAGCCGCCGCAAACGCGGCCGAGGCGCGGGCGCTGCTCGCCGCGCACGCTTTCGATCTCGTCGTCGCTGATATCATGATGCCGGGTGAAGATGGCCTCAGCCTGTGCCGGCACATCCGCTCCACCAGCAACCTGCCCGTCATCCTGCTCACGGCCCGCGCCGAAGAACTCGATCGCATCCTTGGCCTGGAAGTCGGCGCTGACGACTATGTCACCAAGCCGTTCAGCCCCCGCGAGCTGCTGGCCCGCGTAAAGGCCGTGATTCGCCGCTCCAACAGCTTGCCTCCCCATCAGGCCGCTCCGGAAACCACCACCTATGCCTTCGGCAAGTGGATCCTGAAGACCGGCGAGCGTGAGCTGGTTGATACGGACGGAGTCGGCGTCGCGCTGTCCTCCGGCGAATACACATTGCTTCTGGCGCTTGTCGAGCGTCCGCGTCTGGTGCTTACGCGCGACCAGCTGCTCGACTTGACCCAGGGCCGCGAGGCCAGCCTCTTCGATCGCTCGATCGACAACCAGATCAGTCGCCTCCGCCGAAAGATCGAAGACGATCCCAAGTCGCCAAGATACATAAAGACCGTCTGGGGCGGCGGTTACAGCTTCGCCGCCGAGGTCCGTAAGCTGTGAGACGGTTTCTGCCCTCCAGCCTTCCCGGGCAACTCGCTCTCGTCATGGCGTGCGCGCTCCTGATCGCCAGCATCATCAACTTCGTGTTGCTGCTGGGCGAGCGTCAGCGGGCCGCGGTCATCGAACAGAGCAGCGCCCCGATCGCGCGCTTTGTGGATGTCGCGGTCACCGTGTTTGCAACGCCGCCGCCGCTGACCGCGCGCCCGTTTTTTGTGGGACGGCCACAGGGCCCTGGCCGGTATGGTCTGCAACCTGAAGACCCCGTCGATACGCACGGCCTGCCGCGCGATGCCGGCCTGGAGCAGCGCCTTGCCAATGCCCTGGCGGATGCGGACCTGTATCCAGAGGTTATCCGGGCCTCGTCGCGAACGGTCGAGCGGATGGGGCGCGGCGCCAGGTCCGGCATGCGGCTGCGCGACGGTCTCTCGGAAGGCGTCTTGCGTCCAACCGAATCCGGCCCTCCGCGCGAGGCGCGCGAAATTGTCTTGTCCGCCAAGCTGCCGGACGGTCGTTGGCTCACCAGTTCCTCGACGACCCCGGAGCCGGTTCGCAACGATGTCTTTCTGCTCGCCGGCAGCACCATCGTCACATTCGTCTTCGTTTTGGGGGCGGCGCTCTGGATCGCCAGGCGCCTTGCCCAGCCGTTGCGCGATCTTGCCGCCGCTGCGGGGCATGTCGGCGCGTCCGGCGAGCCCCAGCTCGTGTCTGCACGCGGACCCGGCGACGTCCAGCAGACCATCGACGCTTTCAACGCCATGAGCCGCCGTGTCACCCAGCTTCTGCGCGAGAAGGATGTGATGCTCGGCGCCCTCGGCCACGACCTCCGCACGCCGCTGGCCTCGCTTCGCATACGGCTCGAAGCCATGGAGCCCGAGGCGGAGCGCCTGAAAGCCATCCGCACCATCGAGGAGGCGAGCGACCTGCTGGAGGACATTCTCGAGCTGTCTCGCCAGGGCAAGTCCAGCGAGCCGGAGCGCCGAACGGATGTCTCCGTGATCGTTCAGGACGTCGTCGAGGATTATGTGGAAACAGGCGCCCCGGTCACGGTCAACGCCGTCCAGCGCGCCGTTGCAGCCTGCCGCCCTGTCCTGCTCCGCCGGGCCTTGCGCAACATCATCGACAACGCGATCACATATGGCGGGAATGCCAGCCTGTCGGTCGAGCAGTCGAACGACTGGGTCCTTGTCCATGTGGATGACAATGGCCCCGGCATGTCGGCGGAAGCGCTTGTCTCGGCCACCGCGCCGTTTTACCGGGGGGACGAGTCCCGCAACCGCACAACCGGCGGCGCCGGTCTTGGCCTCACGCTGTGCGAAGCGATTGTCCGCGCCCACAGGGGATCGCTGGAGCTGGCCAACCGCACGCCCAGGGGCCTGCGCGTCACCATCCGCCTGCCCGCTTCGCCTGTCTAGTCGGTATCGGCGATCACGTCCGCAGCTTCCTTGTTGAGACCTTCGCCTTCGCGACGCGGCGTGACCAGAGGCGCCGGCTGCGTCGTTGCGATATTGCCGCGCATCAGCGTCAGGCCGGCCCGCAATCCGCCCGCGATCTGCATCTCCAGACGCTGCTCGTCGCGGCGACGCACATCCAGGAGGATTTCATCCGCTTCCGCCTCATCCACGCCAAGCCTCACAAGGACTTCCCGCCCGAACACCAGCGCGGATTCCAGCACCTCGCGCAGCTGGTAATCCACGCCGGCATTGATGAGACGGATCGCATGTCCGCGGTCGAATGCGCGAACAAACAGCTTGGCGTGTGGAAACTCCGTCCTGGCCAGTTCGACGACCCTGTCCGCGACCTCCTGCTTGTCGACGCATACGAGAATTGCCTCCGCTGTCCCGGCGCCGGAAGCGCGCAGGGTATCGAGTCGCGTCCCGTCGCCATAATAGACCTTGAAGCCGAACTGCCCGGCGGCCCGGATCATCTCCACGTCGGTTTCGATGATCGAGACGTCCATGCCCTTCGCCAGCAGCGGTTGCGACACCACCTGCGCAAAACGCCCGAAGCCGACGAACAGCACCCGTCCGTGGAGATTTTCCGCCGCGTCGATCCCCTCCATGGACGGGCGCTCAGGGGGCGTCAGCCTGTTGATGGCGACAACAAGAAGGGGAGTCAGCGCCATGGACAGGATGACGATCGCTGTCATCCCCGCCGCGTCGACGTCCTGCATCACGCCGCTGCGCAGCGCTTCCGAATAAAGCACAAAGGCGAACTCGCCGCCCTGTGCGAACAGGACGGCCCGCCGCAGCGACTCCCGGTGGTTGGCCTGGAACAGCCGCGCGATCAGGTAGATTCCGATCGACTTCACCAGCATGAACAGGAGGACGCCGCCAATGATCAGCTGCCACTGCTCGCGCACCAGCGCGACATCGAGCGACATGCCGACCCCAAGGAAGAACAGGCCCAGCAGGATGCCCCGGAAAGGCTCCACATCCGTCTCCAGCTGGTGGCGAAAGGTGGATTCGGACAGCAGAACGCCGGCAAGGAACGCGCCCATGCCCATGGAAAGCCCGCCCAAGTCCATGAACCAGGCTGCTCCCAGCACGACCAGCAACGCCGCCGCGGTCATCACCTCGCGCGCGCCCGAGCTTGCAAGGATGCTGAACAGCGGATTCATCAGGTAGCGACCCGCGATGAAGACCAGCGCCACGGCGCCAAGCCCGAGACCCGCCGCCTGCCACCATGGCTGCTGGACAGCCGCCTCCCCCTCCCCCGCCCCCGCCCCCGCCCCCGCCTGCAGGCCGGCCATCCCCGCCACCAGCGCCAGAAGAGGGATGATCATCAGGTCTTCCAGCAGCAGGATCGACATTGCTCGCTGTCCGGCCGCGGTTGAGGTCTCGCCGGCGTCGTCCAGCATCTTCATGATGACCGCGGTCGAGGAGAGCACGAATCCCATGGCTCCGATGACGGCCGCCTCCGCCGGGAGTCCCAGTGCA
>CAZTMG010000143.1:0-1239 GCA_964614815.1 uncultured Rhizobium sp. | reverse complement strand
CGACCCCGGACAGCAGCGCCCCGCAGGTCAACACCTGCGCGGCGCCGAGTCCGAAGATGTCCCGCCGCATGGCCCACAGCTTCGCCGGCCGCATTTCAAGACCGATCAGGAACAGGAACATCACGACGCCAAGTTCGGCGACATGAACGATGGAGTCCGGATCGTTGAAGAGGCCAAGGCCGAACGGACCCACTGCCAAGCCGGCCGCGAGATAACCCAGCACCGCACCCAGACCAAGCTTCCTGAAGACCGGAACAGCGACGACCCCCGCCGCCAGCAAGGCGACCGCGTGTCCCAGATCCATGCCGCCTGCCGCTTCGGTCGCCATCGGTCCTCCCAACCAGTCCCCGGATTTCAATGAAGCGCCCGGCGATGGGACGCAAGCACTGCGTCTACTTCAGGCGTTTCTCGAATTCAGGAAGGAAAGCTTCCGTTTCGGCTGCAAGCTGCTTCTCCATCTTGCGGAAAAGCGTCAGCACCTCCTCGCCAAGCTTTGTCAGCACGGCGCCCCCGCCCTTGCGTCCGCCCGCCGTTGATTCCACCAGCGGCTTGCGGAACGCGTGATTCATGGCGTCGACCAGCTGCCAGGCCCGCGAATAGCTCATGTCCATGGCTTTCGCCGCCTTGGAGATGGAGCCCTCCGTTGCGGTCTTCTCCAGGAGACCAGCCTTCCCGGGGCCGAAGGCCCGTTCGCCCTTCGCCAGCACGCGCGCGGTGATCCTGATCGAGGCCATGACTTTCTCTCCCGTCCCGCCATCGAACCTGCCCTGTCGCCGGACGCAAGACCGCAAACGTCAAGCCAGCAAGCGACGCGCCCTGGCGAGCCTCTCGACACCCCGGTCCAAGGTCTGGTCTGACTTGGCGAAGCATAGCCGCACCAGCGACGTATCTGGCGGGCTCTCATAAAAGGCTGAAAACGGAATGGTCGCCACGCCGCATTCCTTGACTGCACGTATCGCGAACGTCCTGTCGTCCAGCGAAATTCCGGATGCGGAGAGATCGACCGCCATGAAATACGTTCCCATTGCAGGCAGCGTCACGAAGCCTTCCTGCTGCAGCGCCGTGGCGAGCCTGTCTCGTCCCCGCACCAGTTGCGCCCGCATCTCCCTGAAATGTTCGGCCGGCTTGCCCAATCCGTAGGCGACGGCTGTCTGCAGGTTGGGCGGCGTCGTGAAGGTCAGGAACTGGTGCGCCTTCGCGAGCATCTCCGTCAACCGCGGGGCTGCACAGGCAAAGCCA
>CAZTMG010000142.1:3366-7963 GCA_964614815.1 uncultured Rhizobium sp. | reverse complement strand
GGCTGCTGATGCACGCGGCGCGGCGATTTGCTCCCTTATGTGTTGGAAGAGTTTCATCACGAGGCTCACGAACGCACATAGCGCCGCTTCCAGCAAAGGCTGGAGGAGCAGCGAGAGACTGCCGACTACCCACGTGTGCGTTCGTGCTCGTGTCATGCGGGGAGACATGGGGGCGCTCGCAAGGGAGCGGGATGGCGCGAGGCGACCCTTTATTTTTCAGTTTTTTCGTCCCACACCTAACGGGCTGAATGTGGGACGAAATCCGAAATAGCATTCGACGAAAATTTCCGCTGCAATTTCGAAGACTCGTTGCTTTGCGCCTTGTTGACCGCCTCCGACGACATCGGGCCTAGGACAGCCAAACCCGCCAAGCTCGTTAGTCTGGTTGAACTAAGCCTTGGACCAACGACATCTGCATCAAGGAATTCTTCAAAGCCGCTCTTTTTGCAGTGTCGGCTTCTCCCAAATACGACCTCAATACAAATGCTGCATTGCTTGCCTGCCTGGCGTTCTCGACAGCATCGGCAAAATCCTGCTGGCGATAGACGTAAGTGTATTGGGTGCCGAACAAATCTTTGAAGTCCCCGCGTAGCAAACGCATGTGCTGGTTCGCGAGACTTTCTATGTCGACAAGCAAGACTGCGTCCGGCAACGCGGGCGTGAACCCCCAAATTCCATGAGCAAAAGCGTTTCGTTGGCCGCGAACCGCTTTCAGAACACGCATCACCAAGTTGAAGGTTTGACGCTTGTCCTCGTCAGTAAAGATGCAGACGTCAGCTACGGTGAACAGCAATTTGCGGCGAGCCTCACCGCCAACCTGCGACAGATACATAGCCATCGCTGCGTCGCGATCATTTGACAGCATTGTTGAGAGAATCATCGCCTGCGCGTGCTCAATATGAGCGCCAAACCCAATGGTCTCGGCGACTGCGGCGGCAAATTCGGGAAACTTAGTAAGACAGCTCGGGCCCTGCTCCAGCTGGTCGATCGCGTCAGCAGAAATCAGATTTCGTAGGAGTTGCGGCATGCAGTTTATTCTCGACTGACATTCAAACCTATCGGGGCGACTTCCGCTCAGCCCTTCCGCTTGCCGAGGATATCCAGCGGGTCGGGAAACTTCGCGAAGGCGTCCTTGGCCTGCGCCTTGAACTTCTCGAACTGCATGACGTTTTCGATGCGGCGGTCCAGGAAGGCGTCGGTCTCGGCCTCGTCGTCCGTGCCCATCCAGGCGGCGAGCGTGGAGCCGAGCACGGCCGAGAGGGTCAGGCGCTTGGTGTACCAGTTATAGTCGGTCGAGGTGTCGCCGAGTGCGGCCCAGATGGCGTCGGCGGCGGCCCAGAGGCCCTTGGGGCCGGTCAGGAGATTGGCGGGGGCGACCGCGGCGCGCTTCACGGCGGGCTTGTGAGCCTCGAGGGCAGCGAGCCAGCCCTTGACCCCTGCCCGCACCTTTTCGCGGACCTTCAGGTTGTCCGCGGCCAGAACCGCCTGTCCGGCGGCCCGGGCAGCGCGCTTGCCGAAGGCTTCCAGCACGTCGGAAACGCCATGGGGGGCGGCCAGCAGGGCCTGGCCTTCGGTGAGGCCCGCCTTTGCGGCGGCCTTGTCCAGGGCGGACTGCGTCCACCCCGCATCCGGGACCAGGGCCAGCATCGCGTCCGTCAGCCGCTCGAGGAAAAGGTCGCTGGGGGCGGTTTCCGGGGTTTCCATGCACGAATTCCCTTGGTTTTGGGCAGTAGGCAGGCCCGGATTCCTATGGTATCGGAGCGCCGCTTTCCCGTCATGCCTTGCATGGGGGCAGGCGACAAATCACCCGTCGGACGGGCCAACGCATCCTCAAACGGGAGCGATCGAGGCCGTTCCGGCGTTTGTTGCGTTCCAAGAGATAGTCCCCGGGGCCGGCCGGGAAACCGATGGAGAGTTTCAAATCGTTCAGATCGTTGTCCGCGACAACAACGTCGATCAGGCGTTGAAGGCGCTCAAGAAGAAGATGCAGCGTGAAGGTCTCTTCCGCGAGATGAAGCGTCGCAACCATTTCGAGAAGCCCTCGGAACGCCGGGCCCGCGAGAAGGCCGAGGCCGTGCGCCGCGCGCGCAAGCTGGCCCGCAAGCGCGCCCAGCGTGAAGGCCTGCTTCCGAAGGCCTAGGGACGACCGACCGATCCGGCAGACATGCACGAGGCCGGCTGCGCCAGGGGCGCGGCCGGCCTTCTTGCGTGTGGATGCCGGGACCGATCAGACCACGTGAAGGGCGTGGGCGGTGAGCCAGGCGGCGGCGCCCGATCCCGCCAGCACCACGAGGGCGGCGGCGGCGAGGATGGCGAGACTGAACCAGACTTCCGTGCGGCTCAGCGTGACGACGGCGCCATGGCTGAGATCGGCGGCAAGGACGCGGGCGGGTTGGGCGTGGACGGGATCGCGATCCATGACTTACGACCCCGTCTCTCGCCCTCTTCGCGGACCTTGAGGTCGTACTCGCGGACCTTGCGATAGAGCGTCGAACGGCCGATGCCGAGGCGGCGGGCGACTTCCGACATGTGGCCGGAATAATGGTCGATGGCGAACTGGATGAGATCGCGCTCGATGGCTTCCAGCGTGCGCAGCTCGCCCGCGCCGTCGGTGACGGCGACAGGCTGGTCGCCGTGGTCGTTGGCGGCTTTTGGCGCAGCGACATCGGCCACCAGCGTAAGAGCCGACATGCCCGAGATCTGCGGGAAGTCCTCCGGCTTCAGCGGGCCGCCGTCGGAGAGGACGATGGCGCGGAAGACCGCATTCTCGAGCTGGCGGACATTGCCCGGCCAGTCATAGCTGGTGAGCATGGCGAGCGTTTCCGGGGCGAGGCCGGGCACGTTCTTGCCCTCCTCCGCGTTGAAGCGGCTGACGAAGTGCTCGATCAGGGACGGGAGGTCTTCCTTGCGGTCGCGCAATGAGGGGATCTCGATGGGGAAGACGTTGAGGCGATAGTAGAGATCCTCGCGGAAGCGGCCCTCCTTCACCAGCTGTGCGAGATCGCGGTTGGTGGCCGAGATGATGCGGACGTCGACCCTGGTCGGCCGGCGCGACCCGACGGCGTCGACCTCGCCTTCCTGCAGGACGCGCAGGAGCTTTACCTGCATGTCGAGGGGCAGCTCGCCCACTTCATCGAGGAACAGCGTGCCCTGGTCGGCTTCGACGAACTTGCCCAGCTTCTTCTCGTGCGCGCCGGTGAAGGCGCCTGTCGCGTGGCCGGACAGGATCGACTCGACCAGGTTCTCCGGGATCGCGCCGCAGTTGACCGTGACGAACGGCTTGCCCGCGCGGTCGGATGCGCCCTGGATGCAGCGGGCGAGGACTTCCTTGCCGACGCCGGATTCGCCGAGGATGAGGATCGGGATGGAGGACGCGGCGGCGCGCTGGCCGAGGCGGACGACGCTGCGCATCGACGGGGCGCTGGCGATCATGTCCTCGAAGCCGAGCTTGCCTTCCGACTTCCTCGAAAGACGCTTCACCTCGCCGCGCAGGTCTGAGAGCTTCAGCGCATTGCGGATCGAGGTGGCGATGCGCTCGGGGCTGGCCGGCTTCACGAAGAAATCAACGGCGCCCGCGCGCATGGCCTGAACCACGGTGTCGATGCCCCCGGTGGCCGTGATGACGATCACGGGAAGATCGGGGCGGCGCTCCATCAGGCGCTCGAGCGTGTCCATGCCGGACAGGCCCGGCATCACCAGATCGAGCAGGACGACATCGACGCCGTTGCGGGCGTCGGAGGCTTCCTCCAGCGCGCGCTCGCCGTTCTCGACGACGCGGGCGCGGAAGCCATGCTTCTCCGCCGCCGCCTGCATCAAGCGGCGCTGGGTAGGATCGTCATCGACGACCAGAACTGTCTTCGCCATGGGCCACCACCATCATGCTGAAGAGGCTCTTGGAACGGCCTCCTGTCTTCGCCCCAAACTGGCACGCGGCGTTGAAAACCGGTTTAAGCGGGTCGCGGCAATTTCATCGAACCGGCTGATTTCAGGGACTTTCTGGCTCATTTCGACGCGAAAATCGCGCCCCCGGCGTTCCCGGCGCAGGGAAATGGTGAACCGCCGGCACGGCGCCGGGCCTGCTTGTCCGAAGGCTGGAGCCACTGGGTCAAGGGAGCGACGGGTGGGCTGGCGGCGCGCGGCAGGCGCACTGATAATGCTTTTAGGAGCGGCCATCCTTGCAGGCGTGGCCTCCGCCGGCACGATTCACGTCGCCGCCAGCATCGAGGCGAAGTCGGGATTCCTCGCCCTACTGACCAACCTCGCTGGGCTCACCGGACCGCTGCTCCTGGGGCTCGCGGTGATGATCGCGGGACGGATGGTCGCCGGCCTCTGGCGGCAGGCGGCGCCGATCGCCCACACCACGGCGGAGATCACCTTCACCGTCGGCCTGCTCTCGGTGATCGGGTTTGGCGGGCTGCTTGTCTTCATGATGCTTTCGGGTCTCCAGCCTGACGACACGCCCGCCGTTCTGGCGCTGGGCGCGGCGGCCGTGGTCGGCGCGCTGCTGGCCCATGTCGGCGTCGGCCTGCGCGGGCGGCGCTTCCTGGACTGATCAGCGGGTGCGGGCGGGTCCCGTCTTCGGCGGGCCGCCGGGACG
>CAZTMG010000142.1:2396-3329 GCA_964614815.1 uncultured Rhizobium sp. | reverse complement strand
CATCACCAGCGCGCCGGCGAGACCGACATTGATGCAGAAGCGCGTCGGGATCTTCACGATGAAGGCGCAGCGGGCCTGCAGCTCGGGGGACAGGTCCCTCGCCTCCCCGCCCATCACATAGGCCGCGCGCAGCGGATGCCGGAAGGCGGGCAGATCGATGGCGTCGTCGGCGAGCTCCACGCCCACAAGTTCGCAACCGCGCGGCAGCTGGATGTCCCTGACCGAGTTCCAGAGATACCAGGGAACGTGCAGATCGGACTTGGCGGTGTCGGCATTGTACATCGCCCGAACCTTGGGAGCTGCCGCCACCGTAAAGGTGAAGGCTGCGCCGAAGGCGTGGGCGGTGCGCTGCAGCGCGCCGAGGTTCATCGGCTTGGACAGGGACTCGACCCCGATCCCGAAATACCCGCGCACCTCAGAGTCTCCCGCGCCGCATGGACCTTCCCTACGCCGTTGAAATGACGGCGGCCAGCGCCATTCCCGCACACAGGCGTCACAAATCGTCAGCAGGGCCGGCCCTTTCCTTCCTGCGGGAGCCTGCTAATGATTGGTTAATTACATCAGGGGGATAGCTGATGGTGTGGGTTCGGAAGGCCAAGCGGTCCGCGATCGCCGCCGCGATTGCGCTCGTCGTCGCGGGAGCAGCAGCCTCGCCCGTGTGGGCCCAGCAGGCGACCTGCCCGCAGCCCAAGGGGCGGGATGTCCAGCCGCCGGGCCTGCCCAGCTCCCTGATGCTGGTCAACATGGCCAAGTCCGCGAAGCCCGAGGATCTCGCCTCCCACCGGGCCAGCCTGCTCACGGCCAATGCCGAATGCGCCCGCAAGGACAATCAGGAGAAGTTCGGCAAGAACATCGACCTGCAGACCTGCATCGCGGAGTCCGCACGCCTGCTGGCCACGCTCGACCGGTCGTTCGCGCAGTTCGAGCAGGCCG
>CAZTMG010000142.1:0-2355 GCA_964614815.1 uncultured Rhizobium sp. | reverse complement strand
GCACGACGGCGTCCGCCTGGGAAGGCAAGGCGTTGAACTTCGACGCCTGGGGCCAGCCGGGGCCGGCGCTTAACGCCTGGCGCGAAGCCGCCAAGACGCCCACGCCGCAGCGCATCCGCGCGCTCGCCAGGGCGCTCGGCGGCGTGGGCACGCCGGCCGCTGCCGCCGAGGCGGACTCCTGGTACGGCAAGCTGGGACTTCTCCAGCAGGCGAGCTACTCGCCGGAGGATCGGGTTGTCCTGCGCGAATGGGCGCTGCTGAGGAGCGGTCCCCTCCAGAACCCGCAAGGCGCCATCGAGGTCTGGGCGCGGCTGGACACGGCGGAAGCCCATTCGGAGGTCGGACGCTTCCATTTCAACGCCAACCGCCCCGACCTGGCCGAGCGCGAGTTCAGGCGCGTCATCGAACTGAAGAATGAGGAAGGCGCCTCCGCGCGCGTCGCCGAAGCTTCCTATCTCCTGGGCCTCATGACCGCCCGGACGGCGAACACGCCGGCGGCGTGGAACACGGCCCGAAAATACGCGCAGGACGCCGGCTATTCGGATCCGCGCTACAAGCGGCTCACCTGCCTTTCGCTGATCGCCGCGGGAGAACGGGCCGTGCTCTCGGCGGAAGGGGCGGACTCCGACGCCTGCCAGACCGGCATGTCGTCGACCTCTGAGGATTATCTGGCGCGGGGCGCCTACCTGCTCCGCCGGATGCAGTTCCTTCCGAAGTGCGATGCCCGGCCCGCCGCGGAACGCCCAGCCTGCAATGACAGGCGCCGCAACAATTTCATCCGCCTCGCCAACGAGGCGCGCGACGTTTTCGCGGACGGTCAGCGGAGGCTGCCGCCGCCGAGCCCGACGGCTCCAGCCCCGACATTCGACTGGCTCGCGCTCGGCAACGCCCCGCCCTTGGCCGATCTCCTGAGGGCGGGCGAAGCGCTGGCCAACAGCGTGACGCAGGCGAATTTCGGCTGTTCGAACCTGCGCCTTCCTGCGGCGGGCACGCCCGAGCACAGGTTCTTCGGACAGCTTGATCTGCTTGGCTGTGATTACAGGCAGTCGTTTTAGGCGAAAGCAGGCTTTGGTTTAGAGTGGGAATGGAGCAGGGGACATGACAACGCTGATGAGTGGGGACGACCTGCCAATGGGGCGCGTGCTGCCAAAGGTGTTCGCAGACGTGCCCTCAGCGGAGGAGCTGCGTCAGGCGAATGAGGCGGCCAGGCGGGCGAAGGCCCGGGCTGGGGGGCTGCTCCTCCTGGCGGTGTTGCTCGCTGGCGCGCTGGTTGCTGCCATCGTTTTCATCGTCATGACGCTCAACAACCCGCAAACCGCCGACCTGGTGAAGGAACGCGACAAGGCGCTGCAGGAGGTGACCCGTCTGAAGGGCGAGGAAACCCGGCTGACAGGCGAGGTCGCCAAGGCGCAGGCCGCTGCCGCGAGCGTCCGCACCCAGTTCGCCGTATTCACGCCCATCGCGAACCTGGAAGGCGACATTTCCACCCGCCGTGAGGAGATACGCAAGCTGCTCGAGCAGGCGCCGAAGGCCGAAACCGGCGTCAAGGATCCAGCCGGCTGGGACGCCTACAAGGGGCGCACAAACTGGCCCGCCTATCAGAACACGGGCGACTGGAAAGGCTACATCGCCGAAAATCTCCAGCGGCAGATGGCCAGCCTCGACGCCCTGAAGGCGAAGATCGACAAGTTCATCAGTGATGGCAATGGCGGCGTCGGCGGAGGTCCCGTCAAGCCGCCGTGCACCCCGAGCACGCCCGGTTATCCCGTCTGCTGAAGTCTCGCGCGGGGGGGGGACGGATCATGTCAGGCAATACAAGAGAGGCGCATACAGTGAGCATTTTCCAGCAAGTGATCGTCGAGCAGAAATCGCCGTTCGACATCGACAAGCTCGCGGACCGGTTCAAGCACCGCAACACCGACTGGTCGATTCCGGAAGCCTTCCTGGGAGTCCTCTATTCGGCGGCCTATGCCGACGGAGACTTCGACAAGAAGGAAATCGAGACCATCAAGAACACGGTTTCGCGCTCGCGCGCCATGGCGGCGCTCGGGCCGGCCGAGCTGGCCAAAGCGGATGCAGTGGTCAACGAGAAGCTCAAGCGCGGCGGCAACGCCGCGATCGCCGAGGCCTGCGCCACCCTGCCGCCGGACATGTGCCTGCCGGTGTTCGCCCACTGCGTCGACATCATGCTGTCCGATGGCCAGTTGCTGAAGCCCGAGCTCGAATTCCTCACCAACCTCGCGAAGATGCTGGACATCGACCAGGACAACTCGCGGCGCGTGATGGAAGTGCTGCTGCTGAAGGCGCAGTACTAGAGCATCGGGCGATTATTCTGCAACATAGCTGTGGGCTTTG
>CAZTMG010000141.1:0-8119 GCA_964614815.1 uncultured Rhizobium sp. | reverse complement strand
TCCGCCGCGCCTGGCCGGCGGGCGCGGCGCCCGCGCGCGCGGGACCTCATGCTGAAACTGGGGTCCGTCCGAGGCTGCGGGGAAATGGCTGAGGCCCCCGAGAGCGCCCGGCTCCTCGCCGCCGGTCTTCAGCTTGGTTTCGTCCGGCGACCCTTTTGGCATCGCACATCCCTCGCTAGACTCGCCCCGGCAGTTGCGGAGACGGAGATGGACTTCGAGAAGGCTCCAGCCGATCTCTTAGCCGAAATCGTTCGCCAGGCCGAGGCCCGGCTTGCGGTGCAGACGCAATTCGCCCTCGCGGCCGACCAGCGCGCGCTGTCGCTCACGAATCTCTACGGCTCGATGACGGTGGCGCTGTTCGCCGGGGCCATCGCGGCCCTGGGCGAGAACCTGAATCCCATCGCCGCCGCCGCCGCGGGCGCCGGTCTCATGACCTTCATCGCCACCGTGCTGGTCGCGATGGCCGCGCGCCCCTCGCCCTTCGCGACGGTGGGCAACGATCCCGCCAGCTGGGAGGACGACATAAGTTCGGGCCGACCCCTCCATGGCGCCATGGCCGATACCGCCCGCATCTATGACGCGGCCCTGAAGAACAACCGCGCACGGATGAAGAGCCAGGGCCGCCTCATCGTCTGGGCGCTGACCATGATGCTTCTGGCCGGCCCGGCCGCGGCCGGGACAGGGCTTGCGGCCTATTATTTCCTGCCCTGACGCCGCGCCTGGATGCCCGCAAGGCTTGCACGCCGGCAGGGCTGTGGGTTATCCGGGCGGCCGCTCCGCACACATGACTTGCACGAAAGAGGCCCTCCATGGCCGGCCACAGCAAATGGGCCAACATCCAGCACCGCAAGGGCAAGGCCGACAAGGCCAAGGCCAAGCTGTTCTCCAAGCTGGCGAAAGAGATCACCGTCGCCGCCAAGAGCGGTCTGCCCGATCCCGCCTTCAACCCGCGCCTGCGCCTGGCCGTGAACAACGCCAAGGCGGCCTCGATGCCGAAGGAGAACATCCAGCGCGCCATCGACAAGGGCGCCGGCAGCGACGGCGCAAGCTATGAAGCGATCCGGTATGAGGGCTTCGCGCCCGGCGGCATCGGCCTCATCATCGAATGCTCCACCGACAACAAGAACCGCGCCGCAACGGACGTTCGCACGGCGTTGACCCGCAATGGCGGAAACCTCGGACAGACCGGCGCGGTCTCCTCCGGGTTCGAGCATGTCGGCCAGATCGTGTATCCGCCCGAAGCCGGCAGCGAGGACGCCATCATGGAGGCTGCGCTCGAAGCCGGCGCGAGCGATGTCTCCAGCGACGCCGATGGCCACTACATCTACACCGCGCGGACGGACCTTGCTGACGTTGCGGCCGCGCTCGAGGGGAGGATCAAGACGCCGCCTGTCTCGACCGCGCTGATCTGGAAGCCGCTCAACACCATCGCAGTCGAAGGCGAGGCGGCCGAACAGCTGATGAAGCTGCTCGAGGCGCTGGAAGACTGCGACGACGTCCAGAACGTCTATGGCAACTACGAACTCAGCGACGCCGAGATGGCGCGGCTGGCGGGGTGAGACGCAAGGCGCGGGCGGGACAACGCGCCAGTGCAGCCGCGATGATTTGGACCGGGGGAGCAAGTCAGGCGATGAACGCCGGAGCGCAAGCGATGCCGGCGGATGCAGTCACGACAGCCGCTGCTCCGCCATGCGCGCGGCCACATGCAGCCGACCGCCCAGCCTTGTCCCGCTCAGCGTCCGGCAGAAGCTCGCATCGTAAAGGTTGGCCCCGGCCAGGAAGCGCACCGCCTTCGCCTCCAGATCCTTCGCCCGTTGTCGCTCGGCGTCGTCGCGCACGCGCACATCGCGGATCGCCGCCAGCAATTGCGCCATCGCCCCTGCGGCGGAGACAGCCTCGACCTGTCCCAGCCGGTCGCGCGCTTCGTCGGCGGCAAGCATCAGCTCGTCCGAGATCGCTTCCAGCTGGGTCATCAGCTCCGGCGAGCGGGCCAGCCGCGCCTCCTCCTTCAGCCGCGCGACATGGTCGACGAACCCCTCGATCCGGACAATGGCTGCGGCGCAGGCGGCCGCCGGGCAGAACTCGATCGGGTCACGGGTGTCGGTCATGGGCGCGTCCTCCTCGCCGGCGGGTCGCTCGGAGCAGCTATTAGCATCTCCGGGCGGCTGACGGGAACGATTGGCGTCCAATGGTTAACGATCCGTTAAGCCGGGTCCGAACGGCCCGGTTTCAAAGGGGTTTGCTGTGGAGGGGGTGTGAATCAGGCCGCCGCGGGCGAAGCGTTCAGGCTTCAACCCGGCAGCTTGCCGGTCTTCCACAGCTCCTGCAGGTGCTGGAGGATGATGTTGCGCGCGACTTCGGCGCGGTTCGCGCCGTAAAGCCCGGAATCCACCAGAATTTCAAGGCGTTCGGCTGCCTTTTCGGGCAGCACGACGGTGAAGGGCTTGGTCCCCTGGCTGGCGGGCGGTTTGGTCATGCATTGCTATTGCAATGTCTTGGCAATGCCTGCAAGGTGATTCTCGCGATTGGAGGCCGGGGGCTTCCTTCAGCTGCTGATGGATTACCTGATGTCCAAGACCGCCAACCGCCAGCCGCTTACCGTCCGCCTCGATCCGGAGTCCAAGCGCCTGTTTGCCGAGGAAGCCGAGAAGTGCGGCCTCGAGCCCGGGGTCGCCGCCCGGCAGATTCTCGAACTCTACGTCCAGCGCCTCCGCGAGAGCGGCGACTACATCCAGACGCTGTCCGATTTCTCGCAGGCCCTGAAAGCCCGCACGGTCTGACGGCGCCGCGCGCTTTCCACCGACACGATCAGCCAATAGGTAAGGCGCCTGCCTGTGGAGCGCCCGATGAAACTTCTCGACTCGATCTCCCTTCCTGGCTCGAAACTGGGCGGGGGGATGAAGACCGGCACGGGCGATGATCGCTATGCGTTCGACGAAGCCGGCGGCTGGGCCTGCGTGATCGACGGGGCCACCGATGTCGGCCCTGTCCGAATCTTCAGCGCCGCCGAATCCGACGCCGCCCGTTTTGCCGAGATCTTCGCCTCAGAGATCGTGAAGGGACCCGCCGATCCGCGCGAGATTCCACAGGCCTGGTTCGCCCGCCTGCTGCCGCGCCTGCGCGCGGCGGTCGAGCGCGAGGCGAAGATGCCGCTGAGGGACGCCCCCCTCGCCAGCTATCCGACGGCGGCCGCCACCTGGGTGCGCCATCGCAAGGGGCGGCTGGAAGGCGCGACGCTGGGCGATTCCATCGCCATCGTGAAGGCGCCGGACGGCGCTGTCGCCGTGTTCGGCGAAGCGGGCAAGCCAGCCGAAGAGCAGGGCCGGGCCAGGACGGTCATGGCGATGACGCCGGAAGACCGCCTCAAATGGCTTCAGGACGTTCGCGCCATGCACAACACGCCGAAGGGCTACTGGGTGTTCGGCGTCCAGCCGGAAGCCGCCGCCCACATCGTCCATCAGGATTGCGCCGCGCCTGCAGGAACGAGGGCGCTGGTGATGACCGACGGGTTCTACCGACTCGTCTCGCCCTATGGCCGCTACACGGACGAAGACCTGATCGACGCCGCGGTCGCCCGCGGTCTCGGCGCCCTGATGCGCGAACTCCGCGAGATGGAAACGTCCCCGGCGGACGATGCGAGGATCGGCCGCTTCAAGACAAGCGACGACGCCACGGCGCTGCTGATCGAGGTGTAGGGACGCCGGAACCGCCTCCGGATCATTCCGGCGCCTTCACCGTCTCGCCGCCCTTCATCACGAAGACCGGGCGTTCGAGAACGGTCACATCGCGCGTCGGATCGCCCGCGACGCCGACGAGATCGCCGAAGGCGCCCGGCTTGATGACGCCGACCTTGTCCTTCCAGCCCAGCGCCTCGGCCGAATTGAGCGTGGCGATCTGGATCGCCTGCAGCGGCGTTGCGCCATAGCGCACCATCACCGCGAACTGTTTGGCGTTGTCGCCATGCGGATAGACGCCGGAGTCCGTGCCGTAGACCATCTTCACGCCGGCCGCGAGCGCGCGCTTGAAGCCCTGGCGCTGCACCTCGGCCACCTCGCGGTCCTTGCGGAGATTGTCCTCCAGCACGCCGTTCCGCGCGCCCTCGGCCTGCGTGTAGTCCGTATTGTAGATGTCCATCGACAGGTATGTGCCCATCTTCTTGGCCGCCGCGATGCCTTCGTCGTCGATCAGGCTGGCGTGCTCGATCGTGTCGATCCCCGCCAGCGCCGCATCGCGTATGCCGCTTGCACCGTGCGCGTGCGCCGCCACCTTGAGCCCCCACATGTGCGCCTCGTCGGCCACCGCCTTCATCTCGGCGAAGGTCATCTGCTGCTGGCCGGGCTCGGTGTTGTGCGAGAAGACGCCGCCTGTCGCGCAGATCTTGATCACCTCGGCGCCGTACTTTCGGATCTCGCGCACGCGCTTGCGCGCCTCGTCCGGACTGTCGGCGTTGTAGTCATTGCGCGCCTTGAAGGACGGCGCGAGCCCTGTCACGTCGCAATGCCCGCCCGTCGCGCCGAACGAATAGCCCGCCGGAACGATACGCGGGCCGGATATCTTTCCCGCCTCGATGGCCTGTTTCAACGCCACATCGTTCCAGTTGCTGGAGCCGACATTCCGCACTGTCGTGAAACCCGCCTCCAGCGTCGCCCTGGCGTTCGCGACCGAAATGACGCTCCAGTAGCTGTCGGTCAGCATCATGGCGGACGGACCCCATGTCGTCGGGTCGCCGTCGAGATGCGTGTGCATGTCGATCAGCCCCGGCAGCAGCGTCACGCCCGGCAGCTCCACCACTTCCGCGGCCGACGGCACGCGCAGGCTGCTGCGCGAACCAACCTGTGTGATGACGCCGTCCTGGATGATGATGGCGGGGTTCTGCACCATCCGCCCCGTTGTCACGTCCAGCATCCGGTCCGCCGTGACATAGACGTTCTGCGCCAGCGCGGCCGGAGCCGCCGCCGCCAGTACGGCGGCCAGGATGAATGCACGCATGAATCTCCTCCCACGGGTCAGCCGGATTGATGCGACGGACTTCCGGCTGCGTAAAGCCGGGCTGGACATGGATGCCGGAAATCCGGTGGGATGACTCGCGGTCCTGCGCCTAGACTGCACGGAACGACAGGACGAGGAGAATCTCCCCATGCCCCGCACCCAGGCCGAAAAGGCCGCCGCGTTCGAGGCGCTGCACAAGGCGCCCGGCTGTTTCATCATCCCCAACCCGTGGGATCCTGGCTCCGCCCGCCTCCTTGCCGGCCTCGGCTTCCAGGCGCTCGCCACCACCAGCGCCGGCTATGCCCGCTCTCTTGGCCATCCCGACTATAATGCCGGGCGAGAGAATGTGATGGCTCACATCCGCGCCATGGCGCCGATGATCGACATTCCGCTCGCCGCCGACCTCGAGGACGGCTTCGGCCCGACGCCGGAAGATTGCGCCGAAACGATTCGCCAGGGCGCCGAAGCCGGTCTCGTCGGCGGTTCGATCGAGGATTTCACCGGCGACCGCAGCAACCCGATCCACTCCATCGAAGCCGCCGCCGACCGCATCCGCGCCGCCGCCGAGGCTGCGCGCAGGCTGCCCTTCAGGTTCATGCTCTGCGCCCGCGCCGAGAACTATCTCCATGGCCGCGAGGATATCGGCGACACGATCAAGCGCCTGCAGGCCTATCAGGACGCCGGCGCCGATGTCCTCTTCGCCCCCGGCCTCAACACGTCGGAGGAGGTGCGCACCGTCTGCCGCGAAATCGACCGTCCCTTCAACATCATGCGCGGCCCCCGCAAGGAACAGCTGACGGTCGCGCAGGTCGCGGCGCTTGGCGTCAGGCGCATCTCCACCGGCGGCATGATGCACGCCGTCGCCATGTCGGCGATGATCGGCGCGGCCAGGGAGATGCTGGAGCAGGGGACGTTCGATTTCACCCGGACGATGCCGCACGCCGCCGAGATTGATCTGCTGCTGGGCAAGGGCGCGGCGCGCTAGCTGTTCGCGAGGGCCTCTCACGCGGGGTGGTCCGCCCAGGCAGGCGTGTGACGGCATGTCCTGCCTCGTCTGGTCAATTGGGGGGTTCCATTCCGCGTCGCAACCGGCTTGTACTGGCGGCCTGTTGCCCTGGAGCTGCTGTTGACCGCTGAGACCATTCTCGACGTCCGCAACCTGTCGGTGTCGTTCGAGACGCCCGACGGCCTCGTCGAGGCCGTGAAGACGCTATCCTTCGATGTGGCGAAGGGCGAATGCCTTGGCCTTGTGGGGGAAAGCGGTTCCGGGAAGAGCCAGACCGTTCTGGCCGCCATGGGTCTCACGGCCGCCAACGGCAAGGTCGAGGGCTCGATCCTGTTCGACGGCGTCGAAATGATCGGCCTCGGCCGCAGGCGGCTCAACGCCCTTCGCGGCGCCCGCATCGCGATGATCTTCCAGGACCCGCTGACCTCCCTGACGCCGCACATGACGGTCGGCGCCCAGATGGTCGAGGTTCTGGCCCGCCACAAGGGTCTCAGGGGCCGCGCCGCCGAGCAACGCATGATCGAATGGCTCGAGCGCGTCCGCATACCCGAGGCGCGCCGGCGCCTGCACCAGTTTCCGCACGAACTCTCGGGCGGCATGCGTCAGCGCGTGATGATCGCCGCCGCCATGCTGTGCGAACCGCAGCTGCTGCTTGCCGATGAGCCGACTACCGCCCTCGATGTCACCGTCCAGGCGCAGGTGCTCGACCTGATGGACGAACTGAAGCGTGAAACCGGCGCCGGGCTCGTCCTCATCACGCACGACATGGGCGTCATCGCCCGCATGGCCGACCGCGTGGTGGTGATGCGAAATGGCGAGGCTGTGGAGCGCGGCGATGTCCGGCAGGTGTTTTCCCGGCCAGCGCATCCCTACACCCGCATGCTCCTCGATGCGATGCCGCGTCTCGACCGGGCTGATCGCGGCGGACGCCCCGGCATCGCCCCGCCCCCGCCCGCCGGGACGAAACCACTGCTCGATGTCAGCGACCTCAGCGTGACCTTCCCGGTCCACGTCCCCGGCGGCCTGTTCGGCAGGCGGGTCCCGCTGCGCGCGGTCGATGGCGTCAGCTTCTCCCTGCGTCCGGGCGAGACGATGGGCGTCGTCGGTGAAAGCGGCTGCGGCAAGTCCACGCTGGCGCGCGCCGTCCTCCGCCTGCTCGATCCCAGCGCCGGCGCCGTCGCCTGGCTTGGTCGCGACATCGCGAAGGCCTCGCGCAGCGAGATGCAGCCCCTGCGCCGCGAATTGCAGATCGTCTTCCAGGACCCGCTCGCCAGCCTCGATCCGCGCGCCACGATCGGTCAGTCCATCGCCGAACCGCTGACGGTCTTCCGTCCCGACATCGACGCGAAGGGCAGGGAGGCTGCGGCGCGCGAGATGATGGCGCGCATGGGGCTCGACCCCAACCTGGTGAACCGCTACCCGCATGAACTGTCCGGCGGCCAGAATCAGCGCGTCGGCATCGCCCGCGCCATGATCCTGAAGCCGAAGCTCGTCGTCTGCGACGAGGCGGTCTCGGCGCTCGATGTCTCCGTGCAGGCGCAGATCCTCGATCTCCTGATCGACCTGCAGAAGGAGTTCGGCCTCGCCATGCTGTTCATCAGCCACGACCTCTCGGTCGTGCGCGAAGTCTGCCATCGCGTGATGGTGCTCTATCTCGGCCGGGTCGTCGAAATGGCCCCGCGCGACGTGCTCTTCGACAATCCGCGCCATCCCTACACGCGCGCACTGCTCTCCGCCGTGCCTTCGCCCGATCCGGCGAAGGAACGGTCGCGCGCCAGGACCAGGCTGGTCGGCGACCTGCCGTCCCCGCTGGACCCCAGGGCGAGCCTGCGTTTCATGAAATCGCGCCTGACCGAGGACCCGCCTTTCTACCGTCCCCGCCTGGTCGAGATCGCGCCCGACCACTGGGTCGCCGAACACGATCCGGCCGACGGCGCGCCGGGGCTCACAGCCGCCTGAAGGGCCCCGCTTGCGTGCCCCTGGGGCCACGTTCACGCGCCGATGGTACCGGACCTTAACAAATTCCAGTGAGAACAGCGTTCGGGCGCTTGACGCTGTCAGGCAGTCGTAAGATGCATTACGGCCCGCAAGAACCATAACGCTGGAGGACCTCCCCTTATGCGC
>CAZTMG010000140.1:7870-8126 GCA_964614815.1 uncultured Rhizobium sp. | reverse complement strand
GGCGCATCCGGATCTGTTCAACATCCTGCTGCAGGTGATGGACAACGGCACGCTGACCGACGCCAACGGCAAGAAGGTCGATTTCAGGAATGTGATCCTCATCATGACGACGAACGCCGGTGCGGCGGACGCCGCGAAGGAATCGATCGGCTTCGGCCGCGGCAAGCGCGAGGACGAGAATGAAGAGGCGATCAAGCGCCTGTTCACGCCCGAATTCCGCAACCGCCTCGATGCGACCATCCCGTTCTCCGGCCTG
>CAZTMG010000140.1:6757-7835 GCA_964614815.1 uncultured Rhizobium sp. | reverse complement strand
ATCCTTCAGCTGGAGAGCCAGCTGGCGGACCGCAACGTAACGATCGCCTTGACGCCCAAAGCCCGCAAATGGCTTGCGACCAAAGGCTACGACGAAGCCTTCGGCGCCCGTCCGCTCAGCCGCGTCATCCAGGAGCATGTCAAGAAGCCGATGGCGGACGAACTGCTGTTCGGCGCGCTCCAGAAGGGCGGCGGCGTCAAGATCGACATCGACAGAAACGATCCCGAAAAGCTGTCGTTCAAGTTCATCCCCGACCCCAGGCCCAGCGCGAAGGAAAAATCCGAGCCCGAAGCTGTCTGAGGCTTTCGCGGGAACCGAAAGGGCGGCTCCCCGCGGGCCGCCCTTTTGTATGCGCCGGGGCGCAGTGCCTCACGCGCATCGCCTGCAGCTGGAACCCGCAGGACATGGACAACCCATCGCGCTGTGACCCTCGCGTCTCCTGCGCCCGCACACGATTGCCGCCCGCCCCGCCATGCCTACGGCGCCGGCGTCGCGCCGTTCGGATCCACCGCTGCGCCGACTTGCGTGGGCCAGATCACCGGGAAGGGCGGACCAGTCATGTCGCCGGCCGTGCAGTCCTTCCAGCGCAGTTCCTGCAGCGCGAAATGGACGCCGTCCCACTGGTAGCGTCCTTCAGAGCCGCAGCCGCCATGCCCCGCGCTCTTGCGCATCGTGGTCAACACCCCGGTGCCGGCGTCGATCTCGGCCATGCTCGCCTGGTCGGTCGCGAACCAGCCGCTGGCGTCATAGTCGGGCAGGGAGAGCAGTTCGAGGCCGGCGTCGCCGCGCGCGACGAAAAGACGGTGTGTGAAGGAGTAGGCGCCCTGGCTGCAGGCCAGCATCACGATCGATCCGTCCTCGAGGCCGATCACGCGGGACTCGACCTGGGCGTCCTCCGGCTTGAAGCAGCCGCCCATGGCGTCGCTGATGGCCTGGGCCGCGGCGATCAGGGCATCGTCGCCCTGCGCGGCTGGCGTGCCGGCCCCCTGCGGACCTGGCGCGCCCGGCCCGCCACAGGCCGCCAGCATCAACGCGGGGGCGGCCACGACCGCCGCGACCATTTTCCAGGGACGCATCA
>CAZTMG010000140.1:4291-6668 GCA_964614815.1 uncultured Rhizobium sp. | reverse complement strand
TCACCAGATGTTGCGGCGGGGCGCGCCCGAAAACAGCTCGGCCAGCCGGTTGCGCGTGCCCTGCGTCACGCCCTCCGGCGGCGCCTTGGGGTCGAAAAACCCTGTCTCGGCAATCTCGCCACGGCTGGTCGCCTCCCCCTGCGTCCAGTGCGAAATCCGGAAGACCAGTATGTGGTCGTTCGGGAAGAACGCATGATTTGCGTGAACCGAGATCAGCTCCATCGCCGCCTCCTCGGCCATCACCCCGGCCTCCTCCCGCAGCTCCCGTCCCAGCGACTGTGCAGCCGTCTCGCCCTTTTCCACGCCGCCGCCGGGAAAATGCCAGCCGGGCGTGTAGGTATGTCTCAGAAGGAGCACATGTCCCCGTTCGTCCAGCACGATTCCCCGCACGCCCAGCGTCACGGATCGCCGGAAGCGAAACCAGGACTGGAACACTCGGTCGCGAAACGTGGGCTTTCTCAAGGGGATTTTGCCTTGTAGGAAAAGGTGGGGGCGTCGTTCCGGCGCTTCCGGATATCGAAGGAGCTTCTCGTGGCGGCTGTGTGGGCGATCCTTGCTGTAGTCGTGGCCTTTGGCCTGCTCAACATCATCGAATACCGCCGCCTCGACTGACCCGGTCAGGACGACCGATCTAGCCTGGGGAGGCTGCCATGCTGGCTGGGGCTATCGTCTTTCTGGTCGCGGGCTTCGCGGTCCTGATCTACTCGGCCGACTGCCTCGTGCGCGGGGCGTTGTCGGCGGCCTACAAGGCGAACGTCTCCCCCCTGCTCGTCGGTATCGTGATCGTCGGTTTCGGGACCTCTTTGCCCGAGTTCCTGATCTCGGTGCAGGCGGCCATCAATGGCTCCGCCGGCCTCGCCCACGGCAATATCATCGGCTCCAACATCGCCAACGTCTTCCTCGTGCTGGCGCTTCCTGCGGTGATCTTCCCCATCGCCACGGAGGCCCCGCGCATGCGGCTGACCTCCGTTTTCATGCTCCTGTGCACCCTCGGCTGGATCGCCCTCGCGATGACGGTCGGCATGACGCAATGGGTCGGCATCGGTTTCATCGTCGTGCTGGTCGCCTATGTGATCCTGTCCTGGCTCATCGCCCGTGAGGACACAACCGAGGACACGAAGGAAGAGCTCAAGCTGATGAACATGCCGGCGTGGCGGATGATCCTGCTCATCCTCATCGGCCTTGTCGGCCTGCCTCTGGGGTCGCGACTTCTGCTCGACGGCGGCATCACGCTGGGGACGGAGCTGAACGCCAGCCCCACCATCATCGGTCTCACCGTGCTGGCCTTTGGCTCCTCGCTGCCGGAGCTTGGCGCGTGCATCGCCGCGGCCATCCGCAAGCAGAGCGATGTCGCAATGGGGAATATCCTCGGCTCGAACATTTTCAACATTCTCGGCGCCGGCGGCGTCGTCGCCATCATGGCGCCGCGCAACCAGCTGAGCCCCGAATTCACGGCCTTCAGCCACTGGGCGATGCTGGCCGCGGCCATCCTCGTCACCCTCGTCGTGTTGCTAAAGCGCCGCGTCGGCGCGGCGACGGGCCTCGTCTTCCTGTCGCTCTACGTGGTCTATCTGGCGGGACTCTACAACAACTGGTCGTTCGAGGGGCTCGGCAGCCTGCTGGTCCAGCCGGCGGCCCATTCCCCGGCCTAGCTAGTCAGCCGCATCCTTCGGCGTGATGAAGTCCTGCAGCTTCCAGGACGATGTCGCGTCCCTGCGTGCGAAGATCGCGCCGGCTGCTGTCGGAAACTTCGCGCGTACGCGCGATTCCAGGGCGTTCATCCTGTGCGCCAGCCGGCCGGCCAGCTCGTGCAGTCCGGGATTGTGCGCGACCACCATCACGCGCTCCGCGTTCGCTTCCTCTGCAAGGCGCAGGATCATGTCGGCCGGCGCCAGATAGAGCTGATCGAGGAAATGCACCGTCGCGGGCCTGAAGGCGGGCGAGGCAAGCTCCCACGTTTCCCGCGTCCGCTTCGCTGTGGACACAAGGACGATCTGTGGATCGGCGCCGGCATCCGCCAGGGCCTTTGCGGTCGCCGGCGCGTCGGCGCGGCCGCGCGGGGCCAGGGGGCGGTCAACGTCCTCGCCCGTGCTGGAATCCGCAGCGGCCTTGGCGTGACGAAGAAGAACGAGCTGGCGCATGTCCATCCGGGGAATCTGTCCGCCTGCTCTGCCGCAAACGCCCCGTCATTCCAAGGGGCCAAGCGTCCTGTCTGGGCGTCGCTACCCTCGTCCGATCACCTGGCGAGTGTCCAGATCATGCAGACGCTCGCCTGCATTGTCTGCGGATTGGCGTCGCTCGGAAGGTCGAGGCCTGCGAGGTCCCTCTCCGAGATCGTGATCTGCTGACGGCCGATGGGGCCCTGGGCGATGGGGGG
>CAZTMG010000140.1:3648-4261 GCA_964614815.1 uncultured Rhizobium sp. | reverse complement strand
GGGGGGCGGGTGGGGGCGGTGGTTTGCCGGGGGGGGGGGGAGTAGCCGCCATCGCCGCCGAGGACGCGTGCGACCTGTCCCGACGACCAGCTGCCCATGCAGCTCTCGGAGCCTTCCTGAACCACGAGCAGGTCGCCGAGGCGCGCCCCGGCGGCCGTGGCGGCGAGCTGCGCACGGGCGCGGGCGTCCCTTGCGGCCTCGTCCAGCGCGCGTCGCTGCATCTCGGCGGTCTGCTCAAGGAAGATGTAGATGGGATTCATGTCCTGCGGGCTCAGGGCGAGCGCCGCCGCGCGCGCACGGCCGGCCAGCGACGGGTCGGTGAGCAGCACGGTCATGGTGACCCGCGCCTCATAGCCCTCCACCTGGTCGGCGCGCATGTTGGTCTGCATCACGCCGTCCTTGTCCTTGTACTGTCGGTAATACGCGTTCACGTCGACAGCGGTGGAGACACGCGCCTTGTCGCCGGCGACCTTCTTGATGGCGTCATAGGCGATCTTCGACCGCTGCACCGCCTTGCGCATCGACTCGTCCGACTTCGCGTCTGTCTCGACGAAGGCGAGGCTGAATTGCGCCCGGTTGGGGGCGACCTCGATGATCGCGCGGCCAAGCCCTT
>CAZTMG010000140.1:2511-3631 GCA_964614815.1 uncultured Rhizobium sp. | reverse complement strand
CCTCACATACTGTCCTGCCTCCTGCGCAGAGGCGGCGGGAGCGAGTATCGCCGCGGCCGAAGCCGCCAGAATCATTGCCTTCATTCTCCTGACTGGTCCCCTGTCTGATGTTACGCCTGCATGTCATCCGGCGTCTGTCCGCGACTATAGGGCATGACTGAAGGCGAAGTACACCAGTGACTTCACAGGCGCCCGGCCCATGCCTGCCTGCATACAGGGAATGCGAGCAATGTCGGTCTGGATGTGGATCAGAAAGCGGCCCTGGACGGGTTTCGCCATTGCGATGGGCGGAGCCGTCGCCATTCTCGCCGGCAGCATCGTGCTGGCGGAGCCTCGCCTCGACCGGAGATGGGTCGAGCATCTTGCGCGGATGCCGAAGATAGAATTGTCCCGCGGCTCGTTCTCGCTCGATCACGTGGCCGACTGGTCCTACACGAGGGATGGTCCGGCGCGGAAGGACAAGGCGACCTTCGCCAGCACGTTCGACGATCTGCGGAATGTCTGGTTCGTGGTGGAGCCGCAGCCGGGCGGGGACTATGCGGCGCACACGCTGATCCTGTTCGAGTTCGGCGGCGACAGGATGGTCGGCCTCACCGTGGAGGCGCGCCTTGAAGAGGGCGAGACCTATGATGCGATCCTTGGCGCATTCAACAGGTTCGAGCTGTCCTACATATGGGCGACGGCGCGCGAACTGCTGACGCGCCGCGCGACCTATCTCGACAAGGATGTGTACGTGTATCCGCTGCAGCTCGAGACACGACAGGAGCGCAACTTCCTGCGGCTTCTGCTCGAAGGGACGATCGACGTCTCCACGCATGCGCGCTTCTACAACACGATCACATCGAACTGCACCAACGAGCTGGCGAAGGCGGCCGGGCTCGGCTGGCACTATTCATGGGTGCTGACGGGATACTCGCCGCAGCGGCTGTATGAGTTGAAACTGATCCCCGGTGAGACGTTCGAGGACGTGAAGGGGAAGGCGCTGCTCAAGGCGGAGATCGCCGGATGGAATGACCTGCCGTCACGGGAGTTCGACAAGGCGCTCCTGGCCGAGCTGCGGAAGAGGTTCGGGGGATGAGGCTCGCCGGCCTCGTCCTTCGAGACGGGTGCTCCGCGTCCT
>CAZTMG010000140.1:0-2413 GCA_964614815.1 uncultured Rhizobium sp. | reverse complement strand
GATGAGGACCGCATGGGCGGTTGCTGTCCGGCCGTTTCGTCCCCACCTTCCGGGCGTTCGCTGCTTGCCTTGCGGCAATGGGAATCCTGATGGCGCCGACTCCCCATGCCCATGCGACGGAGACCCTGCAGCAGCGGATCGACGCGCTGCTGCCGGGCTCCGCGCTGTACCTGCCGGAGGGCAGGGGCCCGTTTCCGGTGTCGATCCAGATGCATGGATGCGGCGGCAAGAAGGCCCTGCAGGAACGCTGGGCCCGCGTGGCGGAGGCCGCAGGATGGGCGGCGCTCGTCGTGGACAGCTATGGCCATCGCCGCATTTCAACGCTGGAGGCCTACGCCACTGTTTGCACCGGGCTGCAGCTGTGGGGACGGGAGCGGGCGGGAGATCTCTATGCAATGCTCGAATGGGTGCGCGGGCAGGGATGGGCCGACGCAGGCCGCATCGTGGCGGCGGGCTGGAGCCACGGCGCCTGGACGGTGCTGGATGCAATGGCGCTGCAGCCGGGCAGGGACGCTGAAAAGGCGACGCGGCTGACCGGCCTGCCCGACGAGCCGATGGCAGGCGTGGTTGGCGCGTTCGTTCTCTATCCATGGCAAGGGTTTGGCGCGCTGGCGCCGAGCCGCGGCCTGCGCCTGGACGTGCCGGTGCAGGCGATCGTCGGTTCGGCGGACAGTGTTGTCGGCGGCAAGGGCGTGGCCCGCACGCTGCGCGCGATGAAGACGCCGCGCGCGCCGGTCACTGTCGACGTGTTCGAGGGAGCGACGCACGCGTTCGACGAGATCGAG
The DNA here is from genome assembly GCA_964614815.1 of uncultured Rhizobium sp. GTDB lineage: Bacteria > Pseudomonadota > Alphaproteobacteria > Caulobacterales > Hyphomonadaceae > UBA7672. The sequence continues at coordinate 1,628 of CAZTMG010000140.1, read as the reverse complement.
GCGCAGGACTGGCGCGTGCGCTACAGCCCGGAGATGACGGCGCGGGCGCACGGCATGTACGCCAGCTTTCTCAAGTCCCTGGTCGCGGGCAATTCGCCGGATCGCTGACCCGGTCTACTCCGCAGCCTGCCTGATGACCGCCGGCCTGTACTGCGAGGCGTCCGTCGTGTGGGCCGGGTGGCCATAGCTGTCGAGCATCCGCTCGATCTTCCGGACCAGCATGCGATCGGTTGCATCGCGCAGACCGGGAATGCGGCCGGCGATGGCATAGAAGGCCTTGCGGGCGCCGATGAAGAGGCTGCAGGCGATGAAGGTCGCCCAGTCGAGCGCGCTGATCCTCACGCCCATCGCCGCGGCCTTCCTGCTGTCGCCGCCAAGGAAGGACAGGAGGAAGAAGATGCGCGAGAATCGCCGCTCGATATAGTCGAAAAGCCTGCTGCCGAGTTTCCCGTCGGCCGGCAGATAGGCGGCCAGCGTTGCGCGCACGAGTTCGCCGCAGGTGGCGTCATCGAATCCCTTGCGCAAGGTCTGGTCGTAGCGGACCATCATGTCGACCATGTCCCGGGGCGTCGCGGGCGCAAGCTCTTCCGGCAGGCCAAGCAGGAAGCAGCGGTACCGCGCCAGTTCAACGCGCGCGCGTTCGACCTCGGTGTATTCGAAGCGGCCCTTCGCGGTAATCCTGAAGGCGAGCAGGAAGACGCCGATGAGGCCGGCGGGCATCTGGTCCACCTGCGGGATCGGGATTCCGAACGTGCTGACATCCCACATGTTCGAGCGCTTCAGCGCATTGAAACGCACCATGGAATGCATCAGGCGAACCATGGCGGCGGACCGGAAACCGGGACCGAAGCGTTCGAGCGCGCCGGGGAGGGTGGAGGTCATGAAGAAGCTGGCCGTGTCCTTCACGCGGCGGGCGGCGGTGTCGTTGGACAGCGTGCCCGTCAGCGCCATGGGAAGCGCGGAGTACTTGTTCATGAAGGTGGCGATGAAGGCGCCGCGGATGACGAAGGGCGAATAGTTGGCTGCATCCTCCCGGGATTGCCGCGCGCCTTCCTCGACGAGCTTCATGTCGACCCAGTCCGGCTTCGCCTCCATCGCCCGGATGAAGGCGACGAGTTCCGGGGGCGCATCCGGCACCGACTCCACGCCATGGTCGCAGGCCTGCTTCAGCATGGCGATCAGGCCGCGGAAGCCATATTTCGGCATCAGGGCGGCGTAGGCGTCCGCCACCGTGTCGCCCAGCATGGTGTAGGCGCGCATGCGGGCGACCTTCTCCTTGTCGGCCAGCACCTGCGGGCGCATTGCATCGAACTTGCCCTGCGGAGCGCCTTCGAGGACGGGCTCGTCGGCGAAACGCTCGGGCTTGATGGAGAAATCGACATCGCCATAGAGGGCGGGGATGGCCGTCTTCTGCGAGGCGACCTTGGCCTGCAACTCGTCGAGCGTGAGCATGGGCGTTTCCTCTGTCGCCGAACGCACGCTGCAGGGTGGAGTAATCTGGAGTTTCCGCAAGTGTGCCGTGGCGGAAGGGCCATGGGCGGACGACAGCCGGCGGATCAGGCGAGAGTCCGCGTTGACCGCGCCCCTATTCCAGCGCCTGGCTGGCGTTCGGCTTCGACTGCAGCTGG
>CAZTMG010000139.1:1763-8139 GCA_964614815.1 uncultured Rhizobium sp. | reverse complement strand
CCGCGAGCCGATGGCGGGCAAGGTGGCGCGCATCGCGGAGAAGGGAACACAGTCAGGCGTCTTCACCGTCGAAATCCAGGTCGAGAATCCCAACGGGCTGCGTGCGGGGGAGGTGGCCGAGGTCTCGCTGGCCGGACGGGACGCCGGCGGGGCGGCGACATTCATCGTGCCGGCCATTTCGCTGGTCGATGCGCGCGCCGACCAGGGCGTGGTGTATGTTGTCGACGGCGAAGGGCGCGCCCGCCGGCGCGCCGTGGAGACCGGAGGGGTCAGCGACCGGGGCGTCGCCATCCTCAAGGGCCTGCAGGATGGCGACCGGGTCATTACGCGCGGCGCCTCGATGGTGCGCGACGGAGACCAGGTCAGCGTGGCGGCGCAGTAGCGCGGGGGGAGGGACGGATGAAGGCCTTCACGCGCTTCTTCGTGGATCGCTGGCAGTTCACGCTGATCCTGTTCATCATGTTGTTCGGGCTGGGCGTCCAGTCCGTGATGTCGATTCCAAAGGCGGAAGATCCCATCGTTTCCTTCCCGGGGGTCGGCGTGTTCGTCGTGCTGCCGGGGGCGGACGCCGAGCAGATGGAGCGCGTGGTTGCGATTCCCATCGAGACGGCGCTCAACGGCCTCGAGGATGTGGACGAGATCCAGTCGACCAGCCAGGCCGGCCTCGCCTCCATCGGCGTGTCGTTCATCTACGGGTCCGATCCCGAGAAGAAGTATGACGAGGTCGTGCGCGAGCTGAACGTCATCCGCGCCAGCCTGCCGGACGGCATCACGCTGCTGCGCGCCAACCGTCAGAACCCGGCGCAGACCAACATCGTGCAGATGGCGCTGGTTTCCGAAACCGCCTCCTACCGCCGGATGGAGGCGTATGCGCGCGAACTGCGCGACGCCATCGAGCGCGCCAATGGCGTCCAGCAGGCGGAGATCTGGGGCGTGCCTGCCGCCGAGGTGCGCATCACGCCCGACATGGATCAGCTGGCGGCCTATCGGATCCCGCTAACGGCCGTCGCCGAAGCGGTCCAGCGCGAAGGCGCGGACGTGCCGATCGGCTCGGTCGAGACCAGCGGGCGGCGCTTCAATGTCGAGGCGACGGGGCCGTTCGACAATCTGGACGAAATCCGCAACATCGTGCTGCGGAGCGACGGGGCCAGCGCCATCACGCTGGGCGATGTGGCCCGGGTGGAATGGACCAATGACGAACAGGCGGTTCGCACCCGCTACAATGGCCAGCGGGCGCTGTTCGTGACCGCGCGGGCGAAGCTGGGCGCCACCATCTTCGACGTGATGCAGAATGTGCGCTTCCAGGTGGACAGGTTCGCGCCGCGCCTGCCGCCCGAGATCACGCTCGAACGCGGCTTCGACCAGTCCGAGACGGTGGCGCACCGCCTGTCGTCCCTCGGCCGCGACTTCATGATCGCCATCGCGCTGGTGCTGTTGACCCTGCTGCCGCTGGGCTTCCGCGCCTCGCTGGTGGTGATGGTGTCCATACCGGCCTCGTTCGCCATCGGCGTCATCGCGCTCGACATCATGGGCTATTCGCTCAACCAGCTCTCCATCGCGGGCTTCGTCCTGGCGCTTGGCCTTCTGGTCGACGATTCAATCGTCGTCACCGAGAACATCGCCCGCCACCTGCGCGGCGGACTCAGTCCGCGGGATGCGGCGATCGCAGGCGTCGAGGAGATCAATGTCGCGGTGCTGGGTTGCACGGCGACGCTGCTGCTGGCCTTCCTGCCGCTCCTGAACCTGCCGGAGGGGGCGGGCGACTTCACGCGGTCGCTGCCCATGGCGGTGGTGTGCACCATTGCAGCCTCCCTGTTCGTGGCGCTGACGGTCATTCCCTTCCTTGCGAGCCGCATCCTGCCCAGGCGCGGGCATTCGAACGTATTCCTCGATGCGGTGATGGGCGCGATCCATGCCGTCTATCGCCCGATCCTGAAGGTGGCGCTGGCCTTTCCGCGCCTCACCGTGATTGCCGGCCTTGCGCTGTTCGCAGCCTCTCTGACGCTGGTTCCGCGCCTTGGCTTCAGCCTGTTCCCGGAGAATGACAGCCCGTACTTCATGGTGGAGGTCGAGCTGCCGCAGGGTGTTTCCGTCGAGGAGACGGACAGGGCCGTCATGTACGCCGACGCGGCGCTGGCCCGGCATCACGGGATCACCTGGCGTTTCGCCAATTCCGGCCGCGGCAACCCGCAGGTCTACTACAACGAGATTCCCAACGAGCAGGCGAGCAATGTCGGCGCGATCTATGCGCGCTTCGACCACTGGGAGCCGGGCGAGGGGCACAGCCGCCTGGAAGAGTTGCGCACGGAGCTGGCCAGGTATCCCGGCGCGCGCTTCAACGTGAAACGCTTCCTGAACGGCCCGCCGATCGAGGCGCCCGTCGCCATCCGCATACAGGGCGCCGACATCGAGGTGCTGACAGAGATCGCAGCGCAGGTGGAGCGTGCGATGGCGAATGCGCCGGGCATCCGCAACATCACGAACCCGCTCGCCGAACGCCTGCTCGACCTCGATCTCAACATCGACACCGAGGCGGCGGCCCTGCGCGGCGTGCCTGCCGGGGCGATCGACCAGACGCTGCGCATCGCCATCGGCGGAGCACGCGTGGCCGCGTTCCGCGATCCGGTGGGCGACGCCTATCCGGTGGTGATCCGCGCGCCGCGCGCCGAGCGGATGAGCATGGCGGATCTCGGGCAGCTCTACATCTGGACGGGCGATGGGTCGGCGGCGCCGCTGTCGGAATTCGCCGAGCCGCGCATCGCTTCCGGCCCGGCGCGGATCAGCCGCTACCAGCGCGAGCGGACGGTGACGGTGACCGCCTACACCCAGCCGGGATATCTGGCGGGGGAGGTCGCCGCAGCGGTGGAAGCGCAACTGGCCAATGTGACGCTGCCGGCAGGCTATTCCTGGAGCATCGGCGGGGAGGCGGAAGCGCAGTCCGAGAGCTTTGGCGGCATGGGCCCGGCCCTGCTGGTCGCCATGTTCGGCGTGATGGCGGTCCTCTTGCTGGAATTCGGCTCGTTCGCCACGGCGGCCGTGGTGGCGTTCGTGATCCCGTTCGGGATCATGGGAGGGCTGGTTGCGCTCTATCTTGGCGGGCAGTCGCTGTCCTACACCTCGATCATCGGTTTCATCGCCCTCATCGGCATTGAGATCAAGAACTCTATCCTGCTGGTCGAGTTCGCCAATCAGGAGCGTGAACGCGGCGCGCCGCTGCGTGAGGCGATCGAGAAGGCGGGCGAGGTCCGCTTCCTGCCCGTCCTGCTGACTTCCCTTACGGCCATCGGCGGTCTGACGCCGCTGGTGCTGGAAAACTCGCCGCTCTATTCGCCGCTGGCCATGGTGATCATCGGGGGGCTGATCTCCTCCACGCTGATTGCGCGGATCGTGACCCCGCCCATGTACCTGCTGCTGGCGCCGAAGGACCGGAAGGCCGAGCCCTCGTCCGGGGCGGTTGCGGTCCCCGCCGAGTAGGTGGAACACTCTCCGGCAGGGAAACACCGGAGAGCGCACGTGGATTTCGACATACCCAAGGGACTCGCCGATTATCTCGACGAGCTGGATCGCTTCATCGAGACGGAGATCAGGCCGCTGGAGGAAGCCGACGACAACATCCGCTTCTTCGATCATCGCCGCGAGCATGCGCGGACGGATTGGGAGGCGGGCGGCCTGCCCCGGCGCGAATGGGAGGACCTGCTGCGCGAGGCGCGCCGCCGGGCCGACGCCGCCGGGCATTTCCGCTTCGCCCTGCCGAAGGAGATGGGCGGCGCCGCGCGCGATGTCGGCTGCGGGCCCAACCTCGCCATGGCGGTGATCCGCGAGCATTTCGCGGCGCAGGGGCTGGGCCTGCACAACGACCTGCAGAACGAGCATTCGATCGTCGGCAACAGCATCGGCGCCCAGCTGATGTGGCATTATGGGAGCGAGACCCAGAAGGCGGAGTGGTTGGAAGCGCTCGCCGCAGGCCGCCGCGGCTTCGCCTTCGGCATCACGGAGCCCGGGCACGGCTCGGACGCAACGCACATGGAGACCGTCGCCGTCCGCGACGGCGACGAATGGGTGATCGACGGCGAGAAGACCTGGAACACAGGCGTCCATGTCGCAAGCCACGACATGATCATGGCGCGCACATCCGGCAAGGCTGGCGACGGCGATGGCATCACGGCTTTTCTCGTGCCGACCAACGCCCCCGGTTTTACCATCGAGCAGTATCTCTGGACGTTCAACATGCCGACCGATCATGCGCATGTGACGCTGAAAGGGGTGCGCGTTCCCGACAGCGCCGTATTCGGCGGCGAGGGGCGCGGGCTGCAGGTCGTGCAGCACTTCTTCAACGAGAACCGTATCCGGCAGGCGGCGTCCTCGCTGGGCGCGGCGCAATACTGCATCAACGAAGCCGTGGCCTACGCGAATGTGCGCGCGCCCTTCGGCAGGAAGCTGGCGCGCAACCAGGCGATCCAGTTCCCGCTGGTCGAACTCCAGACGCAGTGCGAGATGCTGCGCGCGCTAATTCACAAGACGGCGTGGATCATGGACACGGCCGGGAACTTCGCGGCGAGCGACAAGGTCTCGATGTGCAATTACTGGGCGAACCGGCTGTGCTGCGAGGCGGCGGACCGCGCGATGCAGGTGCATGGGGGGCTGGGCTATTCGCGGCACAAGCCTTTCGAGCATATCTATCGCCACCATCGCCGCTATCGCATCACCGAGGGCGCGGAGGAGATCCAGATGCGTCGCGTCGCCGGATACATGTTCGGTTTCATGGGGCAGAGGGCGCCGAAGGGCGTGATCGAATGAGCGTGCGTGCATGATCGACGCAGCGCGACTCGAGGCTGTGCTGGCGCGCCTGCCTGGCTTCGAAGGGCTGGTTGCATGCGACCGGCTTTCGGCCGGGGCGAGCCGGGAGACGTATCGGCTGACGGTTCGGACGGGCGGGGCGGAGCGCAGGCTGGCGCTGCGCCGGGCCGAGGGAGAGGGGCGCTCGGCCATGGGATCGGGGCCGGGACTGGATGTAGAGGCGAAGCTGTTCGCGGCGGCGCGGCGGGCCGGCGTGCCTGGACCGGAGGTTCTTCTCGTCTTCGGGCCGGATGACGGGCTCGGCGCAGGCTTCGTGATGGAATGGATCGACGGCGAGACGCTGGGCGGCAGGATTGCGCGCGGGCCGGAGTTCGCGGGCGCGCGCAGGACGCTGGCGCGGCAGTGCGGGGAGATACTGGCGCGGCTGCATGCGGTCGACGTGAGGGCGGCGGGGCTGGACGATGCGCTGGAATCGTTCACGCCGGAGCACAGCGTGCGCAAGACGCACGCGGCGTATCTGGAGCTGCGCTCGCCGCAGCCGATGATCGACTTCACGGCGATGTGGCTGCTGAACAACCTGCCCGATGAGCGCCCGCTGAAGCTGGTGCATGCGGATTTCAGGAACGGCAATCTCATCGTCGATCCCGAAAAGGGCGTGGTGGCCGTGCTGGACTGGGAGCTGGCGCATGTCGGCGACCCGATGCGCGATCTCGGCTGGCTGACGACGCGCTCGTGGCGCTTCGGCGCGCCCGAGAAGGAGGTTGGCGGCTTCGGCGATCTCGACGATCTGGTCGCGGGGTATGAGCGCGCGTCGGGCGAGGCGGTCGATCGTAGTGCGATCCGCTTCTGGCAGGTGTTCGGCTCGTTCTGGTGGGCGGTGGGCGCGCTGTCGATGGGCCAATCATTCCGGAGCGGCATGGAGACAAGCCTCGAGCGGCCGGCGATCGGGCGGCGCAGTTCGGAATGCCAGATCGATTGCGTGAACATGCTGATCCCGGGCAGGGCCGAGGCGCCGGCGCGAACGGACCATTCGCTGTCCACGACCGACCTGCCGCGGACGGACGAGCTGATCGTCGGAGTCCGCGATTTCCTGAAGGGCGAGGCGGCGCAGGCGATGACCGGCCGCAACCAGTTCCTCGCGCGCGTCGGCGCCAACGCGCTGGACATCGTGCTGCGCGAGCTGGCGCTGGGACCGGACGCGGTGCGTCGCGAGGCGGAAGCCTTGCGCGCGCTGCTGGGATCCGATGGCGCGCTGCAGGATCAGCGCGAGAAGCTATGCCGGGCGATCCGGTTCGGGGAGATCGATCCCGGACGGGCGGATCTCCACGCCTACCTGCGGAACAGCGTTCTCGCCCAGGTTCTGATCGACCAGCCGGGCTATGCCGGCGCCCTCGAAAGCGCGCGAAATGCGTGAGTATCGCCAGCGGGTTCCCCTGCGTGAGCAGGCGGCACTCGACGGTCGGCCGCGCCGGGCCTAAACCACTCCTCCCCAGACAGAGGTTTTCATGTCGCGTCCCGTCATTTCCGCCACCGGCCTGTTCACGCCGCAGCATTCGATCTCCAACGCCGAGCTGGTGAG
>CAZTMG010000139.1:1134-1753 GCA_964614815.1 uncultured Rhizobium sp. | reverse complement strand
CAGCTTCAATCGCTGGGTCGACAAGTGGAATGCGGAGAACGCGGCCGACATCGCGGCCGGTCTCAAGCAGCCGAAGCAGCATTCCTCCGTCGAGTTCATCGAGAAGGCGTCGGGCATCAAGTCGCGCTACGTGATGGACAAGGAGGGCGTGCTCGACATCAACCGGATGGCGCCGAACATACCGGAGCGCCCGAACGAGCAGATATCCATTCTCGCCGAGATCGCGGTGAATGCGGCGCAGGACGCGCTGGCGCGGGCGGGCAAGACGGGCGAACAGGTCGATGCGGTGATCTGCGCCGCGTCCAACATGCAGCGGGCCTATCCCGCGATGGCGATCGAGGTGCAGCAGGCGATCGGCTCGCAGGGATTCGCGTTCGACATGAATGTGGCGTGCTCGTCGGCCACCTTCGGCATCCAGACCGGCGCGGACTTCGTGCGCGCGGGACATGCGAAGACGGTTCTGATGGTCAATCCGGAGATCTGCTCCGGACATCTCAATTTCACGGACCGCGACAGCCACTTCATCTTCGGCGACGTGGCGACGGCGGTGCTGATCGAGGCGGAAGAGGTGGCGCAGCCGGATCACTGGACGATCCTCGGCACGCATCTGAGGACGCAG
>CAZTMG010000139.1:0-1108 GCA_964614815.1 uncultured Rhizobium sp. | reverse complement strand
ATTTCGGCTTCCTCAACCGGGCCGCCCCGGAGGGCGTCGGCAAGCCGGACAAGCTGTTCGTCCAGGAAGGACGGAAGGTGTTCAAGGAAGTCGTGCCGATGGTGGCCGGCATGATCCTGTCCGAGATGGACCGGCTTGGCCTGAAGGCGACGGATCTCAAGCGCCTGTGGCTGCACCAGGCCAATGCCGGCATGAACCGCCTGATCGCCGAACGCGTGCTGGGCCATGAAGCGAGCGAGGACGAGAGCCCGACGGTGCTGGACACGTATGCGAACACGTCCTCGGCGGGGTCGATCATCGCCTTCCACAAGCACTCCCGGTATTTCAGGTCCGGCGACAAGGGCCTGATCTGCTCGTTCGGCGCGGGCTATTCGGCGGGCACGGTGTTCGTGCAGAAACGATAGGCGCGCGTGGATCTCGTAGCGTCAGGGCGAACTCCCCTGTTTCCAGCGGCAGGGGGCATCGCACGCCTTCCGCAGGTGTGGGACGCAGACGTCCGGAGCTGATGGCCAGGGGCTGTAGCGCGACGGGAGTCGTTTGCCCGCGTCGCGGCAAGCCGGGGCCGTCCCGCCCGAGGCCGGGGTCTAGGCGGACTCGAGGCTCGCGATGCGGCCGGCGTCATCGAAACGATCAGGCCGGTCAGCAAAGTTCGTACGCGCCTTTACAAGATTGTAGACGTCGCAGAACTCCATCTCCCCGGTCCAGAACCGGTCCTTGTGGCCGGCGCCGACGCGCATGCGCCTGAGAATCGCGAGCTGCCGGGGCGAGCGCGCGGTTTCAACGCCATCGAAGTAGAGGATGGTTCCATCCGCGTCGCCGACAATCGTGATGCGATTGAAGCGCGTCAGGTCGCCCTGCTTGTCCTTGAGCAGGAGTTCGCCCGCGCCGTCCTTGAGCGTGACGAGATAGCCGTTGCTCATGACATAGATGCTGATCTTGTCGCCCATGGCCACGGGCATCTCGGGCGAGATGGCTGTGTTGGGCGGGTTTCCGGGGGGAGGGGACTTCGTCCGTAGGCGGATGTCGATCGTGACCGGGACAAGACCGTGATGCTTGCCAAGATCATACTGCCTGTCGGTCGCGCCGTCGAAGAACAGCCCACATGAGG
>CAZTMG010000138.1:2536-8178 GCA_964614815.1 uncultured Rhizobium sp. | reverse complement strand
CGTGAACAATTCACACCCCGGCCGCGATTTATGAACGATCCCCGGCGTTTATGAACGCGTCCGGCCACCTTTCCGCCACAAGGCTGGATTTCGGATTCCCGCCAGCGGCCTGCCGGCCCGATTTCCGCCGGCAGCAGCAGGAGCGGGGTTTTCTAGGACCGCGCGGCAGGCTAGGCAGGCGGGGCTCGCATGGGGCGCCAGGCCGTCCACGGCGCCAGCCGGCGTGCGGCGGTCGTTGTAGTGTGTGCTGACTGTTCAGGAGTTGACGGCTCTCATGACCCTCAAGGTGCGCCTGCTGCTCGGAGCTGCAGCTCCGCTGGTATTCACGCTCCCCGCCGTCGCCCAGGTCACCATCTCGACCGCCACCACGACGCCGATCCAGACGTCCACCGCCAACAATGGCGCAGCCTCCGATGTCACGATCGCCTCTGGCGGCTCGATCACGCTGACCACGGAAGGCAGCACCGGCGTCACCGTCGATAGCGACAACGACCTGATCAACAACGGCGCGATCACCACCAACAATGCGAACAACTCGGTCGGCGTCCGCATCCAGGCCGGCCGCACCGGCAGCTATTCCGGCACGGGCGCGATCAGCATCCTCGAAGACTACACGCGCACCGATACCGACAACGACAGCGACCTGGACGGCCCCCTCGCCCTCGGAACCGGCCGCGTCGGCCTCCTCGTGGAAGGAAGCGGGGCCTTCACCGGCGACATCCGGCTGTCCCGCACCAATGCAGGCGTCACCCCCGCCGCATCGGCGACCATCACCGTCGAGGGCAATGACTCCTACGGCGTGTCGATCCGCTCGAACCTGAACGGAAGCTACATCCAGCAGGGCGCAGTCAGTGTTACGGGCTCGAACAGCGTCGGGGTCGATATCCGCGGGAACGTCAGCGGAGACGTCCAGATCAGCGGCGGCGCATCGGTGCGGGGTGAAAACGCCATCGGCGCTCGCATCCTCGGCAATGTTGGCGGCGAGTTCATGGTCGGCGGCGCCATCACGTCCACGGGCTTCGTGCAGGGCGAGGCAAGCAACTACGAGGACCCGGACCTTGCGGACGACAATGACACCGGCTCTGACGAACCCGCGAAGCTCGATCCCGACGACCTGCTCAACAACGGATCCGCGCTGGAGGTGCGAGGCTCGCTCGCATACGGCTTCCTGGTGAACGGCGCGGCGGTGGGAACGACCGACCCCACCGACGACGTCAAGGATGTGATCCAGGATTTCAACGAGAACCGAACCACAGGCTCGATCGTCACGTTCGGCTCCGCGCCCGCCCTGCTGATCCAGGCGCAGGATGGGACCGGCGGCGCGTCCATCGTGCTCGACAACGTGCGCGAGACCATCCGCGACTCGCTCGACGACGACAAGGACAGCAATTTCGATGAAGTCATCGGCGTGTTCAACTATGACTTCGGATTCGTGAACCGCGGCATCATAACGTCCAGCGGCGTCAACATGGGCTTCTCATCCACGGCGGTGCGGATCGCCGGGTCGGCCGATGGAACCCATACGACGACGATCGACGGCGGCCTGTTCAACGGCGGCACGATCCAGGCCCGCGCCTTCGAGGCGGACGCCACCGCCCTGCAGCTGGGCCTGGGCGCCATCACGCCGACGATCCACAACACCGGCACGATACGCGCCGACGTCAACACCGAGACGACGCATGACGCCTACGGTCTGCGGATTGGGGCAGGCGCCAATGTAAGCAGCGTTGTCAATGACGGTCTGCTGCTGGCCAGCGTGCGCGGTTACGATGGCGACGCCTATGCCTTCCAGGACCTGTCCGGCACGGTCACCTCCTTCACGAACTCCTCGCGGATCGTCGCCGGCTATGTGGACGACGACACAACCGACGACATCACCAGCGGCAACGGCGTCAGCGTCGCGATCGACCTGCGTAACAACACCAGCGGCGTCCTCATCACGCAGAACGACACGGTCGACAATGCCCGCATTTCCGGGAATGTCCTCACGGGCTCGGGCAATGACCGCTTCGACCTGCTGTCGGGCGAGGTCGTCGGCCTGGTCAATTTTGGCGCGGGCGCGGACACGCTGAACATAAGCAGCGCCACGCTGAACGGCGTTGCGAAGTTCGAGGGGACTGGCGCCACGGTGGCGGTCAGCGGCGGCAAGCTGATTGGCGGCCTCGATCTCGGCGTAGCGGCCGGCTCGCTGTCCTTCATCAACGGATCGGAATTCTCCGGCGATCTTACTCGCGCGTCGAGCGCCGGCGCGGTCGCGCTCAACGTCAACAACTCGACCTTCAACAATCTGGCGGACGGTACGCTCAATCTCTCCTCGATGACCTTCGCCAACGGCGCCCAGATCGGCCTCGCCATCGACAATGCCCGTGTGAACGGCAACGTCCCGCTGTTCAATGTCGCCGGAACCGCCAGCATCGCGGCAGACACGCGCTTTACGCCGATCTTCGACCAGTTCACGAACCAGGGTTTCACCCTGCGGGTTCTCGACGCGGCATCGCTCAGCCTTGCCGGACCGGTCGGGGACATGCTGAACGAGAACGGCCCCTACCTCTTCAACATGGAGCTGGTGCAGCCGAACGCGAACGCGATCGACCTCGTCCTGTCGGTCAAGTCCGCCGCGCAACTCGGGCTCAATACGCGCCAGGCCGACGCCTATGACGCGATCCTCGACCTGATGGAACAGGACAACGACATCGCCGCTGCCGTCACCTCGATCTCCGCCGCCGCGGACTTCCGGCGCGGCTGGGCCGACATGCTCCCCGCCAACGACGTCTCGGTCATGCGCGTTCTGGCTTCCAACGCCAGCGCCGCCTTCGGCGCCACGGCCAACCGTCTCGACATGATCTCGCGGAAACCCGACGCGCCCGGCGGCGCCTGGGCCGAGGAGTTTGGCGTCTACCACGCCGCCGACGCCTCCGCCGACAGCGTCGGCATTTCCGGCGGCGGCTTCGGCGTCGCAGCAGGCGTGGACGTGCTGTCCACGGGCACGGCTCTGGTCGGCGCCTTCCTGGCCCTCGAATCGGCCGAGCTTGAGGAAGATGACCGCACCGCCGCTCCCCTCAACGTGGCGCAGACCTCGGTTGGCGCCTATGGCGGCTGGATCAATGGCAATTTCGCCCTGAACGCCGCCGCCTCGGTCGGTTTCATCGACTTCACGTCGGAGCGCGATGTCGAGCTGGGCGCGCTGTCGGATACGCTGCGCGGCTCCTGGAGAGGCCAGAGCTACTCCGCCGCCGGCCGCGCCACCTATACCGTTCCCCTCGGCTGGCTGGACGTCAAACCCTTCGTCGGCGCCGACTACATCGGCTTCAACCAGGATGGCTACACGGAGACAGCCACAACCAATGACGGCCTCGCCATCATCGCGGGCGACAGCGACGCCTCATTGACCACGGCGTCCGCAGGCCTGCATCTGGTCGGCAATCTCGGGGGCGATGCAGCCTTCACCATGCGCCCTGAGCTTTCTGTCGGCTATCGCAGCGTTCTGGACTGGCAGAACACTCCGGCCTCGCTCCGGTTTGCGGGCGGCCCGGCCGCCTCCACCTTCTCGCTCACGTCCGGCGTCGAGCCCGAGGATGCGTTGACCGCCGGCCTCGGCCTCACGATCGACAGCCAGTTCCTCAACATAAAGCTGGGCTATGACGCCGAGATCGCCGATTCGTCCATGACGCATTACGGCTCGATCACCTTCCGCATGGCGTTCTGGTAGGCGCGTGGGAAGGGGGCGGCGCCGGAAGGGACCGCCCGCCATCAGAAGGCCCACGCAGCATGACAGGCGTGCCGGCCTGCGGACGCCCATCGACGCTGCTGCAGCGGGCGCCCATACTGGCTGTATTCATGCGTTGACCCGGAGGTGCAGCGAACATGAAACCGCTCGTCGTCGCATCGGCGCTTGTCCTGGCCGGTTGCGCCACGGCCCCGCGCCTGGACACGCCGCCCGTTTCCCCGCGCGGAGCCAATCCGGTCGGTTTCGCCGCGACTGTCCGCATGGAAACCAGCGATTTCGACTTCCACAAGGAAAGCGCCCCGCAGGCCGCGCGCCGGCTCGCCTTCTCGGCCGACCGGTCCATCGAGATGCTGGCCCTGTCCGGCGGCGGCGCGGGCGGGGCCTATGGCGCCGGCGTCCTTGTCGGCCTCACCAACGCCGGAACCCGCCCGCGCTTCGAAATCGTCACGGGCGTGTCCACTGGCGCGCTGATCGCCCCCTTCGCCTTTCTGGGTCCCGACTGGGACGGCCAGCTGACGGAAGCCTATCGCGGCGAGGCGACCGCCAACCTGATGCAGGCGCGCGGCCTCGGCGCCCTGTTCGAGGTTGGCGTGTTTGATGGAAAGCCGCTGCGCGACCTCGTCGAGCATTTTGTCACCGACGAACTCATCTTCGCGGTGGCGCGGGAAGCCGCCAATGGCCGCATGCTGCTCGTCGCCACCACCAACCTCGACCGCGAGGAAACGGTGATCTGGGACACGGGCGCCATAGCCGCGCGCGGCGGCCCGGCGGCGCGCGATCTCTTCCGCAAGGTGCTGGTCGCCTCCGCCTCGGTCCCCGGCGTCTTTCCTCCGGTCATGATCGACGTCGAGAAGGACGGCCGGCGCTTCCAGGAGATGCATGTCGACGGCGGCGCCTCGACGCCCTTCTTCATCGCGCCCGAAGCCGTCCTCCACATGGACGAGTCATCCGCCAGCCTGCGCGGCGCCAACATCTACGTCATCGTCAACGGACAGGCCGCCTCCGCCCCGCGCACAACGTCCAACAACACGATCGACATCGCAGCCCGCAGCTTCACTGCAGTGCTCAACCAGATGACGCGCACAGCCATCCGCCAGTCCGACGACTTTGCGAAACGGAACGGCCTCGGCTTCCGCTTCACCGGCATCCCCCCGGACGTGCAGTTCGGCGGCTCTCTCGCTTTCGACCGCGCCAACATGGCCGCGACGTTCGACTATGGCGTGCGCTGCGCCACGCGCGGCCTCGTCTGGGTCACGGAAGAACAGGCCGCCGCGCGCAGCGCCGCTGGCGGCGAGAACGACCTCAAGCCCTTCCCGGACGCCGAATGCCCGCTCCTCCCGCGCAGGCAGTCCTGATGCACTTGCCACGCCCGGCGCGGAGTCCGATACCTCTCCCCGCAGCGCGGAGGATCTGTCATGGCCGATGGCGAAACCGGTGAACTCAGCCGCATCGCGCTGAAGCGCCCGGATCTCTTCCGCCAGCAATGCTGCATCGACGGCAAGTGGGTGGGCGACCCGGCGATCGAAGTCCGCAATCCCGCGACGGGCGGCCTGATCGGCAGGGTCCCCAATCTCGGAAGAACCGAAACCGAAGCCGCCGTCGCCGCCGCCGCGGCCGCGCTGCCGAAATGGAGGGCCGAGCCCGCCAGCGCCCGCGCCAGGATACTGAAACGGTGGAACGAGCTGATGCTCGCGCATCAGGAAGACCTCGCCCGCCTGATGACGGCCGAGCAGGGCAAGCCCCTCGCGGAGGCGCGCGGCGAGATCGCCTACGCCGGCGCCTTCTTCGAATGGTTCGCGGAAGAAGCCAGACGCGTCTATGGCGACACGATCCCTGCTCCGACCTCCGATCGCCGCATCATGGTGCTGAAACAGCCCGTCGGCGTCGTCGGCGCAATCACGCCGTGGAACTTCCC
>CAZTMG010000138.1:0-2495 GCA_964614815.1 uncultured Rhizobium sp. | reverse complement strand
TCGCCGCCGGTTGCACGGCCGTGCTGAAGCCTTCGGAGCTCACCCCCTATTCCGCGCTCGCGCTGATGGTGCTGGCGGAGGAGGCGGGCCTGCCGCCGGGCGTGCTCAACATCGTCACCGGAGAGGCCGAGCCCATCGGCCGGGTGCTCACCGAAGACCCGCGCATCGCCAAGTTCACCTTCACCGGCTCAACGCCGGTCGGCAAGAAGCTCGCAGCCCAGTGCGCCGGCACGGTGAAGCGCGTCTCGCTTGAGCTTGGCGGCAACGCCCCCTTCCTCGTCTTCGACGACGCCGACCTCGACGCCGCCGTCGCCGGCGCGATCATCTCGAAGTTCCGCAACACGGGACAGACATGCGTTTGCGCCAATCGAATCTATGTGCAGGAAGGCGTCTATGATGCATTCGCCGCACGCCTTGCCGAAAAGGCGGCGGCTCTCGCCGTGGGCGATGGCCTGGCCGGCGTTACGGCGCAGGGGCCGCTGATCAACGAAAAGGCCCTCCAGAAGGTTGAGACCCACGTGGCCGACGCCATCGGCCGCGGCGCCAGGGTCCTCACCGGCGCCGCACGCGACTCCCGGGGCGGCACATTCTACCAGCCCACCGTCCTGCGCGATGTCGCTCCCGACGCGCTCCTCACCCGCGAGGAAACCTTCGGTCCCGTCGCCGGCCTTGTCCGCTTCAGGGATGAGGACGAGGCGCTTCGGCTCGCCAACGATTCCCGCGCCGGCCTCGCCGCCTATGCCTTCACGCGGGATCTCGCCCGCTCATGGCGCGTGTCGGAAGGGCTGGAATACGGCATGGTCGGAATGAACACCGGGCTCATCTCCACCGAGGTTTCGCCCTTTGGCGGCGTGAAGGAGAGCGGCATCGGCCGCGAAGGCTCGAAATATGGCATCGACGAGTATCTCGATCTCAAGGCCGTCTTCGTTCAGCTCTGACTGACGCCGCGCGCAACGGCCCTGCCTCCAGTACCGCCCCCTGCCTCGCCCCCTTGGGGGAACGTGCGCGTGCGACCGTTGCCTCCCGACGCAACCCCCTCTACCAACGGCCAAACGCCGAAAGAACCGATGCGCCGCCGCCACATCCTGTTCGCCCTTCTGGCATTCAGCCTTGCTGCGCCGGCTGCCTTCGCCCACGCCATCGGCGGGCGCGACGCCGCCTTCGTGCAGGCGACCATGGGGCCCGACCCCTTCCCGTTCATCTATCTCGGCGCCAAGCACATGGTGACGGGATACGGCCACCTGCTCTTCCTCTTCGGCGTGATCTTCTTCCTCTACCGCCTGAGGGACATCCTTCTCTACGTCACGCTGTTCTCGCTCGGCCACTCCACCACGCTTATCCTTGGCGTGCTGTTCGATCTCGGCGTCTCCTCCCGCCTCGTTGACATGGTGATCGGCCTCTCGGTGTGCTGGAAGGCGTTCGACAATCTCGGCGGCTTCCAGAAGCTCGGCTGGCCTATCGACCAGCGCATCGCTGTTGGCGGCTTCGGCCTCATTCACGGCCTCGGCCTCGCGACGAAGCTGCAGGATCTCGGCCTCAACAAACAGGGCCTGATCGAAAACCTCATCGCCTTCAATGTCGGCGTGGAGATCGGGCAGGTCCTTGCGCTTTCACTCATTCTCGCCGCCATGACGCTGTGGCGGACCACCCGCTCCTTCGGCCGCCTCGCCATCGTCGCCAATGCGCTGCTGTTCCTTGCGGGCGTGGTGCTGGCGGGCGAGCAGCTCGCAGGCTATCTTCTGGCAGGAGACCCCTGATGTCCGACCAGCAGGAAATCAAGCCGGTTGCGCTCAGCGTTTCGGGCAGGACCCTCGCCCTCATCACAGGCGGCGGCCTTCTCGCTGGCGCCCTTGTCGTCGTCGGCGCCATCATGCCGGCCGAGTTCAACTCGGACCCGCTGGGCATCGGCAAGCTGACCGGCATCAGCCGCCTCTGGGCCCCCGAGGCGCGGGGCTTCTCCGGCGACGGCGCAGCCCTCTCCTACGCGTCCAGGCTCCCGAAGGGCTCGCACACCGTCGAAATCCCCCTGGGCGCCGCCGACTGGAAGGAGGCCGCCATCGAGTACAAGGTCGCGATGCAGCCTGGCCAGTCGATCTTCTATCGCTGGACCGCCATGACTCTCGACGGCGCGCCTGCCGCCGTCCCGGTGGAGGTCGACATGCACGGCCACGATGTTCCGCCCGAAGGCCAGCCCGAAACCGTTGTCGATTACCGGAAGGAGCGCGCCTTGTCCGGCCAGGGCAGCCTGACTGCGCCGATCGCCGGCATATTCGGCTGGTATTTCCGAAATCACGCCCCGGACCCCATCGTGATCCGCCTTGAAATCGAGGGCTTCTACATGCTGGTTCCGCCCGGCCAGCCGGGCAACGAGTTCTCGATCCGCCCGGTCGATCCCAATGCTCCGGACCCCGACGCCGAACTGCAGGAACAGCGATAGCCCGCCTCCCTGCGCCACAATTTCGCGCTAACCTCGTTCCATCGAGGGAGGCAGGGGC
>CAZTMG010000137.1:0-8179 GCA_964614815.1 uncultured Rhizobium sp. | reverse complement strand
GTCCGCGTTGAAGCGGATGATGGGAAGGCGCTGGTCCAGCCACTTGGTGAAGCCGGTCTTCGGTTCGTAGGTCGACGGTCCGCTCATGAGCCCCTGTCCCTCGACTACAGCGAAATCTTGATCATGGTGGCCGAGACGTACTCATACGTCGGGATCGGCAGGTTCTTGGGCGCGGGGCCCTTACGGATGCGGCCCGAGGTGTCGTAGTGCGAGCCGTGGCAGGGGCAGTACCAGCCGCCGAATTCGCCGACCGAACCTTGCGCCGGGCCAACCGGCACGCAGCCGAGGTGGGTGCACGCGCCCGAGGTCACCAGGATCTTCGGATTCAGCGTGCCGTCAGGCATCTTCACCAGACGGCTGTCGTCGGTGGCCGGATCGCGCATCGGCGCCTTGTCGTCCGCCCGCGCGCGGGCGATCTCCGCCGGCGTGCGGTGGCGCACGAAGAAGGGAAGGCCGCCGATCCCCACGCGGATCTCGCTGCCCTCGGGAATCTTGGACAGGTCGACCTCGGCGCTGGAGGCCGCCTTCGTATCGGCCGCCGGGCCGAGCTGCTGCACGAACGGCCAGGCCACCGACAGCACGCCGCCGGCCGCGACCGTCGCGGCGGCTATGTGGATGAAATCCCGACGCGTTTCCCCGGCATGAGCCGTCTCTGCCGATGCGGCCTTGGATCCGTGTTCCGACACACGAGTCTCCCATGCTATCCGGAGCTTTGGACGCCTTATGACCGCCCGCCGGGTCGCCCCCCACGTGGCGTGGTGTCGCAAGAAAGCCCCACACGTGACGGACCCGTCTAAAGTGCGACTCGCCCTGTTTCAACCTGACATCCCTCAGAATCTTGGGGCGAATCTCCGATTGGCGGCCTGCCTTGGCGTCGCAGTCGACATTATCGAGCCCTGCGGCTTTCCGCTGACGGACCGGGCGCTCCGTCGGACAGCGATGGACTATGCGGAAAGCGTCGCTGTTTTCCGCCATTCTGGATGGTCGGCCTTCCGCACATGGCAGGCGGAAGCCGGCGCCCGTCTGGTCCTGTTCACGACCCGGGGGACCGTTCGGCTCGACGGCTTCGCCTTCCGGCCGGACGACATCCTGCTCTTCGGACGGGAATCAGCCGGGGTTCCCGACGAGGTCCATGCCGCAGCGGACGCAAGGGTCCTGATCCCGCTCGTGGCGGGCGTCCGGTCCATGAATGTCGCGGTGTCGGCCGGGATCGCTGTCTGGGAAGCCCTGCGCCAGACGGGTCAGCTGCCGCCGGCCAGATAGCCCTGCGCCCCGCACTCCCGCAGGATCTGCGGAATGATCAGGGTGAACCTGGCCTGCAGGTCGGGCGTCAGCTCGTCCATCCTCTGCTGCACCACCAGGTCTTCCCCCCTGGCCCCCAGCACCACGATGTCGAACAGCGCCGGGTCCAGCTTCTCGGCAGACGTCCGGGCCAGACAGTCGCACACCTCCGGCGCTTCGCCATTGGCCAGGCACTGGTCGACGATGGCGGCCTTGCCCGCCTCGTTCTGGCCGCAGCCAGCCAGCGCGCCAACGCAAAGGAGTAATGCTGCAAGGCGCCTCATGGCGGGCGTAGACCTGTCCGGATGTCCCAGCCTGCTTCTATCGTCGCACATGGCCGGGCTCAACTCGGCCCGTCAATTTGCCTTGTGGCATTCCAGCTGGGCTTCCGCGATCCGGCTCGGCTGCTCGAACAGGACGTTCGGCGGCAGGGCCTGCATGATCGCATCCGCCTCCTCTTCCCGGCCCTGTTCCTGCAAGAGGACTGCGCGCTGCACCTCGGGCGAGACATCCGCCGCCGCCACCAGCTCGTCGATCTTGCCCGCCCGGCACTCGCACATGCCCGGATCGCCTCCGGACGCCATGCAGGCTTCGGTGAACGCCACATGCTCCGGGCTCGGCGCCGGCCTGCTCTCGCCGCACGCCGCCAGCAGCGCCATGCACGCCGTGAAAACCAGAGCCCGCATCGTCCTCGCACCCTGTCCGCCCGCCGCGGGCAACGCGCACCCTAGATCACGCCGCTCAAACGGCAATCCTCCCATGCCGTGCGACCTTCACCCCCGGAAGCCGCGCGCGATCACGAATGTCTCGGGGCTTTCCGGGCGGCTCGCCGGCGGCTTCCAGTGCCGCACATCGTCGAAGCTGGCTTTCAGCAGCTCCAGCAGCGCCCCCTGCGCCCCGCCCTGGAACACCTTCGCCACAAAGGTTCCGCCCTTCACAAGGTTGTCGACCGCGAACTGCGCCGCCGTTTCCGCCAGCCCCACCGTGCGCACATGATCCGTCTGCTTGTGGCCCACCGTGTTGGCCGCCATGTCCGACAGCACCAAGGTCGGCTTGTCGCCCAGCGCCGCGATCAGCGCGTCAGCGATCCCCGGCGCGTTGATGTCCGCCTCGAAGATCACGACGTCCGGCAGCGGATCGACCGGCAGCAGGTCGATCCCCACGATCCTTGCCGCGCCCTTCTCGGCCAGCACCTGCAGCCATCCCCCCGGCGCGCAGCCAAGGTCCACCACCCGCGCCCCGCGCTTCAGGATGTGGAACTTCGCGTCGATCTCCTTGAGCTTGAAGGCCGCCCGCGCGCGATAGCCCGCCTCCTGCGCGCGCCGGACGTAGGGATCGCGCAACTGCCGGTCGACCCAGTCGCGGGAGGATTTGGAAAGCGACTTCTTGCGCACCTTCTCCTTGTTCTGCGCGGCGCGCCCGCTCCGGCCGGCTTCCGGCAGGTCCTTCGGCGGCTTCCAGCGGCGCCGGCCCTTGCTGTCTTCCTCCACGCTCATCGGGTCGCCTCCGGGGCCGCGGCCTTCGGCTTGCGCTGACTGGCGTTGCTGCGGCGGGCGCCCGGCCTGCGCGCCGCGCTGTCCGGGCCGTGCATCATCGACAGCAGGATGCCCTCGCGCAGCCCGCGATCGCCGACGCGCAGCATCGCCGACGGCCAGATGCTCCACACCGACTCAAGAATCGCCATTCCCGGCAGCATCAGTTCCGACCGGCCGCCGGTGAGACACGGCTCCATGGCCCGCTCTTCCGCCGTCGACTCCACCAGCCGCCGAATGGTCCGGGCGAGTTCCTGCCGGTCGATCCGCACGCCATCGACAACCGATCTCAGATAGCGGTCGAGCCCGAGATGGACGCCGGCGAGACTCGTGACCGTCCCCGAATTGCCGATCAGCTGCCCGCGTCCCGCCCGGAACAAGGGCCCGAACCGGCTCGCGGCGTCATTCGCCTGCATCAGCGACGTGACATGCGCGACCATGCGCTGGTAGCGATCCTCGCCCGTGAACGTTTCGTTGAGCGTCACCACGCCGACCGGGAAGGAGGCCCAGCCGAGAATCGGCGGCCGCGCCGCACAGCCCTTGACGCCCCGCTGCGCCGCCGACTTGGCGTCGATCCAGGAAAGCTCGGTCGATCCGCCGCCAATGTCGATCACCAGCGCGAAGTCGAAGGCGGGATCGACAAGGTCGAGCGAACCCAGCAGGGCGAACTTCGCCTCTTCCTTCGGCGAGATGGTCTCCATCCTCAGCCCGACGCTGCGCCGCACCGCGGTGAGGAAATCGCGTCCGTTGCTGGCTGCCCGGCAGGCCTGTGTCGCGATGAAGCGCGCCCGCACAGGCCGGTGTTTCTTCACCTTGTCGTGGCAGCGGCGCAGCGCCTCCATCGCCCGCTCCATGGCGGCGTCGGACAGCCGCCCTGTCGCTGCGAGACCTTCCCCCAGCGACACGATCTGTGAATAGGAATCGACTACGCGCAGCCCGCCGGAAGCGGTCTTTTCCGCGACCAGCAGCCTGCAATTGTTCGTTCCAAGGTCCAGCGCCGCGTAGGTCCGTGATGCGCCGCCAGACCGTCCCGCCGGCTTTCCGCCGCGGGAACGCATGGGCTTCGCCATGGTGCAATCCGTGATGTTCTTGCGACAGCCATAGACCGATCCGCAGGCAATGGCACGCGCCATGAGTCGTTTACTGTCATGTCCTGTTGCAGGTCGGGAAAACCTGCGTCTAATGGCGTCCAGGCGCTGGCGGAGCCCTTGCCGGTTCACCCGGTTGACGGAATCGGCCGCGCCGGCTGGGAAAATCGTGGGCAAGCAAGGCTAGGGGCGCTGCGGGCCATGCAGGTCAACAAGGCTGCCAAGTTTGCGATCGGACAGCAGGTCCGCCATCGCCTGTTCCCCTTCAGGGGAATCATCTTCGACGTGGACCCCCAGTTCGCGAACACCGAGGAATGGTGGACGTCGATCCCGGAAGAGATCCGGCCGGTGAAGGACCAGCCCTTCTACCATCTGCTCGCGGAGAACGAAACGAGCTACTACGTGGCCTACGTTTCCGAGCAGAACCTCCTGCCCGACGACAGCGTCGAGCCCGTCAACCATCCACAGATCCCGGAAATCTTCGAGATCGACGATCACGGCCTCTACAGGAAGCGCGCAACACAGGCGCACTGATCGCAGCGCAGCGTGACGCCGGCGGCGACGCGCCCTACATTCAGGGCATGAGCAGCCACATCACCGTCCGCGACGACGACTACGTCATCGACCAGAACTGGGCCGGCTACACGGCGGACGAGCACGCCGTGTGGGATTTCCTCTATCGCCGCCAGCGCGACATCCTGAAGGACCGCGCCGACCCCGCCATGCTGCGCGGCCTCGAAACGCTGAACCTCAATCGCGGCGGCATCCCCGACTTCGCGGAGATCAATGTCGAGCTGAAGGCCCGCACCGGCTTCACGGTCGTCGCCGTTCCCGGCCTCGTGCCCGACGAGGTGTTCTTCAACCACCTCGCCAACCGCCGCTTCCCCGCCGGCCAGTTCATCCGCACGCGCGCGCAGCTGGACTACCTGCAGGAGCCCGACGTTTTTCACGACGTCTTCGGTCACGTGCCGATGCTGGCCCACCCGGTCTTCGCCGATTTCATGCAGGCCTATGGCAAGGGCGGCCTGCGCGCGATGAAGTTCGGTCGCCTCAAGAACCTCGCGGCCCTCTACTGGTACACGGTCGAGTTCGGCCTGATCGAGACCCCGAAGGGCCTTCGCATCTACGGCGCCGGCATCTCCTCCTCGAAGGACGAATCCATCTTCGCGCTCGAGGATCCCTCGCCCAACCGCCTCCGCTTCGACCTCGAACGCGTCATGCGCACGCGCTACCGCATCGACGATTTCCAGCAGACCTATTTCGTCATCCGCTCCTATGACGAGCTTTTCCGCGCCACGGTCGACACCGACTTCGCTCCCCTCTACGCCCGCCTCGGCGACGGCGCGGAGTACGCCGCCGACCAGGTGCTGCCCACCGATGGCGTGATCACCAGGGGCACGCAGGCCTACGCCAGGTCGAAAACGACCGCCTAGACTTCATCCTCCCCCGAACGGGGGAGGAGGACATCCGTGTTCCCCTGATCCATCCCCCCGCCTCGCGCGTATTCACGCTAAACAAACGCGCAGCGAGCCCTTTTGTCCGTGTCCCCCGCCCTTGTCTGGTTTCGCGACGATCTGCGGCTGGCGGACAACCCGGCCCTCGCCGCCGCCCATGTCGGCGGTCGGCCCCTCGTGCTGGCCTACATTCTCGATGACGAGAGCAAGGAGGCCCGCCCCCTCGGGGGGGCGAGCCGCTGGTGGCTCGACAAGTCCCTGCGCGCCCTCGCCGCCCGTATCGAGGCCAAGGGCGGCCGCCTGATCCTGCGTCGCGGCCCCGCCGAAGCCGAAATCGCCAGATTGGCGAAGGAGACAGGCGCCGGCGCCGTCTACTGGAACCGCCGCTATGGCCCCGCCCGCAAGATCGACGAGCGCATCAAGTCCGCCCTGAAACAGGCCGGCGTCGAGGCGCACAGCTTCAACGGCGCCCTTCTCGCCGAACCCTTTGCCCTCAAGACCGGCGCCGGCGCCGACTTCAAGGTCTTCACCCCGTTCTGGAAGGCGCTGCAGGCCTCCCTTGTTCTGCCGACTGCAGCGCCGGAGCCCCGCGCGTTCCCGTCGTCGCCAGCCCCCTCCAGCGACGACATCGACGCGTGGGGCCTTCATCCCGCAAGGCCTGACTGGTCCGCCGGACTCGCCGTCGCGTGGACGCCGGGCGAGCTTGGCGCCCTGCGCGACTTCCTCTCCGGCCCGATCAACGGCTACGCCGAGGGCCGCGACCGCCCCGACCAGGACAACACCTCGCGCCTGTCCCCGCACCTCCGCTTCGGCGAGATCAGCTCGCACCAGGTCTGGCGCGCCGCGATGGCGGCCGGGGAGGCTGGCCAGGCGTCCGCGCGCGACGTGCAGAAATTCCTCTCTGAACTCGCCTGGCGCGATTTCGCCCACCACCTGCTCTATCACGACCCGCAGATGGGCCGCCTCAGCTGGCGCCGCCAGTTCGACGCCATCGACTGGCGCACGGACGCCAGGGCCGAGCTTGAGGCGTGGAAGCGCGGCCGCACGGGCTATCCCATCGTCGACGCCGGCATGCGCCAGCTCTGGACCACGGGCTGGATGCACAACCGCGTCCGCATGATCGTCGCCTCCTTCCTCGCGAAGGACCTGCTCATCCACTGGCGCGCGGGCGAGGAATGGTTCTGGGACACCCTGGTCGACGCCGACGAGGCCAACAACGCCAATGGCTGGCAGTGGACTGCGGGCACGGGCGCCGACGCCGCCCCCTATTTCCGCATCTTCAATCCGGTGCTGCAGGGCGAGAAGTTCGATCCCCAGGGCGACTATGTCCGCCGCTGGGTTCCCGAGCTTGCCGGCCTTCCCGCGAAGTGGATCCACAAGCCGTGGGACGCGCCGGACAGCGTGCTGGACGCCGCCGGCGTCACGCTCGGCGACACTTACCCCGACCCCATCGTCGATCACGACTTCGCCCGCAAGCGCGCCCTCGAAGCCTACAGGATGCAGAGCCAGGAAACCGCCACATGACGCCTCGCCGGAAGAAGAAGATCGCAGTCATCGGCGCCGGCGTCGCCGGCCTCGGCACCGCCTGGGCCCTGCGCGAGACCGCCGACGTCATGCTCTATGAAAAGGCCGGCCGTTTCGGCGGCCACGCCCATACGATCGACATCGACCACACGGGCCAGCCGCTGTCCGTCGACATCGGGTTCATCTGCTTCAACCGTCCCAACTACCCGAACTTCACCGCACTCCTGAACCATGTCGGCATCCCCACAGTGTGGACCGACATGGCCTTCTCCGTCTCGGACCCGAACGGCTATGAATGGTCGTCGGATCCGTGGGGCCTGTTCGCCTGGAAGCGCAATGCGCTCGACCGCAACTTCCGCGCGATGATCGGCGAGATCCTCGACTTCAACAACGTCGCCCGCGCCGAACTCTCCCGCGGCGCCGTCCCGGACATGACGCTCGGCGACTGGCTCGACAGCCATGGCTATTCTCCCCTCTTCCGCGACGCCTATCTCCTCCCCATGAGCGCCGCGATCTGGTCCACGCCCGAAAGGCTGATGCTGGACTATCCGGTCGCGAGCTTCCTGCAGTTCTTCGACAACCACCGCCTGATGCACCTTGTCCGTCCCATCTGGCGTACGGTGAAGGGCGGCAGCCGCGCCTATGTGGAGCGCCTGCTGGCCGATCTCCGCCCCGCGCTGCGGCCCTCGGCCGACATCGAGACCGTCCGCCCCGTCCCCGGCGGCAAGGTGCAGGTGATCGAACGCAACCGCGCGCCCGAAACCTGTGACGCGGTCATCTTCGCCTGCCACGCCGATGAATCCCGCCGCCTGCTCGATCCCGCCTGCCAGGCCCAGCGCACGGCCCTCGGCTCTGTCCGCTTCGCGCCGAACACGGCCTGGGTGCACCATGACGCCTCGCTGATGCCCGCCCGCCGCATGGCCTGGGCCTCGTGGAATGTGAGGAAGGGGAAGGCGCGGACGGGCGAGGGCGAGGACGTCTGCGTCACCTACTGGATGAACCGCCTCCAGAAGCTCCCGAACAGCCGCCCGGTCTTCGTCACCCTCAACCCCGTGCATGCGCCCGACCCGGCGAAGACCTTCGGCGTCTACGCGTTCGACCATCCGATGTACGACGCCGCTTCCGCCGCCGCCCGCCGCGCGATCCAGCGCATGCAGGGCCGCGACGGCCTGTACTTCGCCGGCGCCTGGCTCGGCGACGGCTTCCACGAGGCGGGCCTGCGCACCGGGCTCGAAGCCGCCTTCGCCCTGGGCGGCCGCGTCCCCTGGGCCGCCGTCACGCAGCACACGCACGCCCCGCA
>CAZTMG010000136.1:0-8182 GCA_964614815.1 uncultured Rhizobium sp. | reverse complement strand
CGCCGGCGCCGAGGCCGATCACCTTCTCGCCCCTGGCCGCCAGCTCCCGCGCCTTCTGGGTCACGGCGATGGTGGCCGAGGGCTTGATCCTTTTCAGCGCTTCGGAAACGGGGGCGGACATGGACGGCCTTTCCTGCTTTGCATGGCGCGGCTGATACGCCGTTCCGCCGAGGGACAAAAGGCTGTCGGACCCCTTAAATCGTGGCGAAAGCGTCATTTACGGCGTCAAGTGCGAAAGGCGCCCGCCAAATTCCCCGGGAAACTGCGCCTTACCTGCGTCACACGGTCAAATTACAGTGGACTCCGTTGTCGGCGGCCCCATCTGGCGGGTATTCGGGGGACCAAAATCAGGGAGACTCCAGGACATGAAGTTCCGCTTGCCCGGCGCCACCGCCCTTGCCGCCATCCTGGTGGCTGTCGCCGCGCCCGCCCCGCTCGCGTTCGCCCAGAATGGAGGCCCGCCCTCGGTTCAGGTCAGCCGCGACATCGTTCAACCGCTCAACGAGGCTCGCGCCGCGCTGACAGCCAAGGACTGGGCGACAGCCAGGGCCAGGCTCGACACCGCCACGGCCAAGGCCAAGACGCCCGCTGACAAGGGCCAGATCGACCGCCTGCGTTTCTATCTCGGCTCGCAGACCAAGGACGGCGCGATGCAAATCGCGGCGATCAACGCTCTTGTCGCCAGCGGCACGCTGACCCCCGAGGAGACCAAGCAGTACAAGAGCGCGCTCTCGGCGGCGCATGCAGAAGCCGGCGATGCAGCTGCATCGCGCGCGGCCGCCAAGGCCTATATCGACGAATATGGCGGCACGCCGGACCAGCTGATCAGCCTCGCCAACGAGTTCTACAAGGCCAACGACAATGCCGGCGCGGTGACCTACGCCGTGAAGGCCATCACAGCCATCAAGGCGACCGGCAAACCGGACGAGAGCTGGTACCGCCTGCTCGCCAGCGCCCACAGCCGTCTGGGACAGACGGCCGAGTTCAGGGCGGTGCGCGAGCAGCACCTCACCGACCACCCGAACAGCCAGGACGCCGAACGGTACTGGAAAGAGCTGATTGTTCCGGCCCAGGATGCGCCGAACTATGGCCCCGCCGTCCGCCTGGACCTGTTCCGCACGCTGCAGGCGGCCGGCGTGAAACTGAGCCCGCAGGAGCGAACCAGCCTTTCGGACGGCGCCATGAAACGCGGCCTGCCGAACGAGGCCCTTGTGGCGCTCGAAGCGGCAGTGGCGGCGAATGATGCGACGCTGACCGCGCTGGACAAGGAAAATTTTGCCGAAGCGAAGGCGCAGGTCGTCGCCGACAAGGCTGGTCTCGCGAAGGAAGCCGCCGAAGCGCAGGCCAAGGGCGCAGGTGCGGACATCGCCACCATCGGCGAGGCCTATCTGAGCTATGGCGACAACGCCAAGGCCGCGGAACTGCTCAAGGCCGCCATCGCCAAGGGCATACCCAATGCCGGCGAGCTCGATCTCGCCAAACTGCACCTCGGCATCGCGCAGTATCGCGCGGGCGACAAGGATGCGGCGCGCGCCACCTGGGCCGAGATCACGTCCGACAATGGCGCGGCGATCCTGGCCCGAAACTGGATCCTGATCTCCAGGATCAAGTAGCTCTCGATCCGCCGCCGGATACAGCGCCGCCCGGTCACTGGCCCGGCGGCGTTTCCTTTTTCCTGTGCTCCTGCGCCGTTTTCCTACTCGTCAGGCCCAAGACCGAGTTGGCGCGCGAGATAGACATAGTGGCGGGCCCAGCGTTCGGAATTGACGATCGGGTCCGAGTCGTTGGAATGCCCGCCCTGCGTGTTCTCGTAATAGAGGGCTGGATAGCCCATTGCCTGCAGACGCGCGGCAAACTTGCGCGCATGACCGGGATGGACGCGATCGTCGCGCGTGTTGGTCGTGATGTAGACTTCGGGATAGGTCTGGCCCGGCTTCACATTCTGGTAGGCCGAATAGGCGGCGATGAACCTCGCCTCCTCCGGAATGCGCGGATCGCCATATTCACCGATCCAGGACGCGCCGGGGGGCAGCTCCTGATAGCGCAGCATGTCCACCAGCGGACTTTCGATCACGGCGCCGCCGATCAGCTCGGGGTGCTGGGTCAGCGTCACCGAGGTCAGCACGCCGCCATTGGAGCGGCCATAGATGGCCAGGTGTTTCGCGGATGTGATGCGGCGCGCCGCCAGATCGGCGGCCACGGCGGCAAAGTCATCGAAGGCGCGCTGCCGATTGGCCTTGAGCGCCGCCTGGTGCCAGGCAGGACCGAATTCGCCGCCGCCGCGGATGTTGGCGATGACATAGGCGCCGCCGCGCTCCAGCCAGAGCTTGCCCAGCTCGGGCTTGTAGACGGGCGGATAGGACACCTGGAATCCGCCATAGCCGAACATCATGGTGGGCGTGGCGCCGGTGAGTTCGCCCCTGGGACGCACCACGAAATAGGGGATCTTCGTGCCGTCACGCGATGTCGCCTCGAACTGCTCGACCACATGACCCGAGCCGTCGAAGCGCGCCGGCGCTTCCTTCACCTTGTCCGCCGTGAGCGCTGCGATGCTCGCGAGGTTGAGGGTCGACGGCGTGAGGAATCCCTCATAGGTGAAGAAAACCTCCTCGGCGGCGCGCGCCGACGAGCCGAGATGGATAGCGACGTTTTCGGGCGTGCGGATCAGGTTTTCCCGCCAGCCGCCGTAATCGCCCTTGTCCGTGAACACGATGAGGCGGCCGCGCACATTGTCGTAGACGGTGGCGGCGACGCGCTCGTCAAACACTCTCACCTCCTCCACGGACTGGCGCGGGCCCGGCGTGAAGACGGAGAGATCGCGTTCCGTCATCACCAGCCCGACGCCGGGCGGCGGCGGCAGCAGCATCCGCATTGGAACGGCCATCAGCGCGCCGGCTGGCGCAGACTGGCCGCTGATCGACCAGTCCTCCTCCACGGTGAAGACGAGGCGCGGAGCGGGACCTCCGGCGCGGCCGAGCATGCCGCGAACCGAGACGCGCTCCGGCAAGGCGAGCTTGACCGGCGCGCCCGACGTGATGTCCCACACTTCCGAACGGAACGTGTCGAGCGGACGCGACACGAGCTGCGCCAGCACGGCGCCCGTGCTGTCGCGCATCACCATGGGGCTGACGCCATAACCGCCATCGCGGGCGGAGCCGCGGTAGACCTCCTTCGCCTCCGCCAGCTTCTGGCCGCGCTTCAGCGCCTTGACGATGAAGGGATAGCCGCTTTCGGTGAGCGACCCCGGGCCGAAATCGGTAGCGACAAGCAGCGTGTCCTTGTCCAGCCAGTCGATGCGGTGCTTGCCTTCCGGGATGTTGAATCCACGTGCGACGAAGGTTTTCCGGGCCGCATCGAACTCGCGCACCGTCACCGCGTCCTTGCCGCCATCGGACAGGCTGACGAGGCAGAGGGACTCTTCCGGCGGCAGGCAGTCCGAGCCTTTGAAGATCCAGTTGGCGTTCTCGCGCTTCGCCAGGGCGTCGATGTCCAGCACAGTGGTCCAGCGCGGCGTGTCGGAGCGGTAGCTGTCGCGCGTGGTCTGTCGCCAGAGTCCGCGCACGTTCCGGCCGTCCTGCCAGAAATTGTCGATGCCGTCGCCGCGAAAGGCGGGGGTGGGCGTGCGGTCCTGTGCGGTGAGGATGGCGAGAGCTTCCTTTCGGAAGATTTCATAACGTGGATCGCCCTTCAGCACGGCTTCCGTCTTGCGGTTCTGGTCGGCGATCCAGCGCATGGCGCGCGGGCCGTTCACGTCTTCCAGCCAGAGGAAATCGTCCGCCGCCTTCACTGCTTCCGGAGTCAACAGTTCGGGCGCGATCGCCACGCCCGGCGGCGACGCCGGGTCGGACGACCGGGGAGCAGACGGCGCTTCCTGCGCCGGCGTGGAGCAGGCGAAGGCCGCGAGCGCGGCAAGAAGGATGGCGCAGGGGGTCAGGCGGTGTGGCACGGCTTGCTCCGGCTTCCGGAAACGTTGGCGTTTCCGTTCGCATTCATTGTTCGCCGACAGGTAGCACAACTCCCACGCGGAAGTCGCGCTCCGTCCTTCCGGCGCTAGCCGGCCGGGCGCGGGACGATCTTGAGCCGCCAGGCGGTTTCGGGCGTGAGCCATTTGCGGGCGGCGTCGCGGATGTCGGCCGGGGTGATGCTGGCGTAGTCCTTCAGCTCCGTGCGGATGTACTCCAGGCCGCGGGGGTCGTCATGGACGTTGGCCAGGAATTCCATCCAGTAGCCGACATTGGTGACGATGCTGCGGCGGACCTGTTCGAGGCGCGGCTGGACGATCCGGTCGATCTCGGACTGGGCCTGCGTGTAGGTTCCGAGATCGGCGGCGAGGGCCTGGATGCGGTCCTGCACAGCGTCGATGGTCTCGGGCGGCACCTCGATGGCGACGGCGATGAAGCCGTAGTCCGGCAGGAAGGTGGAGATGTCGACGATTTCCATCGGCGAATAGGTCGCGCCGCCTTCGGAGCGGAACAGGCGCGTGGCGTTGTCGCGCAGCATCTGGCCGAGCACCTTGGCGATCCGCTCCTCGCGGATGTTCCTGAAGGCGCCCTGATAGGTGGGCCAGCCGATAAAGGCGTAGCCCTGGTCCGGACGCCCGTCATGCGGCAGGACAGTGGTTCCCGGCGGATGGAAGTCCACATCCACCCATTCGGCAGGAATCCTGAAGGGCGGGCGCGGCGGCAGGGCGCCCAGCGTGCGCGCCGTTTCCCTGATCGCCTGCTCGACGCCGATGTCGCCGATAACAATCACCTCGATGGGCGAGTTATCGACAATCGGCTTGATGTATTTGACCGAGTCCGCGGGTTTCCACGTATCGCGCATGGCCTTGGTGTTGATGGTCCAGCGCAGGTCGCCGTTATGGAGCAGCCGGTCCAGCTCCCGTTCCAGAACGCCGGACGGGGTCATCAGAAGCGATGCGTCTGCGGCGTCCGCCTGCTGCATCCAGGAGGCCCAGTCGTCCGCCCGGTAGGCGGGATCGGACAGCATGGCGGCCATCAGCTCCATCTGCAGGCCGAAATCCTCGCGCGTGGCGACGTTCATGTTGTCGAGCGCATAGGCGTCATCCAGCGTGCGGGCGACAACCGCGGCGCGCTTGCCGGCGAGCGTGCGCGCCTGTTCTGTCGGCGTCAGCTTGCCGAGACCGCCGGAGGACCAGAGCGAGAGGCCCATGTCGGACGCGTCGATGACATTCATCGGCATCTGCAGGCGGCCGCCGCCAATGCGCACGCGGACGCTGATGAGATCCTTGTTGGTCGGCATCGGCTTGACGGTCAGCTTCACGCCGTTCTCGAACTTCACAAGCGTCACATCCAGGTCGGCGACGTATTCGCGCGAGGCCACAGCGCCGGGAGGACCGAAGCTGGTGTAAGGCCATGGCTTGATCGCATCCGGCGCGTAGGGCTTCACCGGGACGGCCATTGCGTCCATCAGCGCAGCACGAAGGGCCTGTTCCCCGCCCGGCGGCGGCGCGCTGCCGCTGTAGATCAGGACCGGCGCATCATGACGGAAGCGCGATCTTATCGCGGCGTTGACCTCGGCAAGGGTGATCGTCGGCGCCTGTTCGAGAAGAAGCGCATACTGCTGCTGCAACGACATGAAGGGAATGTCGGCGCTGACCAGGCTGGCGGCGGTTTCGACCTGCGAGACGGACGTTCCGGTGCGGCCGCGTTCGGCCTCGCGGCGCGTGGCGTCCAGAATCAGCGAGCGTTGCCGGTCCAGCTCATCCTGCGTGATGCCGTATTCGACGGCCTGCCGGTGGGCGACGATCATCAGCTCGATCGTCTTGCGCACATCCGTCACGCCGGAGGAATAGGCCACCTGCCCGCGCCACACGCCATGGATCGAACTGGCGGAGGCGCTGCCCAGCGAACGGGCCGGCTTTCCGGCCGCCTCGTTGATGCCGGGCATGCGATGGGAGATCGCGCGCGCGCCGATCATCTCGACCAGCATGCGGCGGCGCTCGGCCTTCGTGTGCGGCCGTTCGGCGTAGGGCTCGAACCAGCGCAGCATCACGCTGGTGTCCGGCGCGCCCGGCGTGACGACCATGGCGACATCGGGCGTGACCGGCTTCGCCGTGACGGGCGCGGGGTCCTTGCCGGCGGGGCCGCGACCGCGCCAGTCGGCGAAATTGGCGGAGATCATCGGCACGAGGTCGGCGACCGTAACGTCGCCGACGATCAGCAGGGTGGCGCGTTCCGGCCGATAGAAGGCGTCATAGAAGGCGCGGATGGTCTGGGGCGTAACGGTTTCAATGACGTTGCGCAGGCCGATGGGCGGGCGGGCATAGGGATGATCGCCGACCTGCATCCTCAGCATGGCGGTCGCGGCTTCCAGGCTGGGGCCGGCGCGGGCGCGCTCCTCGGCCAGCACGACGCCGCGCTCGGCGTCGACCTTGTCGGGCGCGATGGTCATCTCGCTGACGAGGTCGCGCATCACATCGAGGCCGATCTGAAGCGATTCCGGATTGTTGCGCGGCAGGTCGATCATGAAGGTGGTGGTCGCCGGCCCGGTGGAGGCGTTCATGTCGGCGGCCATCTGCAGGCCGATGCCTTCGAGCACGCGCTGGACCTCGCCGTCGGGATAGTTCGTGGTGCCCCGGAAGGCGAGGTGTTCGAGGAAGTGCGCAACGCCTTCCTCGCCCGGGCGCTCCTGCATCGAGCCGGCGTCGATCAGCAAGCGGATGGCGACCTGCCGCGGCGGCGTCTGGTTCGGAAGAATGAGATAGCGCATGCCGTTGGGCAACTCGCCCAGCGTGTAGTCGGGATCATGCGGCAGGTCGGTCCGGTCACGCGGCCAGCTGGTCTGGGCGGGCGCGGACTGGGTCACCGTGACGGTCTGGGCCTGCGCCAGGGCGACGATGCCTGTCGCCGCCAGCAGGCTGGCGACAACCCAGCCCGCAACACGCTTGAAACCGATCATCATTCCTCCGGGGGCGTTCAGGCCCGTGGCGGCCACTCCAGCCGCCTTGCCGCCGTGAAAGCAAGCGATTAAGGCGGTTTCAGGCCTCGCCGCGCGCCAGCCTGGCGAATTTCTTCGGGGCGATCGCGCAATAGCTCTGGATCATCCAGGCTTTCAGTGTGGGGATTTCGGAGGTTATGTCATCGTCTGCCTCGAAGCGGACGATCACCCAATCGTGTTGCCTGAACCAGCCCCTGCTTTCCCTCACGAAATACAGGTCCTGCACCATTTCCGCAGAGATCGGGAGCTTCATGATCATGGTGAGGGCGCCGGGCGGCTCCTTCCGGTCTCCGAAGACGAAGAACATCTTCCTGCGAAAATACAGCGCGCGCGTGGGCGGCCAGCCGGGACCGGTCGATGTCTCGGGCAAGGCGAGCCCAAAGGCGATGAGTTCCTCCTCGGCTTTCTGGTGGGCGGTAAGGCGCGGCATGGCGCCATGATAGCCACATTCGCGCGTTGACACGACGTCAGCCACGGCAAGTCCGCACAACCGTTTGCCTGCCGCGCGCGTAAGATCTACCAGTAGATATTCTGGTCAACGGGGAGTCGGGACGATGCCGAACAGGATGATGCTGGCCGCCACTGTGCTGGCGCTGGCTGCGTGCGCCATGCCGCCGGCGGCGGATGCGCCCGCGACAGTTGCCGGAGCGGCGGCGCGGAAGCCGCTGGAAATTTCGGCGGCGAGCTTTGGATGCATCCGCGACATGAAGGCCGTGCGCGGGTTCTATGTGACGAACCTGCTGGGCGACATGGACGCGACCCTGGCGGCGGCGAATGCGCCGGACGGGGCCGCCTATCCGCCGGGTTCGCTGGTGCAGCTGGTGCCCGGGGAAGCGATGGTGAAACACTATCCGGGCTTCAATGCGGCGACGAAGGACTGGGAGTTCTTCGAGCTCGACGTGACGGCGTCGGGCGCCACGATCAGGGTGCGCGGGACGACGGAGGCGGTGAACCAGTTCGGCGGCAACTGCCTCGCCTGTCACGCCAAGGCGGAAGCGAAATGGGACATGATCTGCGAACAGGGTCATGGGTGCGATCCCATCCCGCTGACGCCGGCGATGACCCGCGCGATCCAGAACACCGATCCGCGCTGCGCCGCGATGGAGCTGCCGGACGACCAGAAGGCTGCGCTGCAACAGCTGATGGCTTTCCGCGCGGCAGCCCAGCGGCAGGCGCAGCCGGCGGAGAACCGGGATACGGCCAACTGACGGCTTGCCTTCCC
>CAZTMG010000135.1:0-8233 GCA_964614815.1 uncultured Rhizobium sp. | reverse complement strand
GCCGAACCGGCGGCGGTCGCGGCGCGCGCGGTCGAGACGCCCGTGGTGGAACAGCGCGTGACGGTGAATGCGCCCAGGCCGACCGACACGACGGCGCTCGAGAACCGTATTGTCATCACGGCCAGCCGCTCGGCGCTGCGCACCTCCAGCCTTGAGGCGTATCTCAAGGCGCTCTCGGATGGCTCCTGCCCGCACGGCGCGGCCCCGCGTCCGGCGGAGGCGATCGAGCTGGCGGCGATTCCGGTCGCGATCCAGCCAGGCAATCCCGCGCTGCGCAAGGTTGGCGTCGTCAGCTATGTCGCGGGTTACGAACTCGACAGCACGGATCCGCGCTTCGGCGGGCTTTCCGGCGTCGAGGTGCTGGATGATGGCAACCTGCTGGCGATTTCGGACAAGGGCTATTTCGTCTGGATCGATCTCGACCGCGAGGGGCTGAAGCCGGTCGCTGCGCGGCTGTCGACCATGCGCGATGTCGGCGGCCAGCCGATGGCCGGTATCGCGGGCGACAGCGCCGAAGGTCTCGCCGTCAATGGCGGCATGGCGCTTGTCTCGTTCGAGGGCGATCATCGCGTTCTGGCCTTCGATGTCGGCCGCTGCGGCGCGGCGGCGCGCGGAACGCCGATCGTGTTCGACAATTTTGGCCTGCCGCTGGACGAGGCCTATGTGGAATCGCGGGTGACCGTGGGCGCCTCCGACGGCTCCGAGCCGCTGGCCGTGACCCAGGACTGGTACCTGTTCATGGGCGTCGAGCGGAAGAACGGGCTCACCAATGCGCTGTCGGCGCGGCCGATCGAGGCCGAGCCGGACTTCGATCTCCGGGTGGGCGTCAATGCGCCGGAGTTCGCGGGAATCGACGTTCTCCCGGGGATCAACGGTAACGGGTCGGTGCGGGCCTTCCTCATCCACCGCGCGCCGGGCGGGGCGGACGGGGCCGTGTGGATCATGCAGACCGACCTTCACCGCTATGAGGACAATGTCCGCTTGCGCGGCATGGCGCGGGGCGAGATGGAGGCGCGGGCGAGACAGCGCTACGCCGAGACCGGCTGGCGCGAGCTGGCGCGGCTCGACCAGTTCGGCGTCTTCGACAAGTTCGAGGGCGTGGCCGCCAGGGAGCTGTCGGACGGGCGCGTGCGGCTCTATCTGGTCTCGGACGACAATTATTCGCCCGGCGCGCGCACGCTGCTGATGATTTTCGACGTGCCAAGGCCGCTGCGCTGAGCCTTCCGCTTGAGCGCCGGGAAGGCGCAGGGCATCAGGTGTTGCCGCAGATCAGACGGGAGAGGCGATGCGGGCAGGCTGGAGCCGATATGCGCTTGCGGGGCTGTTGCTGGCCGGCGCGCCCGCCTCGGCGCAGGCGCCGGACAGGGGGCAGTTCCTGAAGGATGTGCTTGCTCCCCTGCTGAACACGTCCTGTCCGCGCGATGTCGAACGTGAGGAGCCCGAGCCTGTCTCGCTGGAGGTGAAGCGCGTGCCGCTGCAGGCGGTCAACCCGTCGCGCACGACCATCGGCGCACTGACCTTCGTGGGCGGGTTCCATCTGGCCAGCGGCGACAGGCGGCTGGGCGGATTGTCCGGGCTCGATGTCGATTCGGACGGCAGCCTCCTTGCGGTCAGCGATCTGGGCGATTTCGTGTG
The DNA here is from genome assembly GCA_964614815.1 of uncultured Rhizobium sp. GTDB lineage: Bacteria > Pseudomonadota > Alphaproteobacteria > Caulobacterales > Hyphomonadaceae > UBA7672. The sequence goes on along the minus strand of CAZTMG010000135.1, from coordinate 6,598 downwards.
GATCGGCCTTGGCGCGGATGGCGTCACGCCCGAAAGCGCGCGGATAGCGGGCCTGCGAAACGCCGAAGGCGGCGTGCTGCGCGGCAAGTCGGAGGCTGATGCGGAAGGTCTGGCCCTCCTGGACGGGCTGGCGCTGGTGTCGTTCGAGGGAACGCACCGCGTGCTGGCGTTCGACATCGGGCGTTGTGGTGCGGCGGCGCGGGGCGTTCCGGTTGCGGGGCTGGACGCAAGCGCGCTGTCGGCCGCATTCGGGCGCCAGAAGCTGACTGTCGGCGGAAATGATGGGGTGGAGGCTCTCGCCGTGACGCCGGATGGTTTCGTGCTGGCGGGGATCGAGACGCGGACGGGAAAGGCGAGCGCCATGTCGGCGCGTGGCATCGAAGCGCGGCCCGAGTTCGACATCCGGATCGGCGAAGGCGCGCCGGATCTGGTGGGACTGGATGCCGTTGCAGCGGGGGACGATGTGCTGGTCTACAGTCTCCATCGCGCGCGCAACGCCCTGGCCAGCGACGCCATCATGGTGATCGAGACGCGGCTGGGGCGGGGTTTCGCTCAGGCCGACCTGCCCGCGCGCATCGCCGGCGCGGCGGACGAGCGCGCGCATGTCCGCTTCCGCCCAATCGCCGCGCGCGTGCTGGCGCAGATGAACCTGTTCATGACCATCGACAATTGCGAGGGGATCGCGGCTCAGCGCCTGCCCGACGGGCGCATCCGCCTGTTCATCGTGTCGGACGACAATTTCTCACGGTCGCAGCGGACGCTGCTGATGGTCTATGACGTTGCGGCGCAGGGCTGAGACCCTGCGCCGCCCGTCGGATGCGGAAGCAGCTGCAGTCAGGAGCCGATGGTGGCGGCGTCCGTCTCGCGGTCGACCTTGCAGGTAACGGTCGTCACCGTGTCGTCGGCATTCTTCAGACGCAGCTTGTAGGTCAACGTCGAGTCGCTGACCTTCGTGGCGTCGTTGTCGGTCTTGACCGATTTCGGGGCGGGCGTTGCAGCCTTGGCGGCGGCTTCGCACAGCGACTTGCCCTTGCTCAGGGTGGTCTTGGCGATGGCCGGAGTGGCCGCGACGCCGACGGCGGCGATCAGCAGGGCGATCAGGGAGGTCTTCTTCATGTGGGACTCCATAGGCCGCCTTGGGAGGCGACGGTCCCGAAATCCTGCACATGCATGATTTGCGGCGCAAGAAAAAATGTATATACAGCATTCAATGGTGCGATCAGATTTTCTTGATCTGGAGTGTCTTGCCTATGCGACACGTCGCACGGGCCGTGCGGTGACGAACTTCTTCAACGCGCGGATGGCGGGGCTCGATCTCAATGTCGCGCAGTTCGGGCTGCTGGCGGCCGTGGCGCGGATGCCGGGCGCGACCCTGGCGACCATCGGAGAGGCCATGCTGCTCGACGAGAGCACGATGGCGCGCAATTTCGCGGTCATGGAGAGGCGCGGGCTGGTCACCGCTGCAGGGGGACGCGGCCGGGCGGGCAAGCAAGTGCAGCTGACGCGGGCGGGTGAGAAGCTGTTCGCACAGGCGGCGCCGGCCTGGCGCGAGGCCAATCGCGCGCTTGTGGCGCGCCTTGACGCCAGACAACTGGCTGCGGGCCGCGCCTTCCTGCGGGCCCTGGGCGACGTATCGGAAGATCTCAAGGCCAGGGAAGCGGCGGCGGAGACGGTCTCGCGCCGCCGGCTCCGGGAGACAGCCTAGTCGGCGATCGGCTTGATGCCGGCCACGGTTTCCGACGTGCGGTCGACCGTGCAGCTCAGCTTCACGTTCGAATCGTCGGCGTTCTTGACCTTGAACATGTAGGTGAAGGTGGCGTTGGTGGCGCGGGTCGATTCCTTGTCCACCTTCACCGATTTCGGTGCCGGCTGCTGCTGGCTGATGGCGTCCTTGCACATTTTCTCGGCGCCTTGCACCGAAACCTTGGCCAGGGCCGGCGAGGCGAGGGCGATCGCCGTGGCGGACAGGAGGAAGAGGGAGGAAAGGCGGGTCATTTTCGATCTCCGTTCGTGGACGCATCCGGAGGGCGTCCGTCCAAAGGTGACAGTGTCAGGTAGACGCCGTCAAGCAATCTTCACGTCAAATGGTCGCTGCCAGCGCTAACACCTGCGTCAACTAACGCTGAACGGACGGGGTTTCAGGTGGCCGAAAGGCCGCAGGGCGCGATACCGTGCCGCAGGCCTGCGCAGGAGCGGGCCGGGCGCGCGAACGGGAGGCGGCACATGGCGGATTCCGCGAAGCTGGCGGGGGGTGGCGGCCCCGTGATCCGGCCAACCCAGGAGATGTTCGATCTCTACGACCAGTACTGTCACAACGACATCGACAGGCGGACCTTCATGGATCGTCTGGGCAGGCTGGCCGGGGGCGGGGTGACGGCGGCGATGCTGGCCGAGGTCCTCATGCCGAAATACGCCAGCGCCCTGCAGATGGCGGAGACGGATTCGCGGATCGTCGGCAGCCGCATCGCCTACGATTCGCCCAACGGGGCCGGGAAGCAGGGCAAGCAGATGGGCGGCTATCTGGTCCGCCCCGCCAATGCGGGAACGCGGAAACTGCCGGCCGTGGTGGTGGTGCACGAGAACCGGGGGCTCAACCCGCACATTGCCGACGTGGCGCGGCGCACGGCGGCGGCGGGGTTCATGGCGTTCGCGCCGGATGCGCTTTATCCGCTGGGCGGTTATCCGGGTACGGACGATGAAGGCCGTGCATTGCAGGCCCAGCGCAATGGCGCGGAGATGCTGGAGGATTTCATTGCGGCGGTGCAGCTGATGCAGGGGCGCGCCGATTGCACGGGCAAGGTCGGCATCGTCGGTTTCTGCTTCGGCGGCGGGATCTGCAACAATGTCGCGGTGCGCCTGCCGACCCTGTCCGCCGCCGCGCCCTATTATGGGGCAGCGGCCGCTGTCGCGGATGTTCCGAAGATCCAGGCGCCGCTGCTGATCACGCTGGCGGGCGTCGACGAGCGCATCAATGCGGCCTATCCGGCCTATCAGGAAGCCCTCACCCGGGCGGGCAAGACCTTCTCCGTCCATATCCATGAAGGCTGCCAGCACGGTTTCCACAATGACACGACGCCGCGCTTCGACCCGGAGAATGCGCGCGTGGCGTGGAACCGCACGCTCGATTTCTTCCGCAAGCATCTCGCCTGAGGACCCCATGTCCAGACACATGTTCGTCGCACTTGCGGGCGCAAGCCTGCTGGCCGCCTGCGGCGGCCCGGCCGCCGAAGCGCCAGCAGCGGCGCCGGCAACTCCGGCTGAGCCCGAGGCCGTGAACGGCTGGCGCGAATACCCCCTTCGCGAAGGTGTTCTCTCGCTGCAGTCGACTGCATGGCGGTCGGACACGATCGACGTGCCTGTCCCCGCAGGCGAGGGCCTCGAATACAAGCTGGCGATGAAGAAGGGGCAGGGCCTCGTTTACAATGTGAGCTATGGGGCGCTGGAACATCCCGGCCTGATGGTCGTGGAGTTCCACGGTCATACGCCGCAGGTCGATGGCGTCGGCGACCTGATGTTCTATTCCAAAACCGGGGGATCGCCCGAAAGCGGCGTCTTCATTGCGCCGTGGGACGGCGTCCATGGCTGGTACCTCAAGAACGAGGGAGCCAGGGATGTCGCCGTCCGTCTCGAACTCGCCGGCTTCTACGACCTCGAAGCCAGATAGTCCGACGCCGCCTGACCCGTCCCGGGCCCATTCTGCGCTTACCGTTCTGGGCCTGCCGCTGTCCGGGGGCCTGCGGGGAGGCGCGAGGGAAAGATCATGTTGAAGGCGATTGCAGGGGCGGCGCTGGGGGCGCTCAGCCTGTCGGGTTGCGCCATGGTGAGCGACTTCGGGACCAATGGCCTTGCCGAGAACATCGAGGGGAACGCCGCGACGCTGAACGAGGCGCACACGCGGGCGATGACCGCGATCATAGCCGTCAACGTGCTGCGCGCGCGCGACCGCTGGCCAACCAACTACACAACCCTGTCGGGCATCAAGTCTAACCCGTCGCTGCAGCTCAACGGCTCCACGGCGCTCGGGCCGCTGGGGCTCGGCAATGCGCCGATGCCGTTCGCGGGCTCCTCCGCCAGCGTGGCGCGCAACGAGACGGCGAACGCCGAGTACTCGGTGAATCCCTTCTCCAACAATGACAAGACACAGGGCCTCCTCAAGCCGATCCAGCCGGAGCAGCTTGAAAACTACTGGCTGGCCGGCTGGCCGCGTGAAACCCTGATGTGGCTGTTCGTCGACGCCGTCACCTTCGCGGGCGAGAGCCAGCCCTGGTATATCGATGGCGACGAGTTTTCGGCGGCGCCGTCTCCTTCGGACAAGGCCAATATCCAGCGCTATGTCGACCTTATCCGCCGGGCGGAGGCGAACGCCGTCGATTTCGGGCCTCTGCCTCCGCTGAGCCTCGACGAACGCGGCTGCAAACCCTACGACCCGGTCTACCTGCGCGAGACGCTGGGCGGAGGCGCCGCCGGGACGCCCATGGCCGACACGGTGCGTGCGGTGGAGGAGCTGACCGGGCGCCGGCTCGTTCTGGCCGACGATACGCGGACCGCGCGCGCTGGCGAGGCGTCGATCGCGCCGGACCGGTTCAATCGCCGGCTCCTGCTCTGCGACGCCGTCGCGACGCGCTGGGGCTTCAGGGACGCCCGCACCGGCGAGCCGCTGGCCGCCATTCGCACGCGTTCGTTCGACGACATGATCTATTTCCTGGGTGAAACGCTGCGCAGCGGCACGGAGGAGAACCCGACCGTCGCGGGCGACGTGATCCTGTTCCAGACCTATTCGGAGCCGGCGGGAAGGTTGTTCGCCGTGCGTGTCGAGCATGCGGGCCGTGTCTATTTCATTGCGCCGCAGGCGCTGGCAGGCGGCGCGACCGCGGGGCCGCGCGACGTGACGGGAAATGTTCTCTCGCTGCTGAACCAGCTCTACCTTCTGGCCCAGTCCGACGAGTTCCTGCGCGCCCCGGACGCGCGCTTGCGCTGATCGCCCCGGGACTGGAGCCCGACGGCCTTCCGCCGCTATAACCGGGCCGCTGATCCGGCGCGGAGGACGTGACCTTGATCGATGTGGAATCGCGCGGCGGGGCGGCGACGGCGGAACGCGGCCCGTCCGAACGCTATCTGCAGAAGCGCGAGCAGATCCTCGATGCGGCCTGCCGCAAGTTCAACGCCATGGGCGTTCGCGGCGCGACGCTGGAGGACATCGCCGCCGACGTCGGCATGAACCTCACCAGCATCCGGCATTATTTCCGCCGCAAGGACGATCTCGTCGCCGCCGGCTTCCTGCGATCCATCGCCGTGCACGAAGCGATTTTCTTGCAGGCCATGGCCGCCGGCGGACGCGAGGCGCGCGTGCGCGACCTGGTGAGGCGCTATTTCGGTCTGCGCCGGTCGATCCGAATGGGCGAGGGGCCGGAGCTGATGATCTTCGGCGATATGCGCGCGCTGGAGACGGCGCATGCGGACGAGGTCTGGCCGCGCTATACAAAGCTGTTCCGGCTTGTGCGTCGCATCGTCTCGTCGGAGGAGGAGCTGGCGCAGGACCGGCAAGGCGCCAACGCCCGGACCTATTTCGTGTTGTCGCAGCTCCTGCGCTCCGTGTTCTGGCTGCCGGCCTATCCCGCGGATGCGTTCGGCTGGGTCGAACAGCGCTTCGCCGACATCCTGCTGGGAGGCCTTGCCGCGAAAGGGACGGCGCCCGTCGCAGTCACGCCGGCCGATGAGCCGGAGGCGGGAGCGAGCGCATGGGAGGCGTTCCTGCTGGCGGCGACAAGGCTCATCAATCAGCAGGGCTATCGCGGCGCGTCGGTCGAAGCGATTGCACGGCAGCTCAACCGCACCAAGGGCTCTTTCTATCATCATGTCGACGGCAAGGGCGATATGCTGCTCGCCTGCTTCAACCGAAGTCTCGGCTTGCTGGGCGAGGCCCAGCGCAGGGCGGTCGCCTCCCATCGGCGCGGCCTCGACCAGGCCTATGCGGCGACCGTCGCCCTGGTTCGACGCCAGCAGACCGCAGGGGGACCCTTGCTGCGCTCGTCGGCGCTGATGTCGGTCGAGCCGGGACGTCGCGAGACGATGCTGGCGGAGCTGGCGCAGGTGGTGACGCGCTTCAGCGCCATGGTGACGGACGGGATGATCGATGGCTCCTGCCGGCCATGCGATGCGCGCATCGCCGGCGAGATGATCATGGTGACCGTCAACGCCGCCGGCCAGCTCGGCAACTGGGTGAAGGACGTGACGCCCGAGGCCGCCGTCGACTGCTTCGCCCGCCCAATGTTCGTCGGGCTGTCGGTCTGAGGCGTCTCACGTCGTGTGCTGTTCCTGCAGCCAGCGGGTCAGGACGCCGCCTTTCACGCAGTGCTCCCAGGCCTCTTCGGGCGTCTCCGCATAGCTGAACAGCGTCTCGTCCACCTTCGAGATGACGCCGTGCTTCACAAGCGCGCCGAAGTTGATGACCTCCTCCCAGAACGCCCGGTCGTAAAGCACGATCGGGATGGGCGGCGACTTTCCCGTCTGGCGCAGGGCGAGAATCTCGAAGAGCTCGTCAAGCGTGCCGAGGCCGCCCGGAAAGACCACAAGCGCATTGGCCCGCATGGCGAAGTGC
>CAZTMG010000134.1:0-8340 GCA_964614815.1 uncultured Rhizobium sp. | reverse complement strand
CCCGACCTTCGAACAGGCCGCCTTCACGGTCGCGGGAGAGACAACGCACGCGGTCTCGATGCAGTACATTCCCGCCCCGCCCGCGGCGGCGACGACGCCCGCCACGCGCGGGGCCGCCGCTCCGGACGGCGTGACGCGCGCGGACGTTCGGGCGAACGGGCTCAATGGCCTTCTCTACATGCCCCGGAGCGACCAGCCTGTTCCGGCCCTGATCGTGCTTGGCGGATCGGAAGGAGGACTGCAGGCTTCCAGCGGCGTCGGCGCCGGCTTCGCACAACATGGCTACGCCGTGCTTGCGCTGGCCTACTTCATGGACGAAGGCCTGCCGGACACGCTCGAGAACATTCCGCTTGAATACTTCGACAAGGCCGTGGACTGGCTGAAGGCGCAGCCGGGCGTCGACCCCGATGCGATCGGCGTCATCGGCGGCTCGCGTGGATCCGAGGCGGCGTTGCTGCTGGCCTCCCGCCGGCAGGATGTCCGCGCCGTGGCGGCGTTCGCGCCTTCCGGCATCATCTGGCAGGGTCTCAACTTCCGGAACCCGATGAACATGGGCCCGGCCTGGACGGCTGACGGCCAGCCCCTGCCCTTCGTCGCGCCAGACGGCATGGCCTACCGCCCCGGCGCCCCGATGAAGCCGATGTTCGACAATGCGATCGCCCAGGCGGACACGCGGCCGGACGTCAACATACCGGTCGAGCGGATCAACGGCCCCATCCTGCTTGTCTCGGGCAGGGCGGATGCGCTCTGGCCCTCCTTCGACATGGCCGAGCGCATCGTGAAGCGCGCGAAGGACAAGGGCTTTCGCCATGCCGTGGAACACCTGAGTCATGAAGGGGCGGGCCACATGGTGTTCATCGGCGACCCATCGACGCCGCGCGCGGACGCGATGGCCAAGGCGCCGCCAAACCCGATGCTGGGCGGAACCGGCGAGGCCAACATGGCGGCATGGAAGGACAACTGGCCGAAGGCGCTGGCCTTCTTCGACGCTGCATTGAAGGGACGAGGACAATGAACGTCACACGCGAGGAAGCGGCGCAGGCGCTGGACGCCATCAGCCGCGCGAACGAGCGCATCGCCCAGGTGAAAGGCTATCACCATGGCGCCCCCCACTTCATCATCTGGGGGCTGGTCTGGCTTGCGGCCAATACCGGCAGCCATTTCATGCCGGACCAGGAGAAGCTCATCTGGCCCGTCACGCTTGCCGCCGGCTTCCTGCTCAGCATGGCGACCGGCTTCCTGCAGGGCCGCAAATGGGGGCGCGGCGCCGGCCTGCGGGAAACCGACCGCAGGCTCGGCGCACGCATGGGGCTGACGGGCGGCGTCGTCATCGCCTTCATCGTCTGCATTGTGCTGATCGCCCAGCCGGAGTCGAACCGCGAGATAAACGCGATGATCTCGATCGTTTTCCCCTTCCTGTACATGGCCGGGGGAATCTGGGCCGGCTGGCGCCTGTTCGCGATCGGTCTTGTGACCGCGGCGGGGATCATGGCGGGCTATTTCTGGATGCCGGGCTATTTCTCGCTGTGGATGGGCCTGTTCGGCGGCGGCTCGCTGATTGCCGGCGGCGTCTGGCTGCGGACGGCATGACATGGATGGACCGGACGAGATCATACATCAGTCCATGCGGCTCCGGATCACGGCGACGCTCGCGGCCCTTCCCTCCGGCGAGCAGCTCGAATTCAACAAGCTCAAGGCCGTTCTGGGCGCCACCGACGGCAACATGGCCACGCATCTCGGCGCCCTGGAAAAGGCCGGTTACATCGCCATCCAGAAGGACTTCGTCGGCAAGAAGCCGCGCACGCGCATCGCGCTGACACGCGCAGGACGCAGGGCGTTCGACAGGCATGTCGCCTATCTGAAGGATCTGCTCGACGGGAGGAGTTGAACGGCCGCGCCCGGACGCCGGCCTAGCTGGTCCTTGCCGCGCTTCGCTGCGGCCCGGCCGCCTGCATGGCAAACCGCGTGCGCACCGACTCGAGTCCCGCCAGAAGCTGCTCGACGGCGGCCCCCGGAATGTTCGGCTGGCGCAGGAGGCGCATCGTATCGACATGAACGCGAACGGGCGCCCAGTCCGTCAGGTTTCGCGCCAGCAACCCGTCGGCAACCTCGCACAGGCTCTTGGCCGCGACATCCAGCGCCGGATAACTCGCGGCCGTCCCAACGCCGATCATGCGGCGGGCCGTATCATAGACAGCCCGGATCTGCCGGGCGCACGTTTCGGGATCCTCCGCCGGATCAGGCGGGAATTCGGCCAGCAGCACATCGAGCTGCGCGAGACACTGGCTCTCGATCGCCGCCAGCATCTTTTCCGCTTGCGCCACGGCCGTCTGCGCGAGCACCGGCGAGGCGCTTGTCAGGGCTTCTCCCAGGCGGTTCTTGGCATAGGTGATCTTCATCAGGTTGCGTCCCCCTGCACCTGCGCACTCATGATCAGGTCGATGTCTGCCTGGTTCATCTCCCCCCCTGCGGCGATGCGCGCAGCCACTTCACGGTCTCTCACGCGCCTGCCTTCGATCCCCGGCGGCAAGGCTGCATCGTGCCAGCGACGGTCCGGACCGACATAACTGTCGGTCTCGACATAGGGCCGCTTCTCGCGCGAGAGCCACAGGATGCGCTCCAGCAGGACCGTCGCCGACAGCGGCTTGGACACGACGAAATTGGCGCCCGAATCGCGCAGCTGGCCCACACGCGCGCTTTCCGTGTGACCCGTGGCGACCAGGATGGAGACGTGCTTGTTCGGCGGCGACAGCTCGCGCCTGATCCACCCGATCGCCTCATAGCCGGCCGGACCGAAACTGGCCGGGTCGATGATCACCAGATCGAACGTATGCGTGCCGAGAATGCGTCGCAATTCGGCGATGTCGTCGCAACGGGTGATGTTGCGGGCGCCAAAGCCGGCCAGCATCTGGCCGAGAATGCTCTGACCCATGCCGTCGGCGTCGGCCAGCAGGACGTTGGCGCGCTGAAGATTGAAGAGGACCTTGGGGAGTTTCGCGGTGGACATGCCTGTGGCGCTGGACGCAAGAACTCCTGGGTGGAGATGTCACGTAGCAGGGATAGCTTGACCGGCCATTAACGGTACCGCCAAGGTCATTGTCCGTCCGGGTGGGCGCGCCAGGCGCCGTCGCGGCCCCGCAGGAAGAGCCCGTCTTCGCGCGTTTCCACATCGCTGCGGGCAGCCAGCGCCTTGGAAACGCCGCCGGGAATGTCGATCACATAATGCGGCTGCGCGATTCCCGAAATGAGGTCTCGCAGCTGCCGCACGAGTTCCTGTCCCGTCTCCACGCCCACGCGGAAATGGGACGTACCGGGCGCGAGGTCAGGATGGTGCAGGTAATAGGGCCGCACGCGTGACTCCACGAGGGCGCGCATCAGGCTTGCGAGCGTCTCGACGTCATCGTTCACCCCCCTGAGCAGCACGCTCTGACTCAGCAGGACGATCCCTGCATCCGCCATGCGGGCCAGGGCGGCGCGCGCCTCCGCTGTCAGTTCGCGCGGATGATTGCAATGCACCGCCACGTACACGGCCTTGGCGCTGCTTCCGATGGCGGCGACAAAGTCGCTGGATACCCGGCCCGGATCGGCGACCGGCATGCGGGTATGCCAGCGGATCACCTTCACATGCGGAATCGTTTCCAGCGCGCGGGTCAGCGCCTGCGCGCGCCGGGACGACAGCATGAAGGGATCGCCGCCCGTGAGGATGACCTCCCAGATTTCTGGATGGGCGCGGATGTAAGCCAGCGCCGCTTCCAGCGCGGCTGGCGTCAGGCTGGCGTCCTTTTCCGGCCCGACCATCTCGCGCCGGAAACAGAACCGGCAATAGACAGGACAGACCGACACCGCCTTCAGCAGCACCCTGTCCGGATAGCGGTGCACCACGCCTTCCACGGGCATGTGCGCCCGGTCGCCTATGGGATCCGCCAGTTCCTCAGCCGTCATATCCAGCTCGGCTGGCGTCGGCACGAACTGCAGGGCGATGGGATCGTCAGGGTCGGAGCGGTCGATCAGCGCCGCAATCGCGGGCGTGATCGCCGTGGCGTAGGCTGCCGTCACCTCGGCCAGGTCGCCCGCGTCGCGCACCAGCCCGGCGGCGGCGAGATCGCCGGCCGTGCGCAGGGTGCGTCCGGGCGGAAGGTCGAGCAGCTGGGTCACGCGGGGCCTCGAAATGCGGGGCCTCTATGGCTCCCTCAGGGCTTCGAGTCCATCATGCTCCCCAGCTCCTCGATGGCGCGGACGGCCCTTTCGTCCACCCCTTCGCGCCGGAGCATGTCCGCAAACAGGCGACTCGCACGCGGCGGGGCGGAGCATTCCGCTACAGCGTCGCTGATCTCGGGCCAGGCCTCCCGCGCGAAATCGAGCGCCAGCTCGACGGCGCCGATCGCGGTCAACACGAGCATCGAGGTTGGCGCGATCTGTTCCAGCCCGCCTTCCGGCCCGAACATGACGGGCGCAGCGTCGCGCAGGCGGCCGATCTGGTCACGATGGCCATGAACGAAATCACCGACGATCCGCTCCGTCTTCCAGTCGAACCATTCAGCCGTGCAGGGCTCCGGCATGGCGGCGCAGCCGGCGATGATCGGAGCGGCGAACATGGCGGCCAAAGCGGAACGGACCATGGCTTTTTCCCTTGCGGAACATGAGCCGCTCAGGGCGGCGGAGTCCAGAGTACATCTGAAATGTGTCGCGCGCCGGAAGCCAGCATGACCAGCCTGTCAAATCCAAGCGCCGCGCCGCTGGCTGGCGGCATGTGCTCCAGGGCGGCGAGGAATTCCTCGTCCAGCGGATAGGTCTCGCCATAGGTCGCGAGCTTCACGGCCATCTCCGCTTCGAAACGGCGACGCTGCTCGGCGGCGTCGGTCAGTTCGCCGAAGCCATTCGCGAGTTCCACGCCGCAGGCATAGAGTTCGAAACGCTCGGCAAACCGCGGATCATGCGCCAGGGGCCGCGCAAGGGCCGCCTCCTCGGCCGGATACTCGCACAGGATCGTCAGGCGATCCTGTCCCAGCTTCGGTTCGACATGCTGGACCAGCACGCGGCTGAAGATGTCCGACCAGCTGTCCCCGTCAGCCACCCGTACGCCGCGCCGCTTCGCCGCCGCCGCCAGCGCTTCGCGATCGCCAAGCGCAGCTTCGAGGTCGATGCCTGCGTGACGGTCAAACGCCTCGACCAGGGTCAGCCGCTCGGCCTCGGCGTAGGGGTCGCAGCTCCGGCCGCGCCATTCGAGCCGCTTCCGGTCAAGGGACAGGACGGCTTCGAGGCATATGTCGATCGCGTCCTCGATCACGACATTCCAGGACGCGTGCGCCCGATACCATTCCAGCAGGGTGAATTCGCTGGCGTGCAACGCCCCCCCTTCCCGGTTCCGGTAGACCCGCGACAAGTCGAAGATCCGGGTTTCGCCTGCCGCGAGCAGTTTCTTGCACGCAAACTCCGGCGACGTGTGAAGGTAGAGCTGGCGGGCCTGCCCAGCCTCGTCCTGCCGCAAGGTCGCGAAGGCGTGCAGATGCGCCTCATTTCCTGGCGAAACCTGCAGCGCGCCGCACTCGACCTCGGTAAACCCCCGTATGTCGAACCATCCCCGGACAGCCCGCCTGATCTTGCCCCGGGCTTCCAGGAAGGGCCGCCGGTCGGCATGCGAATCCTTGCTCCACCAGGGGGTTGCAGCAGTCAAACCGGCCTCCTTAAGCCGCAGCAGGGCGGACTTGGCCGCCCGGGCGGCTCATTGTATGACCGCGCCGCTTCAATCGTTCCAGTCGGCCGAACCATTCCCTGCCGGCGGCCAGAAAACAAAGGCTTACACCGTGGTCAAAGTCATCGCTTCCGACGTGCGCAAGGGCAATGTGCTCGAGCATGAGGATGGCAAGCTTTACACCGTCCTCAAGGCCGAAACCTACCGGCCGGGCAAGGGAACGCCGACCGCCACGATCGAAATGCGCCGCATCTCCGACGGCGTCAAAGTCGTCGAGACCTACAAGACGACCGACCAGGTCGAACGCGCCTTTGTCGAGGAGGTGAAGCACACCTACCTCTACAAGGACGATTCGAACTACGTCTTCATGAACCCGGACAATTACGAACAGGTTCTGGTGCCCGCCGCCATGCTGGGCGACGACGCGGCCTATCTCGACGAGAACATGGTCTGCGATCTTCTGATGTTCGACGGCTCGCCGGTGGCGATCCAGCTTCCGCAACGCGTCACGCTGGAGATCACGGAAACCGAGCCGGTCGTCAAAGGCCAGACGGCTTCGGGTTCGTACAAGCCGGCCATCCTGTCCAATGGCGTACGCATCATGGTGCCGCCTCACATCGGCCCCGGCACGCGCGTGATCGTCTCGACGGAAGACGGTTCCTACATCGAACGCGCCAAGGACTGAACGCCCGATCGGCGCGATGGAATGAAGCTTCCCCGCCGCAGGGCCGGGGCGCCGCGGCCCTCGCGCAGGCTGCCGGGCCTCAGCCCGCCTGCACCGGATGCGCCGATGGCGTGGACATGACGATTTCCAGCTCCTCCGGCGTCATCTCGGCAGGAACATTGGCGAAGAGCGGGGTCGAAAGATATCGCTCGCCCGTGTCCGGCAGCATCGCGAGAATGTTGGCCCCCTTCGGGGCCGCCTTGGCCACTTCCAGCGCTCCGGCAAATGTCGCGCCGGACGTGATGCCGACAAAGATGCCTTCCTTAGCCGCAAGATCCTGGCTGGACTTCATCGCATCGGGCGACGCAATGGTGAGGATCCTGTGAACGCGGGAGAGGTCGACCTCTCCCGTGAGCTTCGGAATGAAGTCCGGCGCCCAGCCCTGCATGGGGTGCGGCTTCCACGCCGGGTGCCCCGCCGCCGGCGTGCCATCGGCATTGCGTTGCTGGGATTGCCCGCTCGACAGCATCGGCGCATCCAGGGGTTCGCACACAACGATCTTCGTGCGCGGGCTTTCCCGTATCAGGACGCGCGAGACGCCGTTCAGCGTTCCGCCCGTCCCGTATCCGGTGACGAAATAATCGAGTCCGATGTCCTTGAAGTCCTCGATAATCTCGCGCGCCGTCGTCTTCTCGTGATAGTCCGGGTTGGCCTCATTCTCGAACTGGCGCGTCAGGAACCAGCCATGCGCCCTGGCAAGCTCGATGGCCTTGTTGACCGCGCCGGTCGCGCGCTGGGCCGCGGGCGTCAGCAGAACCTTGGCGCCGAGAAAGCGCATCAGCTTTCGGCGCTCGACCGAGAAGCTCTCCGGCATGACGATAACCAGCGGATAGCCCTTGGCGGCGCACACCATGGCCAGACCGATGCCGGTATTGCCGGACGTCATCTCCACCACGGTCTGCCCGGGTTTCAGCTCCCCGGACCTTTCCGCCGCTTCGATGACGCCGAGCGCCAGCCTGTCCTTCACGGAACCGAGCGGATTGAACGCCTCGACCTTGACCCAGAGGTTCACGCCCTCGGGCCCGAGCCGATTGACACGCACCACAGGAGTCCGGCCGACTGTTTGGATTATGCTGTCATAGCGGGCCATGGGATGGGTCCTTTGCTTTCCATACCCAAGCTAACTTGGCCCCCGTCCATGGCAACATCACCACAAATCGTCGCCCCTGTGAACAAATCTCACACCGACCCGCCATGAGCCTGAAGCGGCGTGGTCTGGCCATGGTCCGGTCAACCTGCCAGACTCCTCCGATGGCCAAATCAACGACTGCCTTCGTCTGCCAGTCCTGCGGAACCGCCCATGCCAAATGGTCGGGCCGGTGCGAGGGATGCGGCGCATGGAATACGCTCGCCGAGGAGACGGTTGGCGCGCCCGGCGGCCTTGCCGCCCCCGCGACCGGATCGAGGATGCGCGGCGGGTCGGTGGAATTCTCACCTCTCGATTCCACGGATCCGCCGCCGCCCCGCATTCCGACCGGCATCGCCGAGCTGGATCGCGTGTTTGGCGGCGGAATCGCACGCGCCTCCGCCGTGCTTGTCGGCGGCGATCCGGGAATCGGCAAATCGACCCTGCTGCTTCAGGCGGCCGCCGCGATGGCGAAGGCGGGTACGAACGCCGTCTACATTTCCGGCGAGGAAGCGGTCTCGCAGATCCAGGCGCGCGCGCGACGACTTGGGGTCGCCGCCTCGCCGGTTCGCCTTGCCGCTGAAACCGATCTGCGGTCGATCCTCAAGGCGCTGAAATCCGCCGCGCCGGAAGTCGTCGTCATCGACAGCGTACAGACGCTGTGGTCCGACAGCCTCGAGGCGGCGCCAGGTTCGGTGGGACAGGTCCGCGCCTGCGCCCAGGCGCTGGCGCGCTTCGCCCCGAAGACGGGCGCCGTGAACCTCACCGACGCCGCGATCATCGTCAACGCCAGCCGTT
>CAZTMG010000133.1:4786-8397 GCA_964614815.1 uncultured Rhizobium sp. | reverse complement strand
CGGCAGTCGGCGGCGGGGCCGGCGGCGGGGGGGGGGGGCGTGGGGGGGGGGGGGGGGGCCGGGGGCGGGGGGGAAGGCAGGAACACGCCCTCGCCCGGGGAGGCGACGCCGTCGGAGCCGGAGCAGGCGGCAAGGCCGGTTGTGGCGAGGGCGGCGAGCAGGGCCGCGCGCACAGCAATCTTCGATGACATTCTGGATTCCCTTGAGCTCGACCGGGGCTGACATTCGCGGGAGCGTCGAAAGGTTACTCGCGACGGACGCCCACCATCCCCGCCGAGCCGGTTAACGGCCCTGCGTGACAGTCGCCCGACACTTGCATGACAGTTTGGATTCGTCGGCGCGTGAGCCGGACGCGTGGCGCCGGCGCATCAGTGCGGAGCCGCGTCACGCAACAGTCGCACACGCATCATGATGCGGCGCCGACGGGCTTTCTCCGGACGGCGGCGGCGAGCGCGCCGGACGCCAGACTGCGCGGCATGCGAGGCCGCCTCAGGGCTGTTTCGCCACAAGGAGCTTCGTCGTCTCCGCGCCATTGCCCGCGATCTGCAGGACATGGCGGCCGGCCTTCAGCCGATAGACCACTATCTTGCGGATCGTCGTGCATTGCGGTCCGTGCCCGAAGCTGACCGGCTCAAGCGCCTTGCCGTCTTCAACCACATCGATCCACGCCGCCGAGCCCAGGGCAACGGCATAGGCGCCGGGTCCGGGCGCATCGAAGGCAAACACGCCCGAATAGGAAACCGATCCGCCGGGCTTGCCCGGCTCGACCATGAACGCCACATCGGCCTTCCTGCCCAGACGGGCTTCATAGCCCTTGCCGAGCCGGATCGGGGCGGCAGCGGCGGCATCGGCCCCGGTCGTGACCGCCGCCTTGCCGTTCCAGTCCGCCAGCTCCGCCGGCAGGCTGGCGTTCATCGCGGTGCAGGCGGCCTGCTCGTGCTGCTGGGCGAATGCGGCGGGGCGTAGGCGAGTGCCAGGGCGGCAAGGATCAGGCGCATCGGAAGCTCCGCTCGTTATACGTGGCTGTATATAGCGGACGCGGGAGCGGGGAAAGCGGGTGTGAGCACACCTGCCGATCTGGAAGCGTGCATGCCAATGCGCGGGGAACGCGTGTCTCCGACACGCTTCCAGTCAGCGCAAGAAAGCCCTCACGCCTCCACCATCAGCGTCCCGCGCACGCGGTCGCGGTAGCGGATGCATTCGGCGATGTAGCGGCGATACATCGCCACATCCACTTCCTCGCTTTCGGTGCAGGGAAGCAGCAGGTCGCCATCCGACTTGAAGTTTCCATCCCACGCCATGAGCTCTTCATCGGTCATCGCCGGATCATAGGTGCGCAGTTTCGCATCCGGCATCGCGTCGAAATAGGCGCAGAGATTGATCCCCGCCTCGGTGCGCGGCTCGAACGGCGGCTCGCCCTCGAAATTCCATGCGGGCTCAGGCATGCTGCACCCAGCCGTGATAGTCGTTGTCGCGCAGGCCGCCGCGTTCGAGATAGGCCTGCTTCACGCGCGAGAGCGCGTCGGCGGGCAGGGCGTTGCGCTGGGCGTTGACGTCGATGCCGTAGAGCTTCGCGGCGTTGAGGCCGAAGATCTTCGCGCGGTCCTCGTCGGTGATCTTCGAATAGCCGTGCTTCTCGCACAGCTCGTCCGAAATCTGGAACCGCTTGAACGCATCGATGCCCCATTGCGGGGACCCCCACCACAGGCAGTCCGTGCCCCACACGACATGATCCGCGCCGTAGACCTTTATGTTGAGGCCCATGCCGTGCATGCACATCACGGGATCCTGGATCGCCAGCGTGTTGAAGAACGAGCCGACCTCCGGATAGACGTTGTTGATCTGCGGATTGCGGCGCTTGATGTCCATCAGGACCTTGTGCCAGAGGAAGTCGCCCGTTTCCGGGTTGTACTCGTTCATTTCCTTCCAGTTCTCGCCATCCGACGCCCCATGCTTCAGGGCGGAGTGATAGATCACCCAGTTGACGTCCGGATTGCGCAGCGCCGCCTTCTCGATGTCCTTCGGATTGGCCAGATGGCCCAGCGTGCGCGACTGGTAGGAATACCCCTTGTGCACGGAGAACAGTTTCAGCCCGCGTTTCCTCGATTCCTCGATGAACCACTGGGCGTTGTCATCGTCGCACTGGAAGCCGTTGCCCGTGCGCGCCGGGTCGGTGTGGCAGTACCATTTCCAGGAGTTGATCCTGTAGAGGTTTATCTCCCGGTCCATCTGCTCCAGCGTCGCGGCCTTGTCGATCGTGTTGGCGGCCGTGTTCCAGTAATGGTTCGGCGCAAGGTTGCCCTGGCACAGCGCGCGCTGCGATCCCGCAATCGCGTTGAGCTCGTCGCGCGACTGGGCCATCAGCCAGCTCGGCAGGATGGCCCCGCGCGGCGTGCGTTCCGCCCCTTCCAGCACGCGGCCGTCCGGCGCCCTCTGTTCCTCCTTGCCCGGCACGCCCGAGATCACGACCATCGCCGTCTCGGAATCGAGGAACATCTCCTTGGTGAAAGTGCGGAAGGAGTAGGCGTCCACATCGTTCTTCAGGTCGAACCCCATGTTTCGCGCCGTTTCCGAATTGCGGAAATTGAGCGCGATGCCGTTGGAATAGTGCGCCTGCACGTCGATGATGAAGAACTTGCCCTTCTGGCCGTTGGGCTGAACCTGCTCGACCTCGCGCGGTTCGAACTGTTCGTCCTCGTCCACCTCGAACGCATTCTGGCCATAGACGCAGTTGGAGGCGAGGAAGGCCGTCGCCAGTCCCATGGACGAGGCCATGTAGGCCCGCCGGCTCATGCCGATCTTCCTCGCATTGCGCTCGCCCCATTCCATGATGAGGCTCTCGACCTGCTTCTGCTTCTTCGTCTGCGGGCGGGGGATGAACTCCTCGTTGGAGACCACCTGCGTGGGGATCGGGCTGTCGACGCCCAGAAGCCGGTCGCGCTCACCCTTGCGAATCCACATGGCAGTCTCCCTCGGAAACGGGCCTCGTCTGACGCGGGCCCTGATCTGTCTTTATGTTTCCGTAGTGTGCATACTTTCCCGCGCAAGGGAATTACCGTGACAGCTACGTTACCGCGCGTGTTACAGGTGCATTTTCAGAATAGCGGTTTGCTTCGGTGAGCCCGCCCTCGTCCTTCGAGACGCCGCTTCGCGGCTCCTCAGGATGAGGACTCAACGTCGGCACTGCCCTCGAAGCCCTCATCCTGAGGGGGCCGAAGGCCGTCTCGAAGGACGAGGGCGGCCTTGCCGGAGATCGAAGGAGTGCAGAATGAAAAACGTCACTGTCGTCGATCACCCGCTGATCCAGCACAAGCTGACGCTGATGCGGGACAAGACGACATCCACCGCGGGCTTCCGCACGCTGCTGCGCGAGATCGCGACGCTGCTCTGCTATGAGGTGACGCGCGACATCGAGCTGGAGACGGTCGCGATCGAGACGCCGCTCGGACCCATGGACGCACCGGTCATCAAGGGCAAGAAGCTGGTCTTCGCCTCCATCCTGCGCGCCGGCAACGGCCTTCTGGACGGGATGCTGGATCTCGTGCCGGCCGCGCGCGTCGCCCATGTCGGGCTCTATCGCGATCACGAAACGCTGGAGCCCATCGCGTACT
>CAZTMG010000133.1:3740-4760 GCA_964614815.1 uncultured Rhizobium sp. | reverse complement strand
GTAATCGCGGTCGATCCCATGCTGGCCACCGGCAATTCCGCCATCGCCGCCATCGACCGGCTGAAACGGCGCGGGGCGAACCGGCTGCGTTTCCTCTGCCTGCTCGCCGCGCCCGAGGGGCTGGCCAAGTTCACGGCGGCGCACCCGGATGTGCCTGTCTTCACGGCGGCGGTGGACAGCCATCTCGACGAGAAGGGCTATATCGTCCCCGGCCTGGGCGACGCAGGCGACAGGATGTTCGGAACCAAGTAACAGCCCCGCCCATGACCGATCTCCCCTTCTGGAAAACCAAGAAGCTGCACGAGATGACCGACGCGGAGTGGGAATCCCTCTGCGACGGCTGCGGCAAGTGCTGCCTGGTGAAGCTGGAGGACGAGGAGACGAACGAGCTGTTCGTCACGCGCCTGCATTGCAAGCTGTTCGACACGAAGACCTGCCGGTGCAAGGACTATCCCAACCGCAAGCAGTACGTGCCGATCTGCGTGAAGCTGACGCCCGAGATCGTGGCCGAGGTCGACTGGCTGCCCCAGACCTGCGCCTACCGCCTCGTGCACGAGGGCAAGGATCTCCACGCCTGGCACCACCTGGTCAGCGGCGACCGCGAGACGATCCACCGCGAGGGCTGGTCCTGCCGCAACAAGACGCGCACGGAAGAGGGCGTCGCGGACGAGGACGCCATCGACTACGCGATCGACTGGTTCAACGGTCCGTCGCGGCGGCCGCGCCGGCGGACGCTGATCCCGCGTAGCAAGTAAGGGCTGAGAGCCCGCCCCCGTCCTTCGAGACGCGCTGCGCGGCTCCTCAGGATGAGGCCGGGCTCACACCTGTTACTCTCCCGCCGCTTTCTCCGGCGCCGGGAAGCCGCGGTCGCGCAGGAGGGCGTCCATCGTCGCGTCGCGGCCGCGGAAGGCGCGGTAGGCCTCGCCCGGATCGATCGCGTTGCGCACCGTGAACAGGTTGGCGACCATGCTCCTCGCGAGGTCCTTGTCGTAGAACCCGCCCGGCGCCGCGGCGAAGGCC
>CAZTMG010000133.1:0-3712 GCA_964614815.1 uncultured Rhizobium sp. | reverse complement strand
TAGTATCCGGCGGCATAGCCCTCGCTGGAGAAGATGTGGCCGAACTGCGTGGAGCGGTGCCGCATCGGGATCTCCTTCGGCATGCCGAGCTTGGCCAGCTCCTCCTTCTCGAACGCGCGGGGATCGAGATTGGCGGGATCGACCGTGTGGTAGCGCATGTCCATGATCGCGGAGCCGAGGAATTCCACGGTGGCGAAGCCCTGATTGAAGGTCGCCGCCCTGTTGATCTTCTCGATGAGCGCCTTCGGCATGGGCTCGCCGGTCTGGTAGTGGCGGAAATACCTGTCGACCACCTGCGGCGTCAGCAGCCAGCGTTCCAGAAGTTGCGAGTGGAACTCGGTATAGTCGCGCACGCCGCCATTCAGCGAGGGATATTCGACGCTCGAGGACAGCGCGTGCAGCGCATGGCCGAATTCGTGGAAGAATGTCTCCGCGTCGTCATGGCTGATCAGCAGCGGCTCGCCCGGCGCCGGCTTCACGAAGTTGGAGTTGTTCGACGACAGCACGGTCTCGAGCCCGTCGAAGGTCGCGTGCGAGCGATAGCTCGACGCCCAGGCCCCCGAGCGCTTGCCAGGCCGGGCGTAGGGGTCGAGATACCAGTAGCCGACATGCTTGCCCGAGGCCTTGTCGGTCACCTCCCAGACGTGAACGTCGGGATGGAAGACGGGAATCTGGCCATCGGGCACGGGCGTGAAGGCGAAGCCGAACAGTTCCCCCGCGACGAAGAACATCGCCTCGCGCAGCTTGTCGAGCTGCAGGTAGGGTTTCACTTCCTCGCTGTCGAGCGCGTACTTCGCCTTGCGCACCTTCTCCGCATAGAAGCGGTAGTCCCACGGCTCGATGGTGATGTTCGCGCCTTCGGAGATCGCAAGCGCCTGCATGTCCGCGATCTCTTCCCTGGCGCGGGCGACGGCGGGGCGCCACACGGCTTCCATCAGGGCGATGGCCGCGGCCGGGTCCGGGGCCATGTTGTCCTGCAGCTGCCAGTCGGCGTAGGTCTTGTAGCCCAGCAGGCCGACGCGTTCATGCCGCAGCTTCAGGATCTGCGCGATGACGGCGTTGTTGTCGTGTTCGTCGCCATTGTCCCCGCGTGAGTAATAGTTGCGCCACACCTGTTCGCGCAAGCCGCGCTCGGTGGAGTAGGTGAGGAACGGATCCATCGCGGAGCGGGTGTTGACGACGGCATACAGCCCCGGCTTGCCGAGGCTTTCCGCCGCCGCCCTGGCCGACGCCACGAACGAGGCCGGCAGGCCGCCCAGCTGCTGCGGCGTCAGGTAGGTGACCCAGCCTTCCTCGTCCGCCAGCAGGTTGTTCGAGAACTTCGTGTAAAGCTCGGCCAGCTCCTTCTGGATCGCCGCATAGCGCTCGCGTTTCTCGCCGGTCAGCTCGGCCCCGTTCAGCTGGAAACGGTCATGGGTCAGCTTCAGGAGGCGCGCCTGGTGCGGCGTCAGCTGGAGGCCCTTGTCGTCATGCAGCGCCTTGATGCGTGCGAACAGCTTCTCGTTCTGGGTGATCCTCGACTGGTAGTCGGCCAGCATGGGCGAGATCTCCGCCTGCAGCTTGCGAAACTCCGGCGTCGAGAGATTGGACGACCACACGCTGAAATAGGTCATGGCGCGGTCCAGCGCCTTGCCTGCGCGCTCCATCGCCACGATGGTGTTCTCGAAGCTCGCCCGCGCCGGATTGTTGGCGATGGCGTCGATCTCCGCGAGGTGCGCCGCAATGCCGGCTTCAATGGCGGGCTTGAGCTGGGCGAGGTCCATCCTGTCGAAGGCGGGCTGCCCCCCATTGGGGCCCGTCCATTCCGCCAGGAGCGGGTTGGAGGCCAGCTGCGCCGCGGTCGCCTCGTCGAACACCGCCGCGGGAACGCGCGTCAGGTCTTCCGCAGGCCCGCACGCCGCCAGCAACGCCGCTGCGCACAGCGAAGAAAGGAGAAAACGACGCATGAAGGCCCTCCCGGGTAGAATGGAGGGCAGACATTAGCGACGATCGGCGGGCTGGCTAGGCCAGTTCACTCGATTTTGCGCCAATCCGGGTATGGCTGTTGCGCTAGCTGGCGATGGAGCGGCTGTTGTCGAGAGCCTGCCGGGCCAGGTCCTGAAACCGACGCTCGAAACCCTGTACAAGTCCGTCCAGCGCCTCGCGCTCCGGATTCCGGCCGCCGTCGAACAGGTTCAGCGGATCGCGCGGCTTCGCATCGGCGTGCGCCGACATCAATGGCGCACCGCCCGCGACGGATAGCAGGTGCGCCTCCGCCGTGGCGCGCGCATCCTTCCGCAGGTTGGCGGTGAGGCTCGCAAAGGTTTCCGCGAACCAGTTGTCATAGCTCTTCAGCGGTCGCTGCCCGTCGTGCGTCGCATAGAGGATGACGAGTTCAAAACCCGCCTGCTGCGCCATCTGCCGCGCGACCAGGGCGCAGTTCGCCGTCCCCTCGATCGCCGGCAGACCCCCGCCCAGCATGTCGGCGGGTTGTAGCGGCGCGATGATATCGACAAGCCCGCCCAGCCGCGTGGCCATGCGGGTCCAGCACAGCTGCTCGTCGGTGCGGATGTGCACAAAACCCGACGGCGCCACGCGTACGCAGGCGATGCGCAGGGGGAAGCCTATCCCCGGCGCGGCCTGCGCGGCCGGGGCAAGAACCGCGGCGCCCAGCGACAGGAGCGCCCCCCTGCGTGTCATATCCATGAAAGTCGCCATGCCGCGCAGGCTCGGTTGCGCTGGTTTCCGCCCCATTAACCGGCGGCATGTTCTCAATCCGTTCGAGGTCTGCGAGTCTGGGGCATGGGACAGATGATTCGAATTCTGGGCGTCGATCCCGGCCTGCGTCACACGGGCTGGGGCGTCATCACGTCGGACGGGCCGCGGCTCGGCTGGATCGCCCATGGCGTCATCCGGCCGGACCCCGATCTCGACCTGGCCGACCGCCTGGGGCTCATCTGCGAGGACCTGCGCAGCGTGATCCACGCGCACGAACCCGACGAGGCCGCCGTGGAGGAAACGTTCGTCAACATCAACCCGAAATCGACCTTGCTGCTGGGGCAGGCGCGCGGCGCCGCGCTGGCGACGCTCGCGGCGGCGCGGCTCAAGGTCCACGAATACGCCACGCGCCGGGTGAAGCAGTCGATCGTCGGCACGGGCGCGGCCGACAAGTCGCAGGTCGCCTTCATGGTGCGGCGGCTGTTGCCGAAAGCGGGCGAGGTCTCGGCCGATGCGGCGGACGCGCTCGCCGTCGCCATCTGCGGCGCGCATCATCGTCCCGTCTCCGGCCAGAGGCGTCCCGCATGATCGGACGCCTGCGCGGAATCATCGCCGCCATCGGCGAGGGGCAGGCGCTGGTCGACGTGAACGGCGTCGGCTATCTGGTCCATGCAGGGGCGCGCACGCTGGGCAGGCTGTCGGTCGGCGAGGTCGCCGAGCTGCATGTCGAAACGCAGATGTCCGAAAGCGCGATCCGGCTTTCCGAGCGGCGAGGAGCGCGCCTGGTTCTCACGCCTGCAGGATGCGCCCGGCGTCGGCGCAAGGATCGCGCTCTCCATCCTCGACACGCTCACGACGGCGCAGCTGATGGACGCCATCGCTCTCAACGACACCGCCGCGATCAGCCGGGCCAATGGCGTCGGCAAGAAGCTGGCCGAACGCATCGTCACCGAGTTCAGGGGCAAGCCGCCGCCCATGGGGCTGTTCGCCACCGGCCTCTCGCCCGCGACCGTCG
>CAZTMG010000132.1:7865-8436 GCA_964614815.1 uncultured Rhizobium sp. | reverse complement strand
GGTGGAGCCCATGCAGCGAAGCTGGCCCGACTGGAGCGCGGGCTTCAGCAGGTTGGATGCATCCATCGCGCCGCCGGACGTGGCGCCGGCGCCGATGACGGTGTGGATCTCGTCGATGAAGAGGACAGCCTTGGGCTGCTCCTCAAGCTCCTTCACGACAGCCTTCAGCCGCTCCTCGAAATCGCCGCGATAACGCGTGCCGGCCAGCAGCGCGCCCATGTCCAGCGAATAGATGACGGCGTCGGCCAGGATGGCCGGGGCCTCGCCGTCGACGATCTTCCTGGCGAGACCCTCCGCGATGGCGGTCTTGCCCACGCCCGGATCGCCCACGAGCAGCGGGTTGTTCTTGCGGCGGCGACAAAGGACCTGGATCGCGCGCTCGACTTCCGCATGGCGGCCGATGAGCGGATCGGTTTTCCCCTCGCGGGCCTTCTGGTTGAGGTCGATGCAGTAGGCGCCCAGCGCCTCTCCGGCAGGCTTGGCCTGGTCCTCTTCCTTCTCGGCCGCGCCTTCGACGGGTTTGGACTTCGACATGCCGGGCTTCTTGGCCACGCCGTGCGAGATGTAGTTC
>CAZTMG010000132.1:0-7855 GCA_964614815.1 uncultured Rhizobium sp. | reverse complement strand
GGCAGCGAGGTCGACAGCCCGTTGACGTACACCTCGCGGGTGGCGCGCCCCTCGGGCTCGAGGAACAGGTGGTGGCTGTCGCGCTCGGCGAAGATGGAGACCAGCACGTTGGCGCCCGAAACCTCGTCGCGCGAGGAGCTTTCGACATGCAGCACGGCGCGCTGGACGACGCGCTGGAAGGCGGCGGTGGGGTGAACCTGCCCGCCGTCCTCCACGACGAAGGAGGCGCAATCATTGTCGAGGTAGTTCGCGAGGTCCCGGCGCAGCTTTTCGAGATCGACCTTGCAGGCCGTCATCACCTCGGCCGCGTCCTCGTCGTCCGTCAGCGCGAGCAGCAGGTGTTCAAGCGTGGCGTACTCGTGCTTGCGGTCCGAGGCGAACTGCAGGGCGCGTTCGAGGGCGCGTTCGAGGCTGGGGGTGAGGGAGGGCATCTAGGGGTTCTAATCCTCGCGTTCTTTCGTGCATTGGAGAGGATGCTGGTGCTGGCGCGCAAGGTCCATGACCTGGGTCACTTTCGTTTCGGCCACTTCGAGCGGATAAACGCCGCAGACGCCCACCCCGTAATTGTGGACATGCAGCATGATCCGGGTCGCCTCCTCGCGCGACTTGTTGAAGAAGTGCTCCAGGACCAGGACCACGAACTCCATGGGGGTGTAATCGTCGTTCAGCAGGAGGACGCGGTAGAGCGATGGTTTCCTGGGCTTCGGCTTCGTCCGCGTGGAGACGCCGAGCTCTCTGGTGGTTCCGGGTGTCTGTTTCCTGTCAGTCATGGAGTCCCGGGTTGGCATCGTGCTGAACGCAGCCGCCGGCCCTGCAACCGGAATGGCGTTCACCCTGCATTAGATATTGATCCGCGGGCCAAGTGAAAGGGCCTTGGCCCATGCCGCATTCGCGCAGCTGTGAACCATGAAACAGCAGTCCCCGCCTTGGTTTGTCCCGAGTCAGCCGGCAGAGTGGAGGTCGCCCCGGCCGGCCCGGCGGATTCGGACTGCGGCAAGTTTGCACGGTTCATGCACGGTTAAGCGGCGGAAAGGCTCAATTGAATGGCGAGGCGCCCGCTTTCGGGGGGCCGGGTGGAAAAAGGAACCCGACAGCGGATCAGGGGTGACGCAGCTTAAAGATTGGGTAAGGTCGGCGATGGACCCTCAATCCTGTCTTTGTATGTGCTTTTTGAGAGGATTCCGCCGCGTATGAAGACGATCTCCCTGATCGCCTGGCTCCGCCGGACAGGTCTGTTCATCGCCGCGGCGCTCGCCCTTTCGGCGCCGGCCTGGGCCAACAGCAAGTATGCTTCCATCGTCGTCGACCTGGAAACCGGGCAGGTCCTGCACGACCGCTCCGCCGACGAGCCCCGGCATCCGGCCTCGCTCACCAAGGTGATGACCCTCTATCTGGTGTTCGATGCCCTCGATTCGGGCAAGCTGAAGCTTTCGGACCGGCTGCCGGTCTCCAAGGTCGCGGCGCGCGCCCAGCCGTCCAAGCTGGGGCTGAAGGCCGGGACGACGATCAAGGTCGAGGATGCGATTCGCGCCCTGGTGACCAAGTCGGCCAATGACGTGGCCATTGTGATCGCGGAGAAGCTGGGCGGCGGCAGCGAGGCCAAGTTCGTCGCGAAGATGAACGCCAAGGCTCGTGAATTGGGGATGCTGAGCACCAATTTCCGCAATTCCTCCGGCCTGCCGGACAAGAAGCAGATCACCACCGCCCGTGACATGGCGAAGCTGGGCGAGGCCATCTATCAGGACCACAGGAACCGCTACAATTATTTCGCGCTCGCCTCGTTCACGTGGAACAAGCGCACATACATGAACCACAACGAGCTTCTGAAGAAGGTGGAAGGGGTCGACGGGATCAAGACCGGCTTCACCAACGCCTCCGGCTACAACCTGATGGCCTCGGCCGAGCGCAACGGCCGCCGGGTGATCGCCGTCATGATGGGCGGCACGACCGGCAAGTCGCGCGACGCCCACGTAGCGGACCTGCTGGAAGCGGCCTTCCTCGAAATCGGCGGCGGCGTCGCGGACGATAGCGACCTGCGCACGCGGATCGCCTTCGGGGCGCGCGGCAATGTTTCGGCTGACGACCTGGCGCTGGCCCAGCTGCGCAGACTGCAGGAGCCGGACGCGGCCCTGGTGGCTGCGATGGACGATGATGGGGCCTTCAGCGAGGATATCGGCACCACCGAAGAGTATGACGAGGCCCTGGAAGTCGCCGAAGGCGACAGTGAGGCGGCTCCGGGCCATGAAACCGTCGACCTGATCGGGGCCCTGATCGACGCCTCCGGCGCGTCGGAATCAGCCCCATCCTTCCCCGGCTCGACGCCCGTACACACGCCGGCGACCTCGGCCCCGGCGGGGACCGCCATTGTGGTCACCAGCGAGATGGGGGCCGCTCCTGCGCTGGACGTGCTGAACCAGCCGATCGCCTATTAACCAAGCCTGCCGCTATCTTGCCTTGCGCCAGCGTAATGGCTTGCCGCCGTCGCGGACGACCTCGCCCCGGGCTTCGGCGTCGAGCTGCACGGTCTTGGTCCACCAGCCGGTCGTGGTTCCCCACTGGCTGGCCGGCAGCGCCTTCTTCATCAGCGCCATCATCTCGGCCTGGGTGACGCCGGGTCCCTTCGTCGGCATCACCTTCAGGAACGCCTTTCGGGCCGCCTCGTACTTGTCGGCGTCGCGCGGATAGGTCTTGCCCGGCGCGTTGACGTTCAAGGTCTGGACGATGCGCTTCCGCGGTTTCACGTCCTTCTTCGCGGGCGTCCTTTTCGCCGTTTTCCCGGGTGCGGCCATGTGAATCTCCCTGCCGGCTGATCTTGGCCAGCTGCCTACCCAGCCTAGAAGCTGATGTCCCTGCCTTCCAGGCCCGGCAGCTTGAGAACGATCATCAGGTCGCGAATTTCCTGGCGGGCGGCGACATGGCTCATCGTGAAGGTCACGCCGGAACCTGCGTCGGTGAGATCAAGAAGCGAGAGACCCATCGGGAAGAGTTCGCGGTAGATCACGCGCTCGGACAGGCCCGGCGCAATCCTGAAGCCGACACGGCGGGACAGATTGTCGAGCGCCTCGCCCACCCGCTGCTTGTTGCGGGCATCAAGCGGCGACATGCGGTTGCGCATGACGATCCAGTCGATCGGCTTTCGGCTGGTCTGGGCCTTCATCTTGCGGCACTCCCAGACAAGTTCGGCGTAATAGCTGGGGCGCGCAACCTCAAGCGTCTGCGGATCGACATCGCCCAGCAGGTCGAAATCGACGAAGGAATCGTTCAGCGGCGTAATCAGCGTGTCAGCCGCAGAGTGGGCCGTGCGCGACAGGAAGGTGTCCCCGCCGGGGGCGTCGGTAACGGCGCAGTTGCAGCGTTCGGACGGGCGACGCAGGCTTTCCTCGAAATGGGCGGATTCCTCGGCCTCGGCGGCGTCGAGATCGCGGGCCTGGCTGGCGTCGATGCGGACCATTTCCGGCATCGGCAGCTGGGCTCCGGTGTTGCGGATCCAGCGGGCGCGGTTTTCGAGATAGCGGGCCAGCGAACGCTGGCGCACATCGAGATCCATGACCCCGACCGTCATGCCCATGCGCAGCAAGGCGACGGAAAGGTGCATGGCGACGGTCGACTTGCCCGCCCCGCCCTTTTCGTTGCCGACCACGATGGTGTGGGCCAGGCGCGACCGGGCCGGCGTTTCACGATCCGACGAAGCGCCTGGAAGCGTCATGACGTCTGCCACCATGACCGTGTCACCCGGCCCGGATCGGGGCAACGGCGCGAGCCGGGCCGGCGATTGCCGAAAGCTGGATGCAGAGGGCGCTGATCGCCGCGTCTTCGGAAACGCTCACCTGCACGCCCTCGCCCAACCCGTGATATTCGAGCCCGAGCGGCTCGGTGAAATCCGGCGTGTCCATCGCGGCGGCGAAACAACCCAGGCCGGCATGGCCGAGCAGGGCCTGCGTGGCGGCGGGCGACGCCTCGTCCATCTCCGCCAGATCGACCGGAATGAACAGGTCGGCGTGGTCGGGCAGCGGGCCGAGCACGTCGAGCGCCTTCCTCAGATTCGCCATGTCCGCCGAGATCGCGGCCAGCCGCGCTTCGAGGGCGACGATGCGGGCCTGGTCGTCGCGTCGGACGGCGTCAGCGGCCAGCTGATCGGAGGACGGGGCGTCGGAGAAGCGGGGCTCCGGCGGCGTCGAAAGTCCTGCTGACGGCGCAAGGCGCGCGCAGGCGGCGGCCAGAACCGCAAGGCTGGCCCCAAGCAGGCGGAGGGTGCTCACAAGCCGATAATACATTCGTCCGAACATCCGCCCCGCCGGTTAAGGACCCATAAAGCCTGCGCGTCCGGGCGCAATTGATCCGCCTCTGGAACAGGCTTAGAAGCCCGCCCCTGAAAGCCCGGAGCGCCGCGCCGGGACCGGTCTCGGAAGGGCGTCTGATTGGCCAAGCGTAACGGACTTGTAGTGGCCCGAACCCGCGCCGAGGCGCGCGAGTGGCGACGGCAGATGCACGCGCAGGGCAAGCGCATCGCCTTCGCCCCGACGATGGGCGCCCTTCATGCCGGCCATGTCAGCCTGATCAGGATCGGTCTCGGGAAAGCCGACGTGGCCGCCTCGTCCATCTTCGTGAACCCGACCCAGTTCGCCGCCCATGAGGACCTGGCCGCCTATCCCCGCGCCGAGGCGAGCGACCTGCAGACGCTCGCCGAGGCCGGCTGTTCATTCTGTTACTGCCCGAACCTGACCGAGATGTATCCAGCGGGGGATTCCACCCGGGTGATGGTCAAGGATCTCGCGCACATGCTGGAAGGCGAGGTTCGGCCGCATTTCTTCGAAGGCGTGGCCAGCGTCGTGAGCCGGCTTTTCCTGCACATCCAGCCAGATGTCGCCGTGTTCGGCGAGAAGGATTACCAGCAGCTGCTGGTCATCAGGCGCATGGTGCAGGACCTCGGCTTTCCCATCGAGATCGCCAGCGGGCCGACCATGCGCGAGGCGGATGGCCTCGCGATGTCGTCGCGCAACGCCTATCTCAGCGCGGAGGAGCGCACAGCCGCAGGCGCCCTGCCCCGCATCATGCAGGAAACCGCGACGCGCCTCGAAGCCGGCGAACGGATCAGCGCCTGCGCCGAGGAAGCTCGGCAGGCCCTGATGGCCGCGGGCTTTACGGCCGTGGACTATGTCGCCGCGCGCCGCGCCGACACGCTCGCCCCTTTCGGCCGGGACACTGCGCCTGCTGGCGTCACCGGCCGCCTGCTGCTTGCGGCCCGCATGGGCAAGACGCGCCTGATCGACAATATGGGCTTCATGCGCAAGGCGTGAGCCGGGCCGACCTGGCCTACCACGCCAGCGCTTCCTTGAGCGCCGTTTCGAGATCGGCGGAGAGCGCCGGGCCCTTGCCGTCGAGATCCGCGGGGGCGTCGGCCGGCTCGAGATAGCGCCAGCCCTGGAAAGGCCGCTTCCTGCGCGGCTTCGTGCGGATAAGCTGCGGATCGAGGTGGATGCGGCACATGGCTTTGCCGTCGCCGTCCTTCACCTCCTCGAAGCCGACGAGGCGCTGGCGCACGATGATGAAGTGCTTGATGACCCAGTAGAGGGAGCCGCCATCGAGCATGTCCGCCGCGCGTTTCGGGAACATGCGTGTGTCGTGATACGGGTTGGCGGGTTTGCCCTTCTTCTTCAGATCGGCCATCCGCCTCGCCTGCCATTCCGACAGGTCCTCGACGCTCTCGACGCCGACGCACAGCTTGATCATGTGAAGGGCCATGGCCCCGAGCTAAGCCCGACTCCCGCGCGCTGCAAGCCTTCAGCGGAGAATAGCCGTGGGGCCGGGGGCGTAGGCGGCCGGGTTGGAGGCCAGGTCCTGTTTCGCATCTCCCGCGAGGCCGAAGGCGATGTCGGTGAGCGTCACCCTGATCGAGCGCTCGTCCCTGACGCCCCATCTGGACCCGCGGACCCAGAGCTCATAGCCGGTGACGAAGCTGACGCCCCAGCGTTCGGAATAGCCGAAATTGTAGGTCTGGCGGTACTGCTCGATCTTCGTGCCGTCGTCGAGCGTGATGGGGCTTTCGGCGACATAGTCGATGCGGGAGACATAGCCTGTCGACCTGTCCAGTTGCAGGCGGCCGGACATGCGGGCGGAGAAGACGGCGTCGATCGGTCCGTCATTCACGGACATGCGGTGACGAAAGGTTACGGCCATGGAGTCGGCCGGAAGGGCGATACGGGCGTCCGCCAGGCTGAGCCGGAGATCGTCGGCAAAGAGGCGCGCGTCAGCCTGGCGCTCGGCGCGCCAGCCTTCGACGATCGCATCCAGCTCGTGATTTGCTCCCCAGGCATAGGTGACCTTGAACTTCTCGTCCGTCTCGGCAAAGGCGTCGTACTCGATGCGGCGGACGGCGTTGCCGCTGACCAGCGTGGCGTGGAAGGCGGCGCGCATGGCGGCGGGCGGCTCGACAGCGTCGAGCGCGCGCTCCAGCGCCTGCTCCGGCGCGAGCCCGGCCCAAGAGATGGCGAACAGCAGGACTGCTGGCATCGCGCCTTATCCGTTCCGGCCCCGACAACGGAGATCTCGAAGGGCCCACCTTGCCAAGGATTGTGGCCGGATTTGGCCCCGGAAGATGAATTCCGGCGGGAGACTGCCTTTGCCCGAATGTGACGCCGGCATGATGAATGAAGTCCGAATCCCGCCCGGCGCCATTGGGGTGGGGATGGATCATTCCGGCGCCGGCTCGAGCCGCGCCAGAACGGCCCCTTCGGATGTCTGGGCGCCCGCCACGGCGGACACCACGGCCACCTTCCCGTCGCGCGGGGCCGCGAGCGTGTGCTCCATCTTCATGGCTTCGAGCACAATCATGGGATCGCCCTTCTTTACCTCCTGACCCGGCTTCGCCTTCACTTCCAGCACCTTGCCCGGCATGGGCGCACGGATGTCGTCGCCGGCGGCGAGACCCTCGATGGCGTGGGCATGGTCCGGCCGGCGCAGGACGAAGGCGCGGCCGCGATGGAACAGCACCGGGCCATCCGCCGTCTCGCGCACGACGCCGAGCACCTCGCCTCCCTCGACTGCGCCTGTCACCAGCACGCCGCCGGGGACAGGCAGGGTTTCGAGCGTGACGTCCAGCCGTTCGCCCTGCAGGACCATCGCCTCGCCGTCAGAGGTCGACTCAAGCGTCGCCGTGCGCGCTTCCCCCCCGATGTCGAGCGTGTAGCTCGACCGGGCCGCCGCGTTGATGCGGAAGCCGTCCGCGATGGACCAGGGATCGGCCGCAGACGACGCGGCGAGCCCGCGCAGGCCGGCGGCCGCGAGCGCGAGAATATCGACCTGCTCGGCCTCATCCGTCCCGGTTAGTTCGGCGAGATTGGCTTCGACGAGGTTGGTGGTCGCGACGCCCGCGCGGACATCCGCATTGTCGAGCAGGCTTGCGAGAAGGGCGGCGTTGGTGGCGACGGGCCATACCTCCGCCTCACGCAGGCCTTCCGCCAGCGCGTCGAACGCATCATCGCGCGTGGGACCATGGGCGATGGCCTTGGCGATCATGCTGTCATAGGTCGCCGGGATGACGTCGCCTTCCTCGACCGCACTGTCGAGGCGCAGCGTGACGCCGCCGGCGCCCGCTTCCATGAACGCGCCGAGATCAAAGATTTCGAGCCGACCGGAGGACGGAATGAAGCCGCGCGCGGGATCCTCCGCGCACAGCCGCGCTTCGACGGCATGCCCCCTGATCGTGATGTCTGACTGCGCGGGCAGTCTTTCGCCGGCGGCGACGCGCAGCTGCAGCTCCACGAAATCGAGCCCGGTGATGAGTTCGGAGACAGGATGCTCCACCTGCAGCCGCGTGTTCATTTCCATGAACCAGATGCGGTCGGCGCGCAGGCCT
>CAZTMG010000131.1:2619-8436 GCA_964614815.1 uncultured Rhizobium sp. | reverse complement strand
GGTGACCCGGGACCCGATCCACACGTACAGCACCTGTTCGCGCCGATATTCGGGGCAAGGGATGTTTCAGACGACGGGCGCGAGTTCGATGTGCTCTGGGAGGAAGGCGCCGTTTTCCGGATCGGCGAGCTCGAGGCGAAGGTGATCCACACGCCCGGGCACACGCCAGCCTGTGTCAGCTATCTGATTGGCGACGCCGTGTTCGTCGGCGATACGCTGTTCATGCCGGACTATGGCACGGCGCGAGCCGATTTTCCGGGCGGAGATGCGGCGATGCTGTATCGCTCGATCCGTCGTCTTCTCGACCTGCCGCCTGAGACGCGCGTGTTCGTTGGCCATGACTACCTCCCGCCGGGCCGGACAACGCCGGCATGGGAGTCGACCATCGCAGAACAGCGGGCAGGCAATATTCATGTACGCGACGGCGTCAGCGAAGCCGAGTTCGTCGCAACGCGCACTGCGCGCGACCGCACGTTGAAAGCGCCGGCGCTGATCCTCCCGTCGCTTCAGGTGAATATCCGGGCCGGCGATCTTCCCCCCCAGGAGGATGGCAAGCGCTTCCTCAGACTTCCCGTGAACGCGTTCGGAAGCTCGACCTGAAGGCGCCTTAATCTCCCGCCCGCAGAAACCTGCCTGCGTCCCACCGTGACAGAAATCGGCACGGACGCTGTCGGCATCACCAGACCGCAATGCAGGATCTGCCATTGAATCAGGCGCGCATTGTCCTGCATGAACTGCCGGTAATCATGGCGCGCACATGGGTCCGTCACAGGGCGAGACGCTGACGCGGCAATCCGCTGCATGCCCGAATGTTTGCTGCCATTTCACTTGCCGCGTCAGCCGGTTGATCCATGTTCCCGCCCAGGTGATGGAGGTTCATGAATGTCCCTGAAAGCATTTGCGGCAGTTGCCGCCATGGCGCTGGCTGCGGCCGCGTGTCAGCAGATCCCCGAGAACATGACTGTTGCGCAGTATTGCGCCCAGCCTGACAAGGCGAATACCGATATCTGCAAAATCAATGTCGAGATCGACGGCCAGAAGCGGGCCCTCGCGCAGACGGACATGAGTCTCGCCAAGGCGCGCGAGATCGCTGACAGCGCGCTTGCCCGCGCCAACAGCGCCCAGTCGACAGCCGACGCCGCCTTGGCAGCCGCAGCCGATGCGAAGAGCGCCGTCGCGACCCAGGCCGCCTTTAACTGCATTACCAAGACGGTGCAGCGCTCGAAGACCGGATCGTGCGGCGAGGGTTACAAGGTGCAGTCCTGTGTCCAGACGCGCTTCACCTACAATGCCGGCGCGCCATCGATCCTGCGCGAGATCAATGATGAGGGCTGCCGCTTCCACGACCAGGTCCTCGAAATGCAGATTCGTTGCTGCACCACCGGTCCTGTGCCGGTCCAGGCCGAGACAGCCGCCCCGGTCCAGCCGCGACCCACTGCTCCAACCACGCCCGCCCAGTCGTCCTAGCAGACCCTGGATTTTGACCGCGAAGCGCCGCCGCGTCACCGGGGCGGCGCTTTTGTCTTGCGCTGTGCGCATCGCGCATGCGTCGAGGGAAAGTCTCAGCGACATGTCATGACATCGACGCGCATCGGGATTCCCGACATGGCGTCGATAGAGTGCCGGCCAACGGAAAGGGCCGCCCCGGTCTTCCGGGACGGCCCTCCTCTGGTCGAGCCGGTTCGCGTCAGTTCGTAACCTTGAACGAGACGCCCCAGATGCGCGGGTCGTTCACGAAGGCCGTATTGTTGTTGAAATCGATTCCGCCCTTGATGTTGTGCTCATCCGTGATGTTGCGGGCGAACACGGCCAGTTCCAGCGAGCCATCCAGTTTCGTCCAGCCAACTTTCAGGCCGCCCTCGAACTGGTCGTCGGTCTGGAATTCCACCGACTCATAGAGGAACAGGTTTGTCTTGCCCTGGAAGGCCCAGTCGGTGAACACGAAGACCTCCGCGTCATTGCCAGCCGGCGCCGACCAGCGGGCCGTGACGTTCGCGGTTGTCCGCGGGGCGTTGGGGAACGGGTTGCCATCCACGAGGGCGCGTGTGGAGCCGCCGATGACCGTCGTCGGATCGGTGATCGTGCACTGGGCGCAGATGCCGACGGCGAGCGAGGCGTCGTCGATCGAGGAGTCGACCAGGGAGTAGCCGCCGGTGAAGACCAGATTGTCCATGGGGGCCCATTCGGCGTCGATTTCGAAGCCCGTGGCCTTGCCCTTGTTGGCGTTGACCAGTTGTACAAGATTGCCCCCGCCGCCAACGGCCGTGAGCTGCATGTCGTCAACCGTGTAGGCGAAGACCGCCGCGTTGAGGCGCAGCGTATCGCCCATGACAGACTTGAATCCGGCTTCCCACGACCGGACTGTCTCGGATTGCGCGACTGATGGCGGCGCGAAGAAAGCGACATCGCGGCCCTGGATCGACGGACCACGGAAACCATCCGCAACGCGTGCATAGATCGAGAAGTCGTCATTGAGAGCGTAGATCGCGCTCAGGTCCCAGCTGACATGGTCATCGCTGACGCTCCGGTTGTTGGCCGGGGCGGCGGCGACGGTGAGGTCCTTGTCGTCCTCCGTATAGCGCAGACCGCCGGTGACGGTGAATGCATCGGTCACGTCATAGCTGGCCTGGCCGAACACGGCCCAGGACTGGTTCCCATGCGTCAGCGTCGTGGACGGCGGGAAGCCGAAGGGGCCGACCGTGGTGACCGTGAATTCCGAGTCGAAGTAATAGGCCCCGACCTGCCAGGACAGCTTGTCCGTTGTATCGCTGGCGAGCCTGATCTCCTGCGTCGTCTGGTCGAGGTCGTCGATCGAATCCTGCGTGTCCGCGTCGAAGGGGATGAAGCCAGGACCCGAACCGGCAATGCCGCCATCGATATCGCCGCGGCTTGAGCCGTTTGTCGTTTCATAGCCGGTGATCGAGGTCAGAACCATGTCGCCGAAATCGTAGCTGACATTGGCCGACGCCCCCCAGCCCGTATAGGATTGCGGATTGCCGCCGCCCTGGTTGAAGGCGACGCGCTCGCGCGCGTAGCTGCTGCTGAGGCTGTTCGAGCCGGTTGCAATGGCGTTGGCGCGGAACACGGCGGAGGTGCCGTCGAGATCGCGGGCGTGCAGGTTGACCAGCACGTCGAGTTTGTCATCCGGGGCATAGGCCAGCTGCAGCCGACCGGCGACTTCGTCGAATCCGCCAAGCTCGGTGTTGTTGAATCTGTTGGTGATCCAGTCGTCACGGTGCTGGTAGAGCATCGAGGCGCGTGCCGAGAGGCCCGGGGCGATGCCGCCGCCAATCGCGGCGTCGAGCGTCGTGGCGCCGTATTCGCCGTAGGAGCCGGACGCGCGGGCTTCAAACGTTTCGGTTGGCTTCACCGAGGTGAAGCGGACGATCCCGGCAGTGGTGTTGCGGCCGAACAGCGTTCCCTGCGGGCCGCGATAGACCTCGATGCGCTCGACATCGAAGATCGGGAATGACTTCAGGACCACATTCTCCATCACGATGTCGTCCATGACGATCGAGACGGGCTGGGAGGCGGCAAGGTCGAAGTCCGTGTTGCCAAGGCCACGAATGTAGAAGCGCGGCGCGACGCGGCCGTTGGAGCTCTCGGCATACAGAGCCGGCACGCGGGTGGCGAGGGCAAGGACGTCCTCGCCGGAAGCAAACATCGACTCGAGTTGCGCGTCTGGGACGGCGGCGGCGGAGACCGCAACCGATTGCAAGTCCTCTTCACGCTGGTTCGCGGTGATGATCACCACGTCGAGACGAGTCTCATTGGCCTGCTGGGCCGCTGCAGGGGCGGCGAGCAGGGCGGCGGCGGAGGCCGCGGACAGCAGGCCGGCAAGCAGGGCCCGGCCGGAGGGCTTGCGGTGGAACATGAGGGTGGGCTCCCAGGTGAAGGTCTGGAGAGCACATCAAACCCAAGGGCTGCCGGGAGTCTTGCATGCTCGCGCGGGAATTGTGCGTATACGGCGCTTTGTGCGGGTTCGATGCAAAACTGTCACGGAACGCTCGCCGGGCGCAGCCCGACTTCGCGCAGAGCGCGAGTCTGCCGTAAGGTCCGGCCGCGCCTCACAACCTCAGGCAATGATGTCGGGCGTGATCCTGGAGGAGAGCCAGACGATGCTGTCCTTCACGCGGAGCTTCTCGCGCTTCAGGCTCATGATCCGGATGTCGTCGCCGCCCCCGGACTTGAGGGCCTCGATCGTCTGGTCGAGTTCGCGGTGGCGCGACCGCAACTCCTCAAGACGTTGAATCATCCCATCCATGTCGGTCGGGTCGAAAACGATCTCGCTCAACCCTGCACCTCCGGTTTGCCGGCGCCGGAATCGGCCGCAAGACCCGCGGGCGATTCAAGGCGTGGAAAGCGGGAGCGGTCCTTCCGGGACCCGGGGTCCGGCCACCCTCCCGCGGGTTGCGACATACCAAATCCGATGCAGTCCGTGAAGCGCGCGGCCGGCTGGGGGCCACGGGAAACGGCTCACCCCCATTTTCGGCCTGACGCAGAGGCTTTCGGGCCTGTCTACGGGGCATAGCTGAAAAAAATTTCATTGAGGGCGGCTTTTGCGGGTTTCAAGTCGTGACGGGCGACGATCTTCATGTTTCTCTTCTCGCAGCGGCTGGAAGCGAGCCGCTCGGTCTCCTCGACACCTCCGGATCGGGGCCGCAGCGGACGCCGCCAGTCCGCACGCGGTCGGGGTTGGAATGACCAGTCCCGGTTTCGCACCGGGCGCTGGGCGCCACACAAAGGAGAGACCTCTCAATGAGCCTGGAAGCACGCATCAAGGAGTTGAGTGAGCGTCACAAGCGTCTCGAAGCGGCGATCGCCGCGGAGATGAAGCACCCGGCTGGCGATGAAGTGCGGATACATGAGCTCAAGCGCAAGAAACTGCGAATAAAGGACGAGATCGCGTCGCTCCGCGCAACCTAGCGTCGGACCGGCCCGGCCGGCGGCAGCCCTTCATGCCGGCGCAGTCCAGGCGGCCTGCGATCGTCCGTCGCGGCCGCGCCGTTCGCGCGCCGTTGCTTTTCGATGCAACCCCGCGAATGCTAGGCCATCGGGGCAGGCGATGGGCGGACAAGGGTAAGCTTATGCGTGGCCTGTGGGACAACGAGAAGATGCTGCCGCCGGCGTTGCTAAGGTCGGCGCTGGCGATGGTGGGCGCCTTCCTGGCGCTGTGTGCAGCGGTCATGCTGCTCATCGCGGTCGCAAGCGTTGCGGCGGGCAATTACGCCGCTGCGGCCATGCAGGTGGCGGCGGGAATCGCCTTGCCGTTCGGGATATGGCTGGGCCTCAGGATGCTGGCGGACATGCTGGCGATCCTGCACAGGGCGCACGACCGCCTGGCGGCGATCGAGCAGCTGGCAGGCGGCGCGCCGCCGGAGCCCCAACCCGACATGACCACGAACGGCCAGGCCGCGCCACACACAGGCGCAGACGGTCCGGCGGCCCATCCGGCGGAAAGCTGAGGCGCAGAACGGCTATTCGCCGCCGCCGTCCTTGTTCTTGCCGAAGTTGGCGAACAGCTGTTCGGCGGTGATGTCGCGCGGGCGTTCTTCATCATCAACGCCCCTGGACGAAGGTTCGGCGACCGGCGCCGGCGTCACCACCTTGCGCAGTGTCGGACCGGAAAGGCGCGCCTCCTTCTCCTCGCGGCTGGCCGCGCGCTTTGCGGCTGCTTTGGATATCACGGCGTCGAGTTCGATCTGCGAGACCAGGCCCAGGGTGACGGGGTCGACCGGTTTCAGGTTGGCTGTGTTCCAGTGCTGGCGCGAGCGGACGGATTCGATCGTCGATTTCGTCGTGCCGATCAGCTTGGAG
>CAZTMG010000131.1:0-2603 GCA_964614815.1 uncultured Rhizobium sp. | reverse complement strand
GTCGGTCACTTCCGGGTGGTGGCGCAGGAACCAGGCGATGGCGTCCGGGCGGTCCTTGCGACGCGACACCGGCGTGAAGCGCGCGCCCTTCTTCTTGGGTTGCGGGACTTCGGCATGTTTCGGCGCAGGCTGCTTGAGGCGGTAGGTCTTGTCCTTCTCTCCCTTCTCGATCTCCTCGCGCGTCAGCTCCCCCGAGGCGACCGGATCGGCGCCACGCATGTTCTCGGCCACTTCGCCGTCGGCGATGCCTTTGACTTCCAGCGGATGGAGTTCGCAGAAATCGGCGATCTGTTCGAAGGTGAGCGTGGTGTTGTCGATGAGCCAGACGGCTGTTGCCTTCGGCATGAGAATTTTGGCCATGGGCGCCTCGTAGTCCTCAAAACGAAAAGCCCGGCGCTTAGGGCCGGGTTTCTCGGTATTGTCGAGAAGGTGGACGTAGTCCTGAGCGCGGCTGATATAATTCAGTTTTTCCGGGATGTGAACCACAAAACCAGGCGGGGCTGCACCCGGAATCAAGGGGTTAGGCCACGACCTGAAGAATTATTTTGCCGGCATGGTCGTG
The DNA here is from genome assembly GCA_964614815.1 of uncultured Rhizobium sp. Lineage (GTDB taxonomy): Bacteria > Pseudomonadota > Alphaproteobacteria > Caulobacterales > Hyphomonadaceae > UBA7672. The sequence continues at coordinate 2,041 of CAZTMG010000131.1, read as the reverse complement.
GGATTCCATTTTCGCGTGTGCGGCCTCGGCCTCCGACAACGGGAAAACGGCGCTGATCTGCGGCCGGAAACGCCCGTCGGCGATCCACGGCCAGACATGTTCCACCACCGCTGCGGCCAGCATCGCCTTGTGGGCGTCCGACCGGATACGGAGCGTTGCGCCCGAGACGGAGATCCTCTTCAGCATCAGGCGCGTGAAGTCTCCCTCGATGCGCGAGCCCTGGAGGAAGGCGATGTAGGTGAGGCGACCCAGATCCTTCAGGATGGCGAGATTCTTCTCGAAATAGGGTTTGCCGACCATGTCGAGCACCACGTCGACCCCGCCGGCGTCGCGGAGGATGCTCTCGAAATCTTCCGTCCGGTAGTTGATCGCGCGCTTCGCCCCAAGGCGCTCGCACAGGCGGCGCTTCTCGTCCGTTCCGGCTGTCGCATACACGGTTGCGCCCCAGGCGGCGGCAAGCTGGATCGCCGTGGTGCCAATGCCGCTGGCTCCCCCGTGCACGAGCAAGGCCTCGCCCGGCTTCAGCTGCGACATGTGGAAGACATTGTTCCACACCGTCAGAACGGTCTCGGGGAGGCCTGCAGCTTCGACAAAGGTCAGCGATTCCGGAAGCGGCATCGCCGAGCCTTCATGCGCAATTGCATACTCTGCATAGCCCCCGCCGGGCACGAGCGCGCAGACCCGGTCTCCGGCCTTCCACCGCGTCACGCCTTCTCCAACCGTTTCGATGACGCCGGCGACTTCCAGACCCAGCGTCTCAGGCGCCCCCGGGGGGGGAGGATATTTGCCCGCGCGCTGGATGAGGTCGGGACGATTTACGCCCGCCGCGTGAACACGGATCAGCACCTGCGCCGGGCCGGGCGAGGGCTTCCCGATTTCATGCAGCGAAAGCGGCTGGCCCGCCACGGACTTAACGGCAGTCATCGTCAGGTTCGACATTTCCGGCGTCCCGGGGTTTAATCACGGTCAGGCGGGCGACTTGGGCGCGGGCAGGGCGTGCGGTCAAGCCGCTGGCGGGTCGAAAGACGGCGGGTCCGGATCTCAGGACCCGCCATGGGAGAGACGGCCGTGAACTTCGATGAAGAGCCCACAAGAATGGTGAAACGCTCGCTGGATGAGATGTCGATCCAGGAGCTGAAAGAGCGCATCGAGAGCCTGAAAGGCGAAATCGCCGCATGCGAGCAGATGATCGCGAGGAAGGAGGCGACCCGGAAGGCGGCGGAGGCGGCCTTCTTCAAAACCTGATGACAGTCTGATGATAGTCTGATGGGATCGATTTGCCGACCGCCTGTCGAACCCGCGGCGCAGGATTTGCGTGATACCGGAACGGAACACGGGGCGGCTGGACATCAAGCCTTGCGCAAGGTCTGGAGTAGAGACTGCGCCTCCGGGACGGGAATATTGAGGGACTGATGCGCGACGCCATGTACTCTGCCGATCCTTCACGCGCCGACTGGAAACAGCGCGTCTCCGAGTTCGCCAGCTCGGAGATGTTCGATCGCCTGTTCAAGGAGGGCATGGCCCTGGTCGAGGAGGCGGCTTCCTATCTTGATGGTCCGGGTCGTACGGATTCCCGCAAGCTTAATCGCGAACTTGCGCTCGTTTATGCAGCCGAAAGCATGGAAGTGACGACGCGCCTGATGCAGGCCGCGTCCTGGCTGGTCGTGCAGCGCGCGGTCCGCGAGAAGGACATGAAGGTCGAGGAGGCGGGCGACGAGAAATACCGTCTCGCCAGGCCGGGCGAACCGCATCCCGTGGAGCGCTCCGCCATGCCGGCGCAGCTGATGTCGCTGGTTGACCGCTCGCGCGCGCTTTATGAGCGCGTCTGGCGTTTCGATTCAACGCTGTACTCGGAGTCGCCCCAGCCGGCCGAAAACCAGGTCATGAAGCAGATCGATCGCCTGCGCGCCGCTGCCGAAGGCGGCGCATTCGATCCGCTCGCCGTCTGGCGCAGCTAGCGCGGGGCTACCCCGTTCTCCGTGCACTCTAGGTCACGCACTCATAAGCGGCCAAGCGGGATTCCCAGGTGGGGCGAACGCTG
>CAZTMG010000130.1:1864-8475 GCA_964614815.1 uncultured Rhizobium sp. | reverse complement strand
ATCCTTGTAGTCGATCGCCGGAGCATCAGCGCCGGAGAACGGGCATACCTTGCGCCGGCGGCCGAACGGGCGGCGCGACGGCAGGTTGGCGATGTTGATCTTCTGTTGAGCCATTGTGGTCTGCTCCTGGCGTCAGCGATCGCGCGGGGGGCGCGGCGGACGATCGCCACGGTCTTCGCGGGGCGGGCGATCAGCGCGCGGCGGACGGTCGGCGCGATCGTTGAAACCGGCGAAACCGCCGGCGAACTCGTCTTCACGGCGCTTGCGCTCGTCACGGTCCTTGCGGGCGATGACCGGCGACGGCTCGTTCGAGAGCGCGTCGACCTTCACGGTCAGATAGCGCAGCACGTCCTCGTTGATGCGATGACGGCGCTCGATCTCGTGGATCACGGAGCCCGGCGCCTCGATGTTCAGCAGCGAGTAGTGAGCCTTGCGCGATTTCTTGATCGGGTAGGCGAGATTGCGAAGGCCCCAGTACTCGGTCTTGCCGACCTTGCCCTTGAGTTCAGTCACGACCTTGGTGATGTCTTCCACCAGGGCTTCGACCTGTTGCGGGGAAATATCGGGTCGCGTGACGACCACGTGTTCGTAGAATGCCATGTCTCATCCCTTCATGGAGCGGCGGCGCACCCGGTCCGAAGGGCGGACCGGCCACGATGGATCCCCGGGGGCCCAACATGGGCCGAGGGACCGCCTCTCACTGGAAGCGGCGGGCTATACAGGAAAAGAGCCCGAAATCAAGCGGTCCACAGGTCGAGCGGCCGTTCGCCTTGCGCCCGAGCGCCCCAATTCATAGGAAACCCCGATTGAAGCCCCGATTCAAAGGCGTTTTCCATGTCCCGCTTCGCATTCATCTTCCCCGGCCAGGGCAGCCAGGCCGTCGGCATGGGCCGGGAGCTGGCGGACGCGTTTCCGGCGGCGAGGGCGGTGTTCGATGAGGTCGACGCCGCGCTGGGTGAAAAGCTGTCGGAGCTGATCTGGAACGGACCCATCGAGACGCTGACCCTGACCGCGAACGCCCAGCCGGCGCTGATGGCGGTCAGCCTCGCCGCCGCGCGGGCGCTGGAGTCGGGCTTTGGCGTGGCGGTTTCGCAGGCGGCCTTCGTGGCTGGGCATTCTCTGGGCGAGTATTCGGCGCTCGCCGCCGCCGGCGCGCTGTCGGTGACGGATGCGGCGAAGCTGCTGCGCAAGCGCGGCGAGGCGATGCAGGCAGCCGTGCCGGTCGGGCAGGGCGCAATGGCGGCGCTGATCGGGAAGGTGAACGTCGAGGTCGCCGAGGCGATTGCCGCAGAAGGTTCGGCTGCCGGGGTCGTGGTCGTCGCCAATGACAATAATGAAGGGAATGTCGTGATCTCTGGCGCAAGGGCTGGCGTCGATGCCGCCATCGCCGTTGCGAAGACGAAGGGGGTGAAGGCGATACCGCTTCCGGTCTCGGCGCCGTTCCACTCGCCGCTGATGGCGCCGGCCGCCGTCGAGATGGAGAAGGCGCTGGCCGCTGCGACGATCCGCAAGCCCGTGATTCCGGTGGTTGCGAATGTGATCGCGCGCCCGGTCAGCGAGCCGGCGGATATCCGCCGCCTGCTGGTGGAGCAGGTGACGGGTCGCGTGCGCTGGCGCGAGAGCATACAATGGATGGCGGAGCCGAAGGACAAGGGCGGCGGCGGCGTTGTCGCCTTCGTCGAAACCGGCGCGGGCAAGCAGCTGTCGGGCATGGTGAAGCGCAACGCGCCGGATGCGGCGACCGTGGCGCTCAATGCGCCGGCCGATCTGGAGGCGTTTGCGAAGTCCTTGTCCTGAAAGCTTGCCGCGAACCCGGAGACAGAATGATGTTCAACCTGACTGGACGACATGCGCTGGTGACCGGCGCTTCGGGCGGAATCGGCGGGGCGATCGCCAAGGCGCTGAGTGATGCGGGCGCGAAGGTTGCTCTGTCGGGCACGCGGGTCGAGGCGCTGGAAGCTGCGCAGAAGGACATTCCGAATTCGGTGATCCTGCCCTGCAACCTCTCCGATCCTGTCGCCACGGCGGAGCTGGTCGGCAAGGCCGAGGAGGCGCTCGGCGGGCTGGACATTCTGGTTTCCAACGCCGGCCTCACCAGGGATGGCCTGCTGATGCGCATGAAGGATGAGGACTGGGATACTGTCCTGGACGTCAACCTGGGCGCCTATTTCCGGCTCGCCCGGGCGGCGATGCGCGGCATGATGAAGCGTCGCCATGGCCGGATCATCGGAATCACCTCGGTCGTCGGAGTGACCGGGAATGCGGGTCAGACCAACTACGCCGCCTCCAAGGCTGGGATGATCGGCTTTACCAAGTCGCTCGCCCAGGAAGTGGCCAGCCGGAACATTACAGTGAACTGCATCGCCCCCGGCTTCATCGCCACGCCGATGACGGACGTGCTGAAGGACGACCAGAAAGAGAGCCTGCTCAAGGGGATTCCGGCTGGCCGGCTCGGCACGGGGGCTGACATTGCGGCTGCGGCCGTCTATCTCGCCTCGGATGAATCCGCTTACGTGACGGGCCAGACCCTGCATGTTAACGGCGGCATGGCGATGATCTAGGCCCGCATCAAATCCGGGGCTATGGTCAAAGAAATTCAGGCGTGTTACCGCGCCGCAACGATGGTTTCTCCGGGTCCCACAGGGCCTTGATGCTGGAAGGGAATAACATGTCCGACGTGATCGAGCGCGTGAAGAAAATCGTGGTCGAGCGCCTGGAAGTGGACGCCGAGAAGGTCAACGAAAAGGCATCCTTCATCGACGACCTGGGAGCCGACTCGCTCGACCTCGTCGAGCTGGTGATGGCGTTCGAGGAGGAATTCGGCATCGAGATTCCCGACGACGTGCAGGAGCAGATCGGCACCGTCGGCGATGCGGTCCGCTTCATCAAGGAACGCGTCTGACACGCGCGCGCCTGAGTCCGGAGTTCTGAGATGCGGCGCGTCGTCATCACCGGCATGGGACTCGTGACTCCTCTGGCCAGCGGCCGCGAGGCGTCATGGACGAAGCTTGTGGCCGGCGAGTCCGGCCTCAAGGCCGTTGACCTGTTCGATACGTCGGATCTCGCCTGCAAGATCGGCGGCCAGGTTCCCTGGGTGAGCGGTCGCGGCGGCGGCTCGAAGGATGACCCTAGTTCCTTCGATCCCGACAGGACGATGTCTGCAAAGGAACAGCGCCGCGTCGACGAGTTCATCCTCTATGCGATGGCGGCCGCCGACGAGGCGATCGCCGACAGCGGCTGGACCCCGGAGTCCTACGAGGACAAGGTTCGCACCGGCGTGCTCATCGGGTCCGGCATCGGCGGCCTCAAGTCGATTTCCGACACGGCGATCGAACTGCACGAGAAGGGGCCGCGACGCATCTCGCCCTTCTTCATTCCCTCGGCGCTGATCAACCTTGCTTCGGGCCAGATCTCCATCAAGTACGGCTTCAAGGGGCCGAACCATGCGGTCGTCACGGCCTGCGCCACCGGGGCGCACGCCATCGGCGACTCGATGCGTCTGATCCAGTGGGGCGACGCCGATGTGATGGTTGCGGGCGGGGCCGAGGCGTCGATCTGCCGTATCGGCTATGCCGGCTTCATCGCCTGCCGCGCCATGTCCACCGGCTTCAACGACACGCCGACCCGGGCGTCGCGGCCCTACGACAAGGATCGCGATGGCTTCGTGATGGGGGAAGGCGCCGGCATTGTCGTGCTCGAGGAGTACGAGCATGCGAAGAAGCGCGGCGCCAGGATTTACGCGGAAGTCGTGGGCTATGGTCTTACGGGGGACGCTTTCCATATCACATCGCCGGACGAAACGGGCGACGGCGGCGAGCGTGCGATGCGCGCCGCGCTGCAGCGCTCCGGCCTTGATGCGTCCGAGATCGACTATGTGAATGCGCACGGCACCTCCACCCCGGCGGGCGACGAGATCGAGGTGCGGGCTGTGGCGCGCGTGCTGGGCAATGCGGCCTCGACTGCGCACCTGTCATCGACCAAATCCGCGATCGGCCACCTGCTGGGCGCCGCCGGCTCGGTGGAAGCCATCTTCTGCGCCCTGGCGATCCGTGATGGCGTGATCCCGCCGACTCTCAATCTCGACAACCCGTCCTTTGACTCGCCGATCAACCTCACGCCGCATACAGCGGTGAGGAAAAAGGTGCGGGCGGCGATGTCCAACTCGTTCGGCTTCGGCGGCACCAACGCGGCTCTTGTGATGAAGGCTGCCGACTAGCCTCCTGAAGCACGGTGGGACTGGGGGCAGTCTAGGGAGTGCGTGCTTGGGCAGGCTTTTGGGCGTCCTTTTCCTGCTGGTCGTGCTTGCCGCCGCCGCCGCGGGCGCAGGCTGGTTCTGGCTGAATGGCGTGTATACGGCGAAGGGGCCCGTCACCGGGGATGGCGCCCCGCGAACGATCGTCGTCGAGCGCGGCGCCGGCGCGCAGGCGATCGCCGCGACGCTGGAGGAGGCGGGGGCCATAACGGATGCTGGCCAGTTCCGCCTGGCGTTGCGCGTGCGGGAGTTGATGGGCGAGAAGCACGTGATGAAGGCCGGCGAGTACGCGATCGCCAGCGGCGCCAGCATGGAAGCCATCGTCAAGGAGCTCACCACGGGCTCGCCGCTCCAGTATGCTGTGATCGTGCCGGAGGGCCTGAGCACGACCCAGATTGTCGACCTGCTGTCGACCCGGGAGTGGAAGGCGACGGGCGGTTCGGCCCTGACCTACAAGCTGGCCGGGGAGGCGCCCGAGGGGGTGGCGGAGGGGGTGATGCTGCCGGGGGACTATGCGGTGTCGCGGGGCGATACGATCGCGGACGTGATCGAGCGGATGAAGAAAGCGCAGCAGGATCTCCTCGACGCGTTGTGGGACAAGCGGGCGGCGGACCTGCCGATCGCATCGAGAGACGATGCGATCAAGCTGGCGTCCGTGGTGGAGCGGGAGACCGGCAATGCGGATGAGCAGCCGCTGGTCGCCGCCGTGTTCGTGAACCGGCTGAAGATCGGCATGCCGCTGCAGGCGGATTCAACCACGGTCTACGGCCTCACGCGGGGCAAGCCCCTGGGACGGGCCATCACCCGCAAGGATCTTGACGCCAAGACGCCCTGGAACACCTACCAGATGCAGGGCCTGCCGGAAACGCCGATCTGCAACCCCGGCGCGAGCGCCATCCGCGCGACGCTGAACCCGGCTGCCTCAAAGGCGCTGTACTTCGTCGCTGACGGAACCGGCGCGCACGTCTTCGCCGAGACCTATGCCGAGCACCAGCGCAACGTCGATGCTTACTGGAAATTGCGCAGGCAGAACGAAGCGGCCGGCGTCAACACGCCCGCGGTCAGACCCCAGAAGAGGTAGGGAGCACAGGCTGCCATGATAAGGGGGATGACGGGGTTCGGACGCGCGCAGGGACAGGCGCCCTGGGGCGTCTGGGTATGGGAGGCGCGCTCGGTCAACGGCAAGGCCGTGGACATCAGGACCAACTATCCGCCCGGTTGCGACGCCGTGGACTTCGAGGCGCGGCGCCGCGTGAAGGAGCGTTTTCAGCGCGGCAGCTTCCAGCTTCAGCTGCGCATCGACTGGACACGCGATCCAGGCGCGAACGCGCTCGACACACGAGAGCTGGCGCGGCTGGCGCGGCTGTCCCGCCACTGGACGAAGGCAGGGCTGGCGCCGGCGCGCTTTGGTGATCTGGTGAGCGCGCCTGGCGTCGCCAAGGGCGCTTCGCGCACGGGAAGCTCCGTCGACGAGACGGTGACCCGGGAGCTGATGGCGGGCCTCGACAAGGCGCTCGACATGCTTAGCGAGGCCCGTTGCAAGGAGGGGCAGGGACTGCTGGACCTGTTCGGGGGCATGCTGGCGGAAATGGAGCAGCTGGCCGCACAGGCGGCGGGACATGCGGCGAGGCAGCCGGAGCTGGTGCGGGAGCGGCTGAAGGCCCGGCTGGCTGAACTGGGCAAGGACGCGGCGATCGACCCCGACCGGCAGGCGCAGGAGGTGCTGCTGATGGCCAACCGCGCGGATGTCCGCGAGGAGCTCGACCGCCTGAACGCCCATGTGGCTTCGGCGCGGCAGATCCTCAAGACGGGCGAGGCGGTTGGACGAAAGCTGGACTTTCTCTGTCAGGAGCTTAACCGGGAGGCCAATACGCTTTGCTCCAAGTCGGCCAGCCTCGAACTGACCAATGCGGGCCTCGCGTTGAAGTCGCTGATCGACCAGTTCCGGGAGCAGGTCCAGAATGTCGAGTGACGGCACGAACCGGGAGCGTCCCCGCCGCGGCGTGATGTTCGTGATCTCGAGCCCTTCGGGCGCGGGGAAGACGACGCTGTGCCGGCGGCTGATCTCGGAAGTGCCCGGCGTGCAGTTGTCCGTGTCGGCCACCACGCGGCCGCCGCGGCCGGGCGAGACCGACGGGGTCGACTATCATTTCCGCTCTGTCGAGCAGTTCGAGCAGATGATCGACCGCGACGAGTTCCTCGAATGGGCCAAGGTCTTCAAGAATTTCTACGGCACGCCGCGGTCCGAGGTGGAGGCGCGGCTGGCCGCGGGCACGGATGTCGTGTTCGATGTCGACTGGCAAGGCGCGCGGGCGCTGAAGACGATCCGGCCGGGCGATGTATGTTCGGTGTTCATCCT
>CAZTMG010000130.1:0-1802 GCA_964614815.1 uncultured Rhizobium sp. | reverse complement strand
CGAAAAAGCCGTACAGAGTCGTCTCGATGGCGCCGGACAGGATATCCTCCGCTGGGGCGAGTATGACTTCGCCATCGTGAACGACAATCTCGATGCGGCCTTCGCTGAACTCAAGGCGATCCTCTATGTCGAGCGCACCAAGCGGGCGCGGGCGTCGCTGGGCATCATGGTCGACCAGCTGCTGAAGGATGCGCGGCTCGCCACCAAGACCCAGAGCGGCAGCGCGACGGGCGAGGGGCATTAGGCGCACGGAGCGATCCTCCTGATTGGTTGTGGCGATCCGGTTTTGCACCCTCCCTCCCGTCGTGCAGGACCCACAGTCCCTGAGCGCACGTGACCGAACCTGTTTGCATGGAGCGCCGCAAACACCTGAAATGCTTCAGGATGTGCTCCACCCCCCGTCCAGATTCATACAGCCTCCGGGACCTTGCGCTTGCATAATGGGTTGATCGCGCGGCGTCGGCGCGGGAGGGTTCGGGGGTGATTCACATGAGCCCTTCCCACTTCCTTGGCGTGTCGCAGTCCCTGTCGGGCAAGGCCTGGCGGCAGCGGGCGAGCGATGACCGGCTGGCGGCCGAGCATGCGCGGCGGCTGAAGTCCCCGGACCTGGTGGGACGCCTGCTGGCGGCGCGGGGGGTGAAGCCGGATGAAGCAGAGCTGTTTCTCAATCCGACGCTGAAGGACTTGTTTCCCGATCCATCCTCCTTCGCGGACATGGATGCGGCGGCGGAAGTGATCCTCGACGCGATCATCGGGGCCAGGAAGGTGGCGGTGTTTGCGGACTATGATGTGGATGGGGGCGCGTCGTCGGCCATCCTATCCCGCTATTTCCGTGCGTGGGGGCGTGAGCTGATCCTCTACGTGCCGGACCGGCTGACGGAGGGCTTCGGCCCGACGCCGGGGGCGTTCCGCGCCCTGAAGGCAATGGGCGCGGAGCTGGTCGTTACGGTCGATTGCGGGGCGGCGGCGATCGCGGCCTTGCAGACGGCGAACGCGATCGGGCTCGACGTGGTGGTGATCGACCATCACCTGATGCATGACGCGCATACGCCGCCCACGCGGGCGCTGGTGAATCCCAACCGTCCCGACGACAGGTCGGGACATGGCTTCCTTGCGGCTGCAGGCGTGGTGCTCGTGCTGGTGGTGGCGCTGAACCGGCTGGCGCGGATGCGCGGCGTTGCGCCCCCGGGCGGGTTGCCCGATCCGATGCTCTGGCTCGACCTCGCGGCGCTCGGCACGCTTTGCGACATGGCGCCGTTGAATGGCGTCAACCGCGCCATCGTGATGCGAGGTCTTGCCGTGCTGGAGCGGCTGGACAATCCCGGTCTGCGGGCGCTCGCGGAGGTCGCCGGCATCGAGGCCCCGAAGTCGGTCTATCATGCGACCTTCGTACTGGGGCCGCGACTCAATGCGGGCGGACGCATCGGCGATCCGTGGACGGCGGCGAGGCTGCTGGCGACGGACGATCGCGCCGAGGCGATCCGGCTGGCGGAGAAGCTGAACGTCCAGAACGCCGAACGGAAGGAGGTCGAAGCCGGCATCCAGAAGGCGGCCATGGAGCAGGCGGAGCGCCGCCTGGCCGAGAAGCCGGATGCGGCGATCCTCGTCGTGGGCGGCGAGGGCTGGCATCCGGGCGTGATCGGCATCGTGGCGGGGCGGCTGAAGGACAAATACCACCGGCCGGCGATCGTCGTCGGCTGGGGCGAGGGGCTGGGGCCTGTGGCGCGCGGATCAGGGCGTTCGGTGCCGGGCGTGAACCTTGGCGATCTGGTGAGCGGGGCGGCAAGGGCCGGTTTGCTGAT
>CAZTMG010000129.1:0-8493 GCA_964614815.1 uncultured Rhizobium sp. | reverse complement strand
GCCGAGCACGACCTCCATCACCACGAGCGATATCAGCGCCGCCCACGCGGCCGGATCGTTCAGCAGCGGCGTAAAGTCGAAATCCATGGCGGATCAGGCTCCCCGGTTTGGCCGGTGTTTAGGGTGATCGGACGCGGACGTTAAGCGCAAGGCATGATGAAGTAAGGTTACACAAGGCGAAGGCGCATGATGAATTCGTCGTCCAGCGTGTCGCCGACCTTGAACTTGTAGCCGCCGACCTTCTCGAAGCCCCGGCTCTCATAAAGCGCGATGGCGCGTTCGTTGGATTCCCAGACGCCGAGATAGAGATTCTTCGCCCCGCGCTGGCGAGCCCGCTCGATCGCCCAGGCGAGCAGGATGCGGCCGACGCCGACCCCCTGGCCGGCCTGGTAGACATAGACCCGGTGGAGCTCGAGAGCCGGCTCCGGCCCGGTGTCGATCGGCAGCTTGCATGGTCCGATCTTGCAATAGGCCACCATCTTCTTGCCGGAATAGGCGACGCGCACCTCGACCTCCGGATCGGACAGCTCCGCCTCCATCTTCGACAGGGAATAGGTCTCGTCGAGAAACTGGCGCAGGTCGCCCGGGGGGTAGAGATCGCCAAAGGTCTCCACAAAGGTCTCGCGGCCGATTTCCGCAAGGCCCGCGGCGTCCTTCATTTCGGCGTCGCGAAAGGTCAGATCGCGGTTCACGATCACTCCGGTCGGTCAGGTCAGATACGCCTCAGCCGGCGGCTTCCGCGCGGCTGGCGTAAACAAATTCACGGACCGCGTCGCCGAGCAAGACCAATTTCGCCAGCGACCAGTCTCCCTGGCGGTCGAATGCGCCCATCGGCTGCATCAGCCTGTCCGCAAGCCCCTGGCGCGGCGCGATCCAGGCGGCGACGTAATTGCGCGCGGCCGCCTTGTCGATGGACGCTGGATCAGCCCCCACGGCCTGGGCATGGCGGATGGCGGCCGCGGCCAGTTCGCTCTGCTGGCGGGGGAGATCGTCGGCGGCGCGCTGGGCCGCCGGCCTGGCCCAGGTGTCACGTGGTTGCAGGTCGCGGGCCGCCGACCGCATGCGGTCGAGGCCGAGTTGCTCGCCGACCTGGTGCTGCATGAACAGCGCGGCCCTGAGGGGCCATCCTGTCTGCCCGGCGATCCCGACTGTTTCACGGGCGGAGGCCAGCGCCCGGATCAGGGCGACCTCGTGAGCGAGGTCCGCCGGGGCGCCGGCTGCGCGGTAGACGTCCTCGCGCGCATTGACGCGGCCCAGGACCAGCGGCGAAAGCGCCGCGGGCAGCAGCGACCGGACCTCGGCGACGGCGGCGCGGTAGCGCTCGACCAGGCGTGAAATGGAGCCCGAGCGGATCAGCTCGATATCGGAGGCGAAGCCGCCGGTCAGCAGCCGCAGATTGGCGGCGGTCTCCACCAGCATCAGGGTTTGCGCCTGGGCTGGCGCCTTGCCGTCCAGCGCGTGGATGCGAGCGATGAGGTCGTCGATGTGAAAGGCGGAAAGCGCGGCCTCGAAGGCCTGGCTGACGACGCCCGCATCGATTCCTTCCGCGTCGCGCTTCTGGATTGCGAAGGTCGGGCCGGTGAGGTTCACGATGCGATTGGCGAGGATCGTGGCGATGATCTCGCGGCGCAGACGATGGCGTCTGCGCGCTCCGGCATAGACTGCAAGCTCCTTTGGGAAGTAGTCGACCAAAAGCTGCTCGAACGCCGGATCGTCTGGCGCCTTCGATGCGATCAGCGAGGCGAACAGGTCCAGCTTGGCATAGGCCATGATGACGGCCAGTTCCGGTCGGGTAAGGCCGAGCTGCTGGTCGCGAAGCTTGCGGAAGGCCTCGGTCGACGGAAGCCCCTCGACCACGCGATCGAGCTTGCCGTGCGCTTCCAGGGAGGCGATCAGGCTTTCATGGCTGTCGAGGTCGGATGCTGCCGTCGCCTGCATGACCGTCAGCGCGCCGGTCTGGTCGTAATTGTTGCGCAGGACGAGATGGCCGACCTCGTCGGTCATGCGGGCGAGCAGGGCGTTGCGATCCTGCGGCCTGAGCGCCTTCTCGTTGATCGCCTCCGCCAGAAGAATCTTGATGTTGACCTCGTGGTCCGAGCAGTCGACGCCGGCCGAATTGTCGATTGCATCCGTGTTGATGCGGCCGCCTGCGCGGGCGAATTCGATGCGGCCCGCCTGCGTGACGCCGAGATTCGCCCCTTCGGCGATGACCTTGGCGCGCACATCCTTTGCATCGATGCGGATGATGTCGTTGGCCTTGTCGCCGACATCGGCGTGGCTCTGCGTCGACGCCTTTATGTATGCGCCGATTCCGCCGAACCAGAGCAGATCGACCTCGGCGCCAAGCAGGGCCTTCATCAGCGCATCCGGGGTGACCGCGTCTTCGGTTAGCCCGGTCAGCGCCTTGATTTCGGGCGAGAGGGGGATCGACTTGGCGGAGCGCTCGAACACGCCGCCGCCTTTCGAGATCAGCTCCCTGTTGTAGTCGGCCCAGGATGAACGCGGCAGGTCGAACAGCCGCTTGCGTTCGCTCCACGCCGCTTCGAGGTCGGCGGGGTTGGGATCGAGGAAGATGTGGCGATGATCGAAGGCCGCCTGCAGCCTGATGAACCTTGAGAGCAGCATGCCGTTGCCGAACACATCGCCCGACATGTCGCCGATCCCGATGACGGTGAAGGGCTCGGACTGGGTGTCGCGACCCATTTCGCGGAAGTGGCGCTTGACCGCTTCCCACGCGCCGCGCGCCGTGATGCCCATCTTCTTGTGATCATAGCCGGCCGACCCGCCCGAGGCGAAGGCGTCGCCCAGCCAGAAGCCGTGGTCGGCCGAAAGTCCGTTGGCGATGTCGGAGAACGTGGCCGTGCCCTTGTCGGCGGCGACAACGAGATAGGGATCCTCGCCATCCCAGGCGATGACGCCCGGCGGCGTCACCGTCTTCCCCCCGACGATGTTGTCGGTGATCTGCAGGAGCGATCCCACGAAGACCTTGTAGGCCGCAATGCCTGCGGCCTGCACCTCGTCACGCGCGCCTTTCGCGGGGAGATTCTTGGGATAGAAGCCGCCCTTGGCGCCGACCGGCACGATGACCGCGTTCTTGACCTGTTGCGCCTTGACGAGGCCCAGAACCTCGGTTCGGAAGTCGTCGCGCCGGTCCGACCAGCGCAGGCCGCCGCGCGCGACCGGGCCGAAACGCAGGTGGACGCCTTCCACGTCCGGCGACCAGACGAAGATCTCGCGGTAGGGACGCGGAGCGGGCAGCGGATCGGCCTCGCGGCTGGCGATCTTAACGGCGATATGACGGAATGGCTTCCCGTCCGTGTCGGTGAGATAGAAGTTTGTGCGCTGTATCGCCTTCACCAGCGCCAGCAGGCGGCGCAGGGCGCGGTCGGCATCCAGCGTTGCGACCGCTTCGAGCTGTTTCTCGATCTCGGCGATGACGGGGGCGGCCGCCGTCTTCCGCGCGGCAAGGTCGGGCCAGGCCGCCGGATCGAACTTGATGGCGAACAGCTTCAGGAGGTTGTTCGAGATGTCGGGATGCTCGGCAAGGGCGCGGACCTGCACGAGTTCGGACGGATCAAGGCCGGACTGGGTGCGATAGCGGCAGAGCGTGCGCAGCAGGGCGGCCGAGCGCCAGTCGGTTCCCAGGGCGACGACGAGGCTGTTGAAGCGGTCGTTCTCCGTGTCGCGCGCCCAGATGGCCTCGAACGCCCTCTCGAACCGCGCATCGAGGCGCTTCTGGCCGGCTGGCCGGTCGATGGCGAGATCGTGAACATAGACCGTGCTGGCGCCGCCGCCTTCCAGCGCGGAGACGCGGATAGGATAGCCGACCTCGGCCTGAACGCGCAGGCCCATGCGCTCCAGCACGGGCACGATCTCGGCGAGATCGAGCGGACTGTCGCGATGATAGATCTTGACCCGGCTGATGTTGGCCTCGAAGTCCGGGCCCCAGACACGGGCCCGCAGCGCCTTGCCGGGCGGCAGGGCGGCGATGGCGAGCAGATCGGCCAGACCCTCTTCGGGCGCGAAAGCCTCCTTGTAGGCGGCTGTGAAGTGCGCGTGCGCGATGAGCGCCTGGTCGGCCCGGGTCGAGCGGCCGACCCGCGCAAGTGCGTCCTCCCATGACTCGAACAGCTGGCGCATCTGCAGGTCGAGCGCGTCTTCATCCGGTTCGGGATGGCCGCGGTCGACGCCGATGATCAGGTGGACACGCGCCAGCGGGCCTTCGCTGAAGGAAGGATAGAAAGCCGTGGTGCGGCCGCCATAGGCTTCCGCCAGGACCTTGTGCGCGCGCGTGCGCAGCTCGGACGTATAGCTGTCGCGCGGGGTATAGAGCAGGGCGGAGACATAGCGGTCGAAACGGTCGCGCCGGATGAAGAGGCGGGTTCGCGGGCGCAGCAGCAGGCGGAGGACGCCGGCGGAGATGCGCGACAGGTCGGCTTCGGAAATCTGGAAGAGCTCGTCGCGCGGATAGGTCTTCAGCACCGAGTCGAGCTGCTTTTCGGTGAAGCGCGAGCCTCTGGGGGCGGAAGCCTTCACATTGGCGATCTTGCGACGGATCAGCGGCACTTCGTCGGCCGCGCGCGTGTAAGCCTCTGACGTGAAGAGGCCGACGAAGCGGGTTTCACCGATCACCTCGCCGCGCGCGTCATAGCGCTTGACGCCGATATAGTCGGCATGGGTGCGTCGATGGACGCGGGAGATGAAGCTCGCCTTGGCGACGATGATGGGCGAGGGCTCGTTGATGAAGGCGCGGATGGCGGGCGTGAGCAGGGTGGGCTCGGCCCCGCGCGAGAGCACGTTGCGGGCCGGGTCGCTGAGAATGCCGAGCCCGGACGCTTCGTCCACCAGGGGCTCCTCGGCGGCCAGACGGCCCTCCTTGTCGAGCGCGAACGTGTAATCGCGGGCGCCGAGATAGGTGAAGTTCTCGTCGGCCAGCCAGGCAAGGAAGGCCCGCGCCTCGTCGATTTCCGCCGAGGTTCGACCGCCGCCGGCCTTCACGCTTGCGAGGGCGCTCGACGCGGCCGCCATCTTGTCGCGCATGGCGAGAAAGTCACGGTTGACCACGGCGACGTCAGCGAACGTGTCCTCGAGGCGTTTCTGCAGGTCGGCGCGCAGGGTGTCGTCGAGCGGAGGCAGATGGATCTGGATTGTGGAGCGCTTGCCGTTGGGTCCGGCGACCACCGGGTGCAGCACGGCGCGGATCTCGACCCTGGCGTCCTGGCAGGCGTTGATCGCGCTGTCGACAAGGAAGGCGAGATCGGGTCCGACGATCTCGGCGACATCGAGCCTGAGTGGCTTGCCATCGCCGCCGATGGCGCGGCCGGTGCGGATGGCGCGGGCGGCGTTTCCCTCGTTCGCCTTGTTGAATTCCCACAGGCTCAGCGCGAGGGCGGCGGCGTCCTCGGTCGTCAGCGACAGGAAATCCTCGACGAAGGCGTCCGACCGGTATTGCTCCAGGAAGGCCGCGAAGGCCGCGTCGTCCATGCGTGTCCTGGGCGAGATGGCGCGAATGGCTGCGAGCAGATCGTCCCGGGAGAAGGCAAGATCGTTCGACAGGGGGAAATCTCCAGAATGGACGCGGTCTGGCGTGCGCCGAGGAAGGTTTGTAACTGAATCAGCGCGTGCGAGTGCTAGACCCGCGCAGGATCGTCGTGCAAGGGCAGGATTGTTCCCGTTTTTGGTGCGGTGCAGTATAACTGCGCGCCGGCAACCGGGGAAGATCAGGCTGATGCGGTTGGACCGGCCGCGTCTCCATCATCCGCTTCAGAATATTCCGCGGGCCGGCCATTGGCCGACAGCAGCACGGCGATCCAGCGGGCGCCGGGGACCTGCGCGAGAATGATCATGACCATGACGGTCAGGGGCGCGGAGAGGAACATGCCCGCCGGGCCCCAGAGGGCTCCCCATACGGCAAGGCCCAGCAGCACCACGATCGGCGACAGGTTGAGACTGTTGGCCTGCATGCGCGGGGCGACGAAATTGCCGATCAGGAACTGCCACACGCTGACGCCGGCAAAGACGATGACCCCGCAGAGCAGGCTGTCGTCCGGCATCCAGCCCGGCCAGGAGGCCAGCGGCTGCACGATGGCGAAGAGCGAGGGCAGGACCGTGGCGATGATCGAGCCGACCGTGGGGATATAGTTCAGGACAAAGATGACGAACGCCCAGAACAGGGCGTTGTCGAGGCCGATGACAAGCAGGGTCACATAGGTCAGCGATGTCGAGATGATCGACAGCGCCGTCTGCACCCACAGATACTGTTCCATCGTCCGGCGCATGTGCTGGCCGATCCGGTGGGCGCGCAGCCGGTCGGCTGGACGGGCGAAGATCCGGTCGAGCTGGTTCGAGAAGGCGCCGGCCGAGACGATGAGGAAGGCCACGTAGATAAAGACGAGCACCATGTCGCCGATGAGGCCGGAGACGGTGTTGCCGGCGAGCTGGGCGAGGCTGGTGGCGTTGCTGGACAGGAGTTGCGCGACGGTCGGCGGCTGGGCGGCGATGGCGTCTTCAGGCGAGGCGGCTGGCGCCGGAGGGGAAGGCTCGGGCAGGGGCGTCGCCGCATCGCCCGGCGTTATGGCCATCACGCCGGCGGCTGCAGGTTCGGCGGCTGCGGCGACCACGGGGGCGGTCATGTCGGGAGGGGCCAGCAGGTTCAGCTGGGTGTAGACCTGCTTGATGATGTCGTTGATGTGCCGCTCGTACTCGCTGGAACGGCTGATGAACTCCTCCACTGCGCCGCGGATGACGCCGATGAAGACCACGATCGACAGCACGACCACGCTGACAGCGAAGAGATAGGAGAGCCAGCCGGGAATGTTCGGGAAGGGGCGCCGGATGGCGCGGGCGAAACCTTCCATCACCAGCCAGACGAAGACCGCCATGGCGAAGGGCGCGAGAATCCGGGCGCCAAGGTTCAACACCATGCCGACGGCGACGGTGGCGATCACCCACACCCCCGCCGTCAGCCATGTTCCCCTGCTCAATCCCTCATGCTGTGACATGGACGAAGGCTTATGGCGATTGTCGCGTCATGCCTAGGCGGCTCGTGTCAGGGACTTCCGTTCTCGGGGGAGGAGCGGGCCCGCGCAGCACGCCGCCTGGCGAACGCTTGGCGGGTGCGAACAGGCCTTCTAGTCTGGGGCGGTTCTATCGGGATGCAATGATGACGGATGCGATCTTCCTCGGCGGCGGCGGGCCGGACCACAAGTCGCCGCAGACCCTGCTGCTGGCGCGGGCGAACCGGCACGGGCTGGTGGCCGGGGCCACGGGCACGGGCAAGACCGTGACTCTGCAGGTGATGGCCGAGCAGTTCTCAGCGGCGGGCGTGCCTGTGTTCTGCGCCGACGTGAAGGGGGACCTCTCCGGCATCTGCATGGCGGCGACGCCGGAGGGCAAGGCGCTGGAGAAGATCAATGAGCGCGTGGCCCAGATCGGCCTGCCGGGCATCGCCTATGCGGGGGCGCCCTGCATCTTCTGGGACATTTATGGCAGACGCGGGCATCCCATCCGGGCGACTGTTTCGGAAATGGGGCCGCAATTGCTGGCCCGTCTGCTGGGCTGCAACGAGACGCAGGAAGGCGTGATCACCATCGCCTTCCAGTATGCCGACGACAACGGCCTCCTGCTGCTCGACTTCAAGGATTTGCGCAGCCTGCTGGCCCATATCTCCACCATCGCCGCCGACATCCAGAAGACCTACGGCAATGTCGCGCCGGCCTCGATCGGCGCGGTGCAGCGGCAACTCCTGCTGCTTGAGCGGGAAGGGGCGCCGCAATTCTTCGGCGAGCCGGCCCTGGAGCTGGCCGACTTCATGCGTGTCGACGCGCAGGGACGAGGCTATGTGAATGTTCTGGACGCAACGACGCTGATCAACTCGCCGCGACTCTATTCCACTTTCCTGCTCTGGCTGCTGGCTGAGCTGTTCGAGCAGTTGCCTGAGGTGGGCGACCCTGACAAGCCGAAGCTGGTCTTCTTCTTCGACGAGGCGCACCTCTTGTTCGACGATGCGCCCAAGGCGCTGGTCGACAAGATCGAGCAGGTGGTCCGCCTGATCCGGTCGAAGGGCGTGGGCGTCTATTTCGTGACGCAAAACCCCCGCGACCTGCCGGAGGCGGTGCTGGCGCAGCTGGGCTGCCGCATCCAGCACGCGCTGAGGGCGTATACGCCGGCCGAACGGAAAGGCGTGAAGGCGGCTGCGGAAAGCTTCCGGCCAAACCCCGATCTCGACACGGCGCAGGTGATCACGGAGCTCGGCATGGGCGAGGCGCTGGTCTCCACGCTGGACCTGAAGGGCGCCCCGACCATCGTGCAGCGCACGCTGATCCGCCCGCCATCCTCGCGCATGGGGCCGGCGACCGACGCCGAGCGCGCCGCCGTGCAGGCGGCAAGCCCCGTGGCGGCGAAATACGACACGCCGATCGACCGGGAATCGGCCTACGAGATCCTTACCGGCCGTGAGGCGCATGCGGCCAAGGAGAAGGAAGCGTTGAAACG
>CAZTMG010000128.1:7024-8637 GCA_964614815.1 uncultured Rhizobium sp. | reverse complement strand
GGCCAGTTCGGCCACGTCGTCGTTGGGGTCTTTCATGGCCTCGATGACCAGCACGCCATCGCGCACCCACTCCTCATCGCCCCGCGGCTCCGTGGCGGTGGCCCTGCCCACGCCGAGGTCCAGGCGGGAGAGCGTGACTTCGCCGTGCATGGTCGCGGTGGTCCCGTCGACCGCGAGGGTGAAGGGCAGGCGCACGGGGTGGGGCTCGCCCTTGAGGGTAAGCACGCCCGTGGCCTCATAGGCTGTGGGAGACAGCTTGTAGATGCCGCCCGTCACCTCGAACACGGCTTCGGGATGGTTGGCGACGTCGAACCAGTCGCCCTGCGTGACGTTGCCGTCGAAGTAGGACTGGCCTGTGGATACCTTCGCGAGCGGGATGGCGACGCGGACGTAGCCGTCGACAGGGGTTTCCTGGTTGGGTGCGGCATCGGTGTCGAGCTGGATCTGAGCGGTCCAGTCGGGAAAGACGCCTTCATATTCCATCCCCATGTAGGCGAAGCGGAACTTCAGCGAGCTTTTCGCGGCGTCGACGGTCCAGGCGGGGGCTTTCGAGGCCGGCTGCTGCTGGTTTTCCTCGGCCGCGGCGGAGCTGGCGGGCGCACCGGCGAAGATGGAGGCGCCCATAGTCACGTTGAACGCCACGACGACGGCGACGACGGCCCAGACGAGGCCATGCCCGCGGTCCGGCGGGCCGGCGGTGCGGCCGAACAGGCCCGGCGCCATGCGGGCGAGAAGGCCGTCGCGGTCCACGAAATGGTGCTTCAGCGCCGCGCCGACATGGAGGGCGAGCAGGCCGACGATGACCCAGGCGAGGAGGGAGTGGGCCGAACTGGCGGCGGCCTCGATGCTCTCGCGATCTTCCGGCGGCAGGCCCGGAAGCACCGGCAGGCGCGCATCGAACAGGCCGAAGTATTTTGTCTCGAAGGCGGATGACGACGAGGCTGTGATCCAGCCCGTCAGCGGCATCGCGATCATCAGCCCATAGAAGAGGACATGCACGGCGGTGGCGGTGAAGGATTGCCAGGGGGGCATGGGGGGCGGGGGCGGGGGGGGATTCATCAGCCGCCAGGCGATACGGGCGACGGACAGCAGCAGGACGGTGATGCCGAAGGACTTGTGAAGCTGAACGATCGCCTGGTACTGCACGCGGCCCTCCAGCGTGTCGAAGGAGATGGTCTCCATGAACCAGCCCACGCCGATGAGGCCGATGATGGAGACGGCGATGATCCAGTGCAGCGCGATGGCGACGGCCGTGTAGCGCTGCTGGCTGGCGCTGGCGCTGGCGGCGGCGGGGGGGGCGGCGGCGTCGGTCATGGTCGGATCCTCGTCGTCTGAGGCAGTCTGCCTGTGGGGCGGAGCCTGGGGCCGGTATGTCATGAAAAGGCCCCGCGCCGAAATACGGGCCGCCGCGGGATGGCTGGCGCCAGGAGTTCGTCCGCGAGGCTAACGCCGGGTGAATTCCGCCTCGATCACGAGCTGCACCTCGTCGCCGACGAACTGGCTGTAGATCGTCGAGCCGAAGTCGGAGCGCCTGAACGCGCCCCGGGCGGAAAAACCCACGGCGGCGCGGCCCCCATAGAGGGCGGCGGCGTCCATTCCGCCATTGTAGGCGA
>CAZTMG010000128.1:0-6994 GCA_964614815.1 uncultured Rhizobium sp. | reverse complement strand
CGGCCGGGTGACGCCCATCAGGGTGAGGTCGCCGGTGACGCGGCCGGTGTTCGGGCCGGACACTTCCACATGCGTGGAGGTGAAGCTTGCCTGCGGGAAGCTTCCGCCCTTGAGGATGTCGCGGCCGATGCGGGCGTCCCAGTCGGCGTCGGTCGGATGCCCGGCGCGGACCGACATGACGTCGGCGATGGCCGTGACCCTGGAGGCGGCGGGGTTCGCGGGGTCGAAATCCAGGGTGGCGTCGAAGCTGGCGAGACGGACCGTATACCAGCTCAGCCCCAGGTGCTTCACCCGGAACAGCAGCGAGCCATGATCCTTCTCCAGCCGGTACTGCCCGGCGGGAAGGGAGAGCAGCGTTCGCGGGGATTGATCCGCCGTGAGGGCGCAGGCGGAGAGGGCGAGGGCGAGGATGGGGGCGAACAGGCGCATGGCCGGGCTCCGGTGCAGGCCCGGCCACTGTATGCGCGATTGCGGGCCTGTCGCCTACTTCTGCGTGAACTCGGCGTTGATCTCGATCTTGATGTCGTCAGCGATGGAGCCGCCCGACGCCATGCCCCAATGGGTCTTGTTGATCGTGCCGACGGCCTGGAACCCGACCTTGGGCTTGCGTGGGGCAGGATAGGTGCGGAAGCCGATGTAGGTGACGTCGAGCGTGACGGGCCGGGTCACGCCGAGGAAGGTGAGATTGCCTGTCATCTTGCCCTTGTTTTCTCCCGTCCTGGTGATGGCGGTCGAGGCGAAGGTGATCTGGGGGAATTTGCCCGCGTTGAAGAAGCGGGCGTCGTTGGCAAGCTCGGCGTTGAAGTCGGTCGTGTTGCCGGCGGGGCGCGTCTTGGCGAAGTCGGTCTCGATCGACTTGGGATCGATGGTGGCGGCGACCTTCGACTTCGTGACGTCAGCCGGATCGAATGTCAGCTGGATGTCGAAATTGGTGAAGCGCGCCGTGTACCAGGAAAGACCGTTGTGCAGGCCCTGCCACTGGAGCGTGGCGTGGGTCCTGTCGAGAACATAGTCGCCGGCGGGGGCGGCGGTCTGGGCGTGGGTCGGGGCGGCCAGGAACATCGTGGCGGCGAGGGCGGTCAGCAGGCGGCGCATGCAACATCTCCCGTGGGGGCCGGGCGGCCCGAATGTCTGTCGTCCCGAATTGAACCCGGGCAGGCGGGCCGTCCAGAGGGGAAAGGCCGGTCTCTCCCCTGAGTGAAGCCCGTGTGACGCGAAGTTGATCTTTTTGGCAGTTCGTCCGGCCGGCCTGCTGGCGTCGCCTGCCGCACGCGGATAGGCTGCGGGCGGTGCGGATCGGTTCGGGCCCTGCGATAGCGAGGCGGGCCGCGCTCGACATGGCATCCGGCCTTCGGCCGGGCAGCAGGGGACTTCGACAGCATGCGTACATTCTTCGCCGGGCTGGCCGCCGGCCTCGCCTGGCTCGCGCCGGCCGCTCACGCGCAGGACCAACAGCAGACTGCCCAGGATCCGGCGCTGTGGTGCGTCTACGAGGCGCTGACCGCCAGCCTGGACTACGAGGTCGTCGCGGAGGCCTACCTGTTCGACGGCGATCTCGCCGGCGATCCCGAGGGACTACTGTCCAGCGCGGGCAAGGCGTGCGCGCAGACCCACGACCTGAACGAGGCCGAGCAGCTGGCGACGATGGAGTATGGCCGGTTCGGATCGATCATCGACTATCTCACCGAAGAACTCATGTTCGAGGGCGTCACCGAAGACCAGATCTCCGTGATCTTCATGGCGACGGATTCGATTTCGGACGAGGATTACGAGAGCCTTTACGAGGATGGCTGGCAGGCGACGGATGTGGGCGAGCGCGTGAAGGCCGAGTTGCTCAGGGCGCAGTTTCCGGACGACCCCGGCCACGTTGAAACGGCCATGGAGATCATGGGGCTGATCGTCCTCGCAGACGAGGCGGAACTGGTCTATGTGCTCGCCGGCGAAGATGCCGACGGGAATTAGGGCAGGCGACTGGTGATGCGTGGATTGCTACTGGCGGGTTTGCTCGCGACCGGCGCCGGCGCAGCCCATGCCCAGCCCACGGCTGATGCAAGGGATGACGCCACCGGCCTGTTCTGCGTCTACAACACGCTGGCCGCTGGCGAGCATGCGCTGCTGGTGGCCAACGTCTTCCTTTCCGACGCGACGCCGGAGGAAGATGTCGGCAACGCTGCGCTGGCGGTGAGCGACGCGACGCAGGCTTGCAGCGAGAGATTCATGCTCTCCCCCAGCAAGGCGGCCTCGGCCTCCGACATGGGCATCTATGGCGTCGCGGTCGACCGCCTCAGCGCCTTCCTGCGTGAACAGGGGGCGGGCAAGCGCGCCATCGACCGGCTGTTCGCCATCTATGACGAGCTTGGCGAGGACGATGTCGACCGCTTCTTCGACAGCGAATGGCGCAGCGATGTGGATTTCGCCGGCAGGCTGAGGCGCAGCCTTGTCGCCGGCGGCGTGCCCGACAAGGATGCGGCCATCGACGCGGCCTTCGACATCTTCGAGATCTCGGCCATGGCGGACCAGGCGATCTTCACCTTCCTGGTGGACGATCTTTAGCGCGTATCGCCTGTCGCCCCCTGGCGGGCGGATGCAGGTTTGCGTCCGGCCGCTTTGACCTCTACCCTTTCCCCAGGCAGCAGGGAGGCCACTCATGGATGGCTTCGAGGGCAAGCCCGAGCGGGTGCGGTATGACTATCCGTTCGCTGCGCCGCCGCCGCCGGGAGCCACGCTGGAGGCGGCGCCTGGCGTCCGCTGGGTGCGGATGCCGCTGCCGTTCTCGCTGAAATGGATCAATCTGTGGCTGCTGGAGGATGGCGACGGGTGGACAGTCGTCGACACCGGCATCCCCAACACCGAGACCAAGGGCCACTGGCGGTCGATCTTCGAGAACGAGCTGGGCGGCAAGCCGGTGAAACGCATCATCGTCACCCACATGCACCCGGACCATATCGGTCTCGCCGGCTGGATGAGCCGCAAGTTCCAGTGCGATCTCTGGATCACGCGGCTGGAATACGTGACATGCCGCATGCTGGTGGCCGACACCGGGCGCGAGGCGCCGGAGGCGGGCGTGAAATTCTATCGCGCCGCCGGCTGGGAGCAGGCCGACCTCGACACGTATGTCGAGCGTTTCGGCGGCTTCGGCCGGGGCGTGTCGCAGCTGCCCGACGGCTTCCGGCGGCTCAGCGACGGGGACGAGATCTCCATCGGCGGGCGGACGTGGCGGATTGTCACGGGCTCGGGCCATTCGCCGGAACATGCCTGCCTGTGGGCCCCCGACATCAACGTGTTCATCTCGGGCGACCAGATCCTGCCGCGCATCTCCTCCAATGTCAGCGTGTTCCCGACCGAGCCGGAGGGCGACCCGCTGAAGGACTGGCTGGACTCCTGCCGCAAGCTGAAGGGGATCATTCCGGCGGACGTGCTCGTCCTGCCGGCGCACAACGAGCCGTTTTTCGGCGCCCACAAGCGTCTGGACGCGTTGGTGGAGGGGCACGAACTTGCCCTGACGCGTCTGTTGTCCCGCCTGGACACGCCCCGGCGGGTGGTCGACCTGTTCGGGGCGGTATTCGCCCGGGCCATCGACAAGGAGAATCTGGGCATGGCCACGGGCGAAACCCTGGCGCACCTGAACTGCCTGAAGCGGCGGGGGCTGGTCGTGTCGGAACAGGACGGCGCGACGACCCTGTACAGGCGGGCGACTTGACGGCAGGGGCGGAGACATAACGTATAGCCCCGATGCGCCAAAGGCGGGCCGCCGGGCCCGCCCGCCCGGAAAGGCTTCAGGGACCAGTAGATGAGTGACACCTCGACTGAACAGCCGGCAGGCGGTCAGCCGGTCGGCGGGGGCGAGGCCGCCGGGGCCAAGCCCGGGACGGGCCTGAAGAAGAAGCTGCTGCACGAATTCCGCGAGACGGCGATGACCATCGCCATCTTCGTGCCGTTCTGGCTTGTGTTTTCGACCTTCGTCTACGAGCTGCGCTCGATTCCGTCGGAATCCATGGTGCCCGCCCTTCAGGTGGGCGACCGGGTTGCCGTCGCGAAATTCGCCTATGGCTACAATCGCAACTCGATCCCGTTCGGGCTCGGCCTGCTGGTGATCGGCGACGATCCGAAGAATCCGGACGAGAACCTGTTCGCCTCGCAGCCGAAGCGCGGCGACGTGATCGTGTTCCAGCATCCGCACTCCGACCGCGTGATGATCAAGCGGCTGGTCGGCCTGCCGGGCGATGCAATCGAGGTGAAGGGCGGCCGCCTCTATCTCAACGACAACGTGCTGCCGCGCGAGCGCGTGCGCACGACCACCTACATCCCTGACGACAACAGCCGTCTGGTGACGGCGACGGAGTATCGCGAGACGATTCCGACGGGCGAGGGCGATCGCACCAAGAGCTATCTCATCCATGAATTCTCGGATTCGGATTCGCTCGACGAGACGCCGCGCTTCATCGTTCCGCCGGGCCATGTCTTCATGATGGGCGACAACCGCGACAATTCCGAAGACAGCCGCGCCCCGTCGGGCCATCGCCGCATGGCGATGCAGTTCCCGGAGGCCTGGCCGTATCGGCCGGCGAGCCTGCCGGCGGACACGCGCGACGACGCCATCGGCTTCGTGCCGATGGACTACCTGATCGGCCGCGCCGAGACGGTGCTGTTCACGCTGCACGGGTGCAAGCAGGCGCCGGGCGCGGAATGCCCCGAAGGGCGCCTGTGGAAGGGGCTGTAGGCCCCTCCCGGCGCGCACAATAATCGGCCTGCGCCGCAAGTCCGCGCCGGGCCATTCGCCCGATTTCCCCAGCTTTTGGCCGGAACGGCTGTCACACGGCACAAGCATGTTTGGATTTCGGGCATGAAGCGGTAATCGGGGATCCATGGACGCTGTCGCCAAACCAGAGGACCGGCCGGCAAGGGCTGCGCCCGTCGGGCGGATCATCATCGTTCGCCACGGGCGCCCGCAGGTGATCCCGAAGGAAGCGCCGCCCATGGCCTGGCGCGCCTACAAGGAATGGTGGGCGACGTACGAGATGTCCTCCCTGAAGGAGGGGCAGTGCTGTCCGGAATCGCTGCTGAAGGAGGTGGGCGAGGACGCGATCATCCTGTCCAGCGCGCGTCCGCGTGCGATGCAGACCGCCCATCATCTGGGTCGCGGGCGCGAGGTGCGCCACGATCCCATGTTCAACGAGGCGCCTCTGCCGCCGCCGAGGCTGGGGCCCATCCCGATGCGTCCCAAGAACTGGAACAAGTGGGCCCGCCTGCTCTGGATGATGGGCCATAGCGGCGGCGAGGAGCATGTGCGGGACGCGAGACGGCGCGCCTCCAGGGCCGCAGAGGAACTGATCCGTACGGCGGAGGAGGCCGGCGGCCGCGACGTCGTGCTGGCGGCGCACGGCTGGTTCAACCGCATGCTGCGGCCGGAGCTGAAGAAGCGCGGCTGGGCCAACGTGCATGACGGCGGCGACAAGTACTGGTCGTACCGCATCTACCGGAAGCGTCAGGGCGGCGCATAGCCGTCGTTCCGGAACGGCGCTTGCCTCGGCGCCGGATGCGCCTATGGTGGCGCACCTTTTGGAGACTGGCATGGCTGAGGCGAAAGCCGCCGATATTGCAACGATGAGTTTCGAGGACGCGCTTCGCGAGCTCGAACAGATCGTTCACAGGCTGGAAGCCGGCGATGTTCCGCTGGAGGATTCGATCCGCATCTATGAGCGCGGCGCGGCGCTGAAGGCGCACTGTGAAAAGCGGCTCAAGGAGGCCGAGCTCAAGGTGGAGAAGGTCGTGCTTGGCGCCGATGGCCCGAAAGGGCTCGAGACGGCCGATGATCTATAGCATCGATCCAGCGTTCGAGCAGCGGCTCAACGAAGTCGCGGACCGCATCACGGTCGCGCTCGATCAGCTGATCCCGCCGGCCAGCGGTCCGGAAGCGCGGTTGATGCGCGCGATGCGTCATGGCGCGCTCAGCAAGGGCAAGCGCCTGCGCCCCTTCATCACGATCGAGGTGGGCCGCATGTTCGGGGCGCAGGAACGGGCGCTGCTGCGCGGCGCGGCCGCGGTCGAGTGCATGCACGCCTATTCTCTCATCCATGACGACCTGCCGTGCATGGATGATGACGACTTTCGCCGCGGCCAGCCCACCGTCCACAAGGCGTTCGACGAGGCGACGGCCGTGCTGGCGGGAGATGCGTTGCAGGCGCTGGCATTCGAGATCATGGTTTCGCCGGAGACCCATCGCGACGCGCTGATGCGCTGCAAGCTGGTCGAGAAGCTGGCGCTGGCTTCGGGCGCGCGCGGCATGGTGGGCGGGCAGATGATCGACATGTATCCGGCGCCGGAAGGGGAGGACCCCCTGCAGGTGCTGACCCGGATGCAACGGCTCAAGACCGGGGCCCTGATCACGCTGGCCGGCGAGGTGGGCGCGCTGCTGGGCGGAGCGGCCGAACAGGAGCGTCAGGCCATCGCCGGGTATACCAACGATCTCGGCCTTGCCTTCCAGATCGTCGACGATCTGCTGGACGTGGAGGGCGACCCGGCCGTCCTCGGCAAGGCCACCGCCAAGGATGCCGACGCCGGGAAGAAGAATTTTGTTTCAATACTGGGAGTTGAGGGCGCCCACGCCCGGGTGCGCTATCTCGCCGCACAGGCCAAGGAGCATCTGGCGTCTTTTGGCGCGCGGGCGAACTCTCTTCTCCATACGGTCGACTTTGTGCTCAACCGTCGCCACTAATTGGCCCGACAAGCAGCCGACTGAAGTTACTGGGGCGCAGATCCTGGCATGAACACGCCGACTCCCTTGCTGGACCAGATTTCCAGCCCGGCCGACCTCAAGGGACGGACGAAGGCGGAATTGCGCCAGATCGCCGACGAGCTGCGCGCCGAAACCATCAGCGCCGTCTCGGTGACCGGCGGCCATCTCGGGGCCGGACTTGGCGTCGTGGAGCTGACCGTCGCCATCCACGCCGTGTTCGATACGCCCAGGGACAGGCTGGTCTGGGATGTCGGCCAC
>CAZTMG010000127.1:6827-8713 GCA_964614815.1 uncultured Rhizobium sp. | reverse complement strand
AAGATCAGCTTCAGGAGCAGCGGCGTCATCGCCGAGCCTTCGGCATAGTGCAGCCAGTAGGTGTAGCGCAGGCGCTCGTCCGTGCCGGGCGGCGGGATGAGGCGGCCTTCGCCATACCGGTCGAGGATGTATTCGATGATGGCGCCGGTTTCGGCGATGGTCCGGCCATTGTCCGTGATGACGGGAGACTTGCCGAGCGGGTGGATCGCCTTCAGCGCCGAGGGCGCCAGCATGGTCGCGGGGTCGCGCTCGTAGCGCCGCACCTCATACAGGAGTCCAAGCTCTTCCAGCAGCCACAGCACGCGCTGGGATCGGGAATTGTTGAGATGGTGGACGGTGATCATGTGGCCTCCCTGCGCCGATTTGGTGGCGGGCGCGAAAGGGACTGTCAACGCGTCTTCGTCGGATCCGCCTGATGCGCCCCGTGCGGACGCATCAGGCGGCCGCGCTCGGTGATGGCGACCGCGAGCAGGGCGAGGGCGCCCAGGATGAAGTGGCCGACAAAGATCGGCGTAACCGTACAGTCGAATTGGCGGGCTACAAGCCCGCCGATCGAGGCGGAGACAAAGGACGAGGCGAAGCCGATCAGCGCCGCGCCGGACCCGGCGAGGCTGCCGAGCCTCTCCATCGCGATGGCGTTGTAGTTCGGCCCCTGGAAACCGATGGCGAAGAAGGCGATCAGCAGCAGGGTGTAGAAGATCCCGAAAGGAACCGGGCCGGCAAGCGCGAAAGCGGCATGGATGGCGCTGACGACGACAAAACCGATAAGGGCGGCATGGGAAATCTTCCTCATGCCCAGCCGTTCGACGATGCGTGAGTTGATGAGATTCGACGCCGTCATCGCGATCGCCGCGCCTGCGAACCACAGCGCGAACATGTCGCCGGTGTCGTAGACATTGTGGAACAGCTGCTCGGACGCGGAAATATAGCTCATCAGCGCGCCGAACAGGAAGCCGGAGGCGATGGTGTAACCGAGGGCTTCCCGGGTGCGGATGACTCGCCAGTAGCTGCGGAGGATCGAGGGCGGGTTGAGCGGAACGCGTCGCTCCACGGGCAGCGTTTCCGGCAGGCGTATCAGCACCCACAGGAACATGAAGACGCCAAAGCCGGCGAGAGCCCAGAAGATGCCATGCCACGTCATGCCGGAATTGAGCATGACCTGGCCGATAAAGGGCGCGAAGATCGGCGCCGTCATGAAGACGATCATTACCAGGGACATGACCTTGGCCATCTGGCGGCCGACATAGAGATCGCGCGCGGCCGAGACGGCGATCACGCGGCTGCCTCCGGCGCTGGCGCCCATGAAGGCTCGGGCGGCGATCAGCAGCTCGAATGTCGGGGCGAAGACGCAGAGGATCGCCGCAATCGTGTAGCAGGCCAGCGAGATGAACAGGACGGGACGCCGGCCGAACCGGTCAGTGAGCGGGCCATAGAACAGCTGGGAGACGCCGAACCCGAGCATGTAGGAGACGATGATCAGCTGCTGGTCATTGCTGCCCGCATCAAGTGCGGCGGGGCAGACGACCGGATGGGCGCCGACCGCAGCCAGGCTAAACGAGGCCGCCATGCTCGGCAGGGCCGGCAGCATGATGTCGATGGCGAGGGCGTTCAGCGCCATGAGCATCGCCGTCATCGCCACGAATTCCGCCAGGGGGAGGCGGCGGATCGGCGTAGCGGTCGCCGACGGGTGATGCGTATCGGGCAAGGGTGAATGCTCACATCGACAAAGGGGGCGGTTTAGCGGGCTTCTTCGGCGAAGGGTAGGGTCGGGACTGTCCTTTGCCGCCAAATCTTTGGGAGCGATGAGGGTCTTTCGTCCGGCGCCGGGGCAGGTCTATGCTTCCGGCGACGTGGGAGGAATGCATGACGTTTCGTCTGTCGGTTGG
>CAZTMG010000127.1:2966-6811 GCA_964614815.1 uncultured Rhizobium sp. | reverse complement strand
GCTGCGACGCTGGCGTTTGCGCAGGCGGCGCCCCAGCCGCCGGCTGAACCGGCGGGCGACGGCAAGCCGAAATGGGACGTGGCGGCGCCGCCCTTGCCCACGCGCACGGTCGGAATCGACGTCGATGAGGGCACGTGGATGGATGTCGACGTCAGCCCGGACGGCCGGACGATCGCCTTCGACCTGCTGGGCGACATCTACACCATGCCGATTACAGGCGGGGTGGCGACGCGGATCGCCGAAGGGCTGCCCTATGAAATGCAGCCGCGCTTTTCACCGGACGGCAAGCGCATCGCCTTTACCAGCGATCGCGGGGGCGGCGACAACATCTGGGTGATGAATGTCGACGGATCGGACAAGCGCGCGCTGACCAGGGAGGAGTTCCGCCTTCTGAACCAGCCCGACTGGAGCCCTGACGGTCGTTTCATCGCGGCGCGCAAGCATTTCACGACGGCGCGCTCGCTCGGCACGGGCGAGATATGGGTCTATCATGTCGGCGGGGGCGACGGGTATGTCGCCGTGAAGCGCGCGAGCGAGGCTCTGCAGAAAGAGCTGGGCGAGCCTGCCTATGCGCCGGACGGAAAGGCGATCTACTACACGCGCAACGTCTCGCCCGGAAACACGTTCGAGTATGCGCAGGATTCCAATACCAGCCTGTTCGAGATCGAGAAGTATGATTTCGAGACGGGCGAGGTGAGCACGGTCGTTGAGGGCGCAGGCGGAGCGACGCGCCCCGCGCCATCGCCGGACGGGACGAAGCTGGCTTTCGTGCGCCGGGAGCGCAACCAGTCCAGGCTCTATGTGAAGGACCTGGCCACGGGTCAGCTGAGCAAGCTTTACGACGCGCTCGATCCCGACCTGCAGGAGACGTGGGCGGTCAACGGCCTCTATCCCAACATGGACTGGACGCCGGATTCGAAGTCCATCGTGTTCTGGGCGGGCGGCAAGATCCGGCGCGTGGACCTGTCCGGCAACGCGCAGGTGATCCCCTTCCGGGTCAATGATACGCGCATTGTCATCGATCCGCCACAGCCCAGGATCGAGGTGGCGCCCGATACCTTCCGCACGAAAATGCCGCGTTTTGTCCAGGTGTCGCCGGATGGCAGGCGCGTCGTCTTCGAAAGTCTCGGGAAGCTGTATGTAAAGCAGCTGCCGGATGGCGCTCCCATGCGCCTGACGCAGACCAGGGGCGACGAACGGGAACTGTTCCCGTCCTGGTCGCGCGACGGGCAGCGTCTGGTTTATGTCGAATGGACCGATGCGGGTCTGGGCCGCATCCGAACGGTCGCGGCCAACGGCTCTGGCGGCCGCGTTGTCACGGCTGATCCGGGGCACTATCGCCGGCCGCGGTTCTCGCCCGATGGCCAGACCATCGTGTTCGAGAAGGGCGAGGGCGGCTATCTGCTGTCAGACCTGCGATCCAGCGATCCGGGCGTCTATCGCGTGCCGGCGGCTGGCGGCGCGATCATGCGGGTGACGCGCACGGGCAATGTTCCGCACTTCGGCGCTGCGAACGATCGCATCTTCATGACGCGCGGGGATGGTCCGAACGGGGTGCTGGTGTCGACAGATCTCAACGGCCAGGCCGAGCGCATACACGCCAGGGGCGAGATGGTGGCTGGCTATGAGGTCTCGCCCGACGGCGCGCACATCGCCTTCCGCGACAATTTCGCGGCGTACGTGATGCCGATGGCAGCGGGCCCGCAGGAGGTCGGCGCCGGCAAGGGCGGGTCGGCCATGCCGGTGGTGAAGGCCAGCGCGGGCGGCGCCGCCTATCTGTCGTGGACCGCCGGAGGCAGGCAACTCAACTGGAGCCTTGGGCCGACGCTTTATTCCGCCTCGCTCGACGCCATGATGCCAACGGCGCCGGCAAGGGAGGGCGAGACGCCGGCCTACAAGGCGCCCGAGACCGGCGTTGACCTGTCCATTCCAGTCACGGCCGCAAAGCCGACAGGCGTGACCGTGCTGACAGGCGCCCGGATCATCACCATGGCGGATGCGGCTGGCGGCGTGATCGAGAACGGCGCCATCGTCATCACCGGCAACCGTATCACGGCGGTTGGCCCGGCGGCGTCGGTGACGATCCCGGCTGGCGCGCGGCGCGTGGATGTGACGGGAAAGACGATCATTCCCGGCCTGATCGATGCGCACGCGCACGGTCCGCAGGGCGATGACGACATCATTCCGAACCAGAACTGGAGCGCGATCGCCCATCTCGCCCTGGGCGTGACGACGGTGTTCGATCCTTCGAACCAGGCCAGCGAGGCGTTTCCGTCCGAGGAAATGCAGCGGGCCGGGCTCATCCTCGGGCCGCGAACGTTTTCGACGGGCGAAGTGGTCTATGGCGCGCGCGGACGCGGCAGCTTCAACGACATCAGGGATTACGAGGATGCGCTCGCGCATGTGCGGCGCCTCAAGGCGCAGGGCGCGGCCGGGATCAAGAACTACAACCAGCCGCGCCGGAACCAGCGCCAGCAGGTGGTCGCCGCCGCAATCGCCGAGAACATCCAGGTGGTGGCGGAGGGCGCCTCGCTGTTCGCGCAGGACATGGCGCTGATCGCGGACGGCAATACGGCGCTGGAGCACAACATCCCGCAAATGACGCTCTATGAAGATGTCATCAGTTTCTTCGCGCAGACCAGGGTGGCCTATACGCCAACGCTGGTCGTGACGTATGGCGGTCTCGCGGGGGATCCCTACTGGCGCTCGCACATGGATGTCTGGACGCATCCGATCCTGTCGCGGCACGTCCCGCCGCATATCCTGCAACCGGGTTCGATACGCCGTACGCTCGCGCCGGAAGGTGATTTCGTCGATGACAAGTCGGCCCGCGAAGCCCGGAAGCTGCTGGAGCGCGGCGTGAACGTCTCCATCGGGGCGCACGGACAGCAGGAGGGACTTGCCGCGCACTGGGAGCTGTGGTCTTTCGCGCGCGGCGGCTTCTCGCCTCTGCAGGCGCTTCAGGCAGGAACGATCCTGCCGGCGAGGAAGCTGGGCATGGACAAGGATATCGGCTCGCTGGAGGCGGGCAAGCTGGCGGATCTCGTCGTACTGGACGCCAACCCGCTGGATAACATCCGGAACTCGGACAGGATATCCGGGGTGATGATCAACGGCCGGCTCTACGATCCCGCGACAATGAATGAGTACGGTACGGGCGCAGCGAAAAAGGCGCCGTACTACTGGGAAAGGTGATCGCCGCGGGGCTGGGGGGCGGCGCGCGGCTGGCCATGACAGGCGCAATCAGGGCAAGAGCATGTTTGACGTTCGACGCGTGCGCACGGTTCACCATCTTTCGTCATCCGGCGGCACGATCATCGCGAAGGCGATTGCGGCGCTGCCGCGGGTGGTTCTGCTCAGCGAGATGAACCCCAGCAATCGCGTGCGGCTTCTGCATCCCGTGGATCCGCTTCCCCAGATGCTGGCCAACTATCCCGAGCTGATGTCGCATGTCGATGTGGAGAAAGTCTTCCTGGAGCGCATGTCGGAGGTTCAGACGGCATGCGCCCGGCACAACCGGCTTCTGGTCGTGCGCGACCATAGCCATTTCGACTTCTTGAGACGAAATGTGCAGAAGCCGCGACTGAGAGCCGTGCTCGGCCAGTCGTTCGAGATTGTTTCCGTGGCCACGATCCGCAACCCGGTTGATACCTGGCTCAGCATGCTCGACGCGGGATTTGCGATCGATCTGCCAAGCTTCACGGCTTACTGCGACCGCGTGAAGATGTTCGTCGACGCCTATGCCGACATTCCCATGTTGAAGTACGAGGATTTCTGCGCTGCGAGCGCGGATACCGTCGAGAAGATCGCCGCCGCCCTCGATCTTCCATTTGATCCGGCGTTCG
>CAZTMG010000127.1:0-2955 GCA_964614815.1 uncultured Rhizobium sp. | reverse complement strand
ATTGGCGCCATAAGGATCACGGGGGACAGCGGACGCTTGTCCAGGTCCAGATCCATCCAGAGCCTTCCGAGGCGTCCCGTTCCCGACGGGTTGGCGGCTGAGCTGCGGCGTCCGGAGAACAGGACCTTCCTGGAGCAGATCGGCTACAGTATTGATGCGGACGTCTGACCAGGGGCGCCAGGACCTACTTCAGCCATCCCGCCAGCACGCTGTCAGCCGCCGCATCCAGCTCCGCGTCCGTCCACTTGCGCCCCTTCATCTCCGCCTTCAGCAGATAGGCGATCGGCGCCATGAACAGGCTGCCGAGAAGGTCGGGCGGCAGGTTCTTGAAATCGCCCGAGGCGATGCCGGCCTTGCGCAGGTCCGCCACCATGCGCGCCACGGCCCGGCCCGCCTCGCCGCCCTCGCGCGAGGCAAGGCTGGATTCGGCAAAGCGCTGGCCGAAGGCGAACGCATCCTTGTTGGCGCGATAGGCGAGATAGATCGCCCGCCACGTCCGCTTCAGCCGCTCCGGCGGCGCGATGGAGGTGTCGAGCCCCGCGCCGGCGTCGAGAAACACTTCCTGCTTCATCTGGCGATAGGCTGCAATCAGCAGGTCGTCCTTGCTGTCGAAATGGCGGTAGAGGGTGCCCTCGGCCACGCCTGCCTCGGCCGCGATGGCGGCGGTGGTGGCGGCTTCCATGCCATCGCGCGCCACGATGCGGGCGGCTGCCTGCATCAGCTTGGCGCGCGTGGCCGCGCCGGCGGTCTGTGTCGTGGCCGAACTCATGCTGCAAGGCGCCCGTAACGGGCGTTCCTGTCAAGATTGATGGCGCCCTGGCATCATCCGCCCGGCTGCGGCGCCGGCGCTTGACCTCGCCGCGCCGGCGTTTCATCGAGCGCCAATGACCACCGCCTCCGCTCTCGTACTGTTCTCCGGCGGGCAGGATTCCGCCGCCTGCCTCGCCTGGGCGCTGTCCCGCTTCGACCGCGTCGAGACGATCGGCTTCGACTATCGCCAGCGCCACCGGGTCGAACTCGACGTCCGCAAGGTCTTCCTCGCCGAATTCCGCCGGATCTTCCCCGTCTGGGCCGCGCGGCTCGGCGACGATCACCTGCTCGATCTCGGCGTCTTGGGCGAGGTCTCCGACACGGCGCTGACGCGCGAGCAGGCGATCGGCTTCGCCGACAGCGGCCTGCCCACCACCTTCGTTCCCGGCCGCAATCTGGTCTTCCTCACCTTCGCCGCCGCCGTGGCCTACCGCCGCGGTCTCGGGGCGCTCGTCGGCGGCATGTGCGAGACGGATTTTTCCGGCTATCCGGACTGCCGCCGCAGCACGATGGACGCGTTGCAGGACGCGCTTGCGCTCGGCATGGATCGCGCCATGCCCATCGAAACCCCGCTCATGCATCTCGACAAGGCGCAGACCTGGGCGCTCGCGGACGAGCTGGGCGGCCAGCCCCTCGTCGATCTCATCGCCGAACACACGCATACCTGCTATCTGGGCGACCGCACGCGCCGCCACCCCTGGGGTTATGGCTGCGCCGCATGCCCGGCCTGCGACCTGCGTGCGAGAGGCTACGCCAGCTGGCGGGCTGGCGCATGACCTACTCCGTCAAGGAATGCTTCTACACCCTGCAGGGCGAAGGCGCGCAGACAGGCCGCGCCGCTGTCTTCCTGCGCTTTGCGGGCTGCAATCTCTGGAGCGGGCTGGAGCGTGACCGCGCCCACGCGGTCTGCCGGTTCTGCGACACGGATTTCGTCGGCGTCAATGGCGATGGCGGCGGAAGGTTCGCAACGGCCGAAGCCCTCGCCGCTCACGCCGCGGCCCGCTGGCGGGGCGCAGCCGGCAAGCCCTACATCGTCTGCACTGGCGGCGAACCCCTGCTGCAGCTCGACGAGCCGCTCATCGCGGCCCTCCACGCGAAAGGTTTCGAGGTCGCTGTCGAAACCAACGGCACGATCGAAGCCCCGGCGTCGCTCGACTGGATCTGCGTCTCTCCCAAATCCGTCGCTGCGCTGAAGCAGCTGCATGGCCACGAGCTGAAGCTGGTCTATCCGCAGGCCGAGGCGCCGCCGGAGCGCTTCGCCGATCTCGCCTTTGCCAACTTCTTCCTGCAGCCCATGGATGGCCCGGATCGCGCGGCGAACACCGCCGCCTGCATCGCTTACTGTCTCGCCCATCCGCGCTGGCGCCTCAGCCTGCAGACGCACAAGGTGACGGGCATTCCCTGAGCGTCGCGCACGTGAAACCGGCAGCAGGCCGCGTCCGGCTGCCGGTCATGTGACGCGATTGACGTCGCTTCCTACGACAGCATGTCCGCAAAGCGGCGGCTGAAGCGGTCGAACGCCGTGCGCGCGTCGGTCCAGGTCGTGGCTGCGATCACGTTGCGCAGGTCCGTCTCGTACCAGTCATAGTCGAGCCGTCCGATCTCCGCGCCAGACGCGTCATAGGCGATCCCCGTCACGCGCGCCCCGCCTACGCTGATTGAGCGCATCGGATCGAGCCCCGGCTTGTTGGAGACCTGCTCGAATGTCGGCCGGTTCGGTTTGGCGTCCTCGATGGTGAGCACCACGCGCTCGGCCTTCACGCCGCGATCGGCGAACACGGCGGAGATTTTCCGGCTCAGCGCGTCGGTGAGGATTCTGGCCTCGCGCACGCCGATGTCATCGTCGAGCTTCTTCTGGAATTCCGTGGACACCCTGGCCTCGACGGTGAGGGCGGCGGCGGGCATGGCCAGCGCCAGAGCGGCAAGGGCGGAGGCGGCAAGGGCGGCGATACGCATGGTCTGCTCCCTGATTCCCGAATGGTTTTCTGCGTCCGGCGTCCGCCGCCGGATCGCATCCACTAGCCCAACCTAACATGAAAGCGGGATGAACGGGAGGTTTTGGAAGGGCGTCGCGCCTGGCCGGAGGGCGGAGCGGGCTACTGCTGGCGCAGGTCCGCATTCTCCTTTTTCAGCCGGTCGATTTCC
>CAZTMG010000126.1:295-8797 GCA_964614815.1 uncultured Rhizobium sp. | reverse complement strand
TCCGTGAAAAAATCAGGATCCAGCTTCAGATGGATTGCGATGGCTGACAGGATCTCAAGGCCGAACCTGTCCAGCGCGTTGAACAACGCGCTGGTCGCCTCCTTCCAGCCCGGCACCTCGGCGACATAGAGGTTCGGCCCCATTATGTCGGCATACTTGTGGTCGCGCGGCAGCTCGCGGCCGACATGCCAGAACTCCTTGAGGTCCTTCGCCTTGGCGCCCTTGGCGACCTCGGTGGCGAACGGGGTGTACGCGCGCTGTCCGCCGCCTCCGGGAATGAAATAGGCCCGCTTTGTTTCGTCCGGCAGCGCAAAGAACTGCTTGCCCGCATTGACGCACCGGTCGATCACCGCCTGGTCGACGGGATGGTCGCTGATCACGGCAAAGCCCGTCTCGCGGAAACTGGCTCCCAGCTTGCCGGCAAACGCCTTCGCATCCCGCTTCCACAGTGTGTATGAGATCGGCTCGAAAAGGCCGGCGGTGGTTATGGTGCTCATTGTTGGCTCGTGAAACTGCTGAAGGGTCGTGGCTCGGCGCTGGTCGGGCGCCTGAGCCATGATTGGCGGAAGCAGTATATATGTGAGACGGAAGGGAATGCCCATGGCCTCGCTTCAAGTCTCCGGTCCCGCTTTCCAGCCGCCGGATCACTCGCGGAAAACCATGCGTTTACGTCAGGAAATGGCGGCCGGGGGAGGGCCGATCCGGGTCGGGCGCCTGCCCGGGAGCGGCGCCTGATGCCTGCAGGCGAGGTTCTGCGCATGCGCCGGGAACTCGCGGGCCGCATCGAACCGCCGCATTGGCCGCAGGGCGTCGCGGTGCGGACGCTGGGCCCCAGGCCAGAGCGGAGTCTGCTCGAGGCGGCTCACGCCGTGCTCGGGGCCGGGTTCTGGGAGGGTGGGGGCGGCGCTCCCGAATTTCGTCGATGGTGGAAGGGCCTGCGCAACGATCCGGAGTTCGATCCGGCGCTTGTCTTCATCGCAGCAGACGCCAGAGGCGTCGCGGGGCTGGCGCATTGCTGGACCTCCGCCTTTGTGAAGGACCTCGTCGTCCATCCGCGGGCGCGCCGTTGCGGGATTGGCCGCGCTCTTGTGCTCACCGCCTTCCATGCTCTTGCGCAACGCGGGATGTCGCATGTGGATCTCAAGGTGCGCGCGGAAAACGAACCGGCCATTGCGCTGTACAAGACTGTCGGCATGCGCGTCGTCGGGGCGGGCGCGATTGAAATCTGAATCCGCGCTAAGACTCCTGAATCGAAATAAACACAAATAATTCGTCAGATCACTGATGAAAATCCGCAGCATTAACCACGGCGAAAATCTTCTCCGGTTCAATCTCTCCCGAGGCCGCGAACTGCGGCGGTGGGTACGGACGGCGCTGGCGCAGGGTGCGCGGCGAAGCTGCCAGGAATTCCAGGGGAGGCCAGAATGGCTTACGCAGACATCCGGTTGGAAGCTCCCGAAGCCTTCCTCACAAGGGACGCATCGGCGGAAGATCTTTATCGCGTCGGCCTCATCTATTCCGAAGGCTTGAACGTGACGGTGGACCTTGTGGCTGCGCACAAGTTCTTCAACCTGGCCGCCTCCCGTGGCCATCGCGAAGCCAAGCTGTGCCGGCAGGAGATGGCGGACATGATGTCGGCCGCCGAGATCCAGAAGGCGCAGCGCGCCGCGCGCGAATGGATGAGGAAAGCCAATTAGGGATTCAATTCCCCGCCAGCGGCAAGAATTGTCCGCTCCACGAGCACATCCGTCGAGCTGATCAGCTCGCCCTCGATGTCGTCCGCCGACAGCACGATCGGAACTTCCGTGCAGCCGGCGATGATCGCCTCCGCGCCCTGCGCCTCAAGCTTTCGCGCCAGCGTCGCCATGGCGCGCCTTGCCGTATCTCCCGCGTCGCCTGCCTTGATGCGGTAGACCAGCTCCATGAAGGTGCGCTGCGAGTCCGGTGGAAGAACCACCGGGCGGATCCCCGCCCTTGTCAGCGCATCCTGGTAGAGCCTCATCGCAAGGCAGGCGTCGACGGCGAGCACCCCCGCCGCCTCCGGCCGGAGGTCGGCCACGGCCTCCGTCGTCACGTCGATGATGCTGAGGAAGGGAACCGTTATGGACGCGCGGATGTCCGTTTCCCAGGCATGGGTCGTGTTGCAGGGCATGACGATCATGTCCGCGCCGGCGATCTGGAGTCCGCGAGCCGATGCGGCAAGCGCCGGGCCGGGCGAGGGGCCTTCGCCGCGCAGATGGGCGTTGCGGTCGGGCGTTTTCGTGTTGTTGTCGATGATGAGACGCAGGTGATCCTGTTCCCGCGCCGCGCGCGTGCGACGCAGGATGCGTCCAAAGAAGTCCAGCGTGGCGAGCGGTCCGAGACCGCCGATGACGCCAACGGTTTTCGTTTCCCTCATTGTCAGCCTCGCCGGAACAGGAATCGCGGGGCGATGGCGAGGGCAATGAGGGCGATCCCCAGGGCTGTCAGGATCCACGGGCCGTTTTCGCCGGCAAGGCCGATCGCCGCCGACAGGGAGTCGCGTGTCAGGATAATGACGAGGCCGGCAAGGCCGAGACCAAGGGTCCAGATGCGTCTGACCGTCTTCATGGGCTGGCCAGCACGTTCTGATAGGCGAACAGCGATGGCGCGCCGCCTGTGTGGACGAACAGGACCTTCGAGTCAGGGCGGAAATGCCTGCGGCGAATGAGGCCAATGAGGCCAGCGGCCGCCTTGCCCGTATAGACCGGATCGAGCAGCACGCCTTCCAGCCGGGCGAACAGGCGCACGGCTTCAATCATCTCGTCCGTCGGCAGCGAATATCCGGGCCCCACCCACTCATCCAGCGCGGTCACGCTCTCCCGCGCCGGCGAGGGCAGTCCCGCAAAGGCCGCCGCCTCGACCGCCAGCCTGTGCACATTGGCTTCCTGCTCCGCCCGCGGTCTCCGCACATTGATGCCGGTCAGCGGCGCGCCTGCACTCGCCGCGGTCAAGCCAACCAGAAGCCCTGCATGTGTTCCCGCACTGCCCGAGGCGACGACGATGTCCGTGAAGGCCAGACCCATATCCAGCGCCTGCGCCAGGATCTCGCGCGCGCAGACGGCATACCCCATCGCCCCCAGTGCATTCGATCCGCCGCCCGGAATGACATAGCCCTTCCGGCCAAGTGTGCTCAGCTTGTCCGCCTCGGCGTTCATCGCCGCCGCCAGATCCGTCCCTGCATCGACGACTGTGAGCGTTTCCGCGCCAAGCAGGTCGAACAGGAAATTGTTGCCGCTCGCCTCTCGCCGGTAACTTCCCGGCACGCGCTGCTCAAGCACCAGCCGGCACTTCAGCCCCTCCTGCGCTGCGGCGGCAAGGGTCAGGCGGCAATGGTTCGACTGCACCGCCCCGACGGTGATCAGCGTATCCGCTCCCTGCGCCAGCGCGTCAGCGACGAGAAACTCCAGTTTCCGCGTCTTGTTGCCGCCGCCGGCGAGGCCGGTGAGATCATCGCGCTTGATCCAGATCTCGGGGCCGCCGAGGCAGGCTGAGAGCCGCTCCAGCTTCTGGATCGGCGTAGGATGAGGCGTATAGCGGCGGCGAGGAAGGGCTTCGAGCTTCATCCGGGCTTTGTAGTGGCCCGGACCGGCTTCGTGAAGGGCGCGGAGGCCCTGGGGAGAGATCAGAAACGCGCCACGTCGTAGAACAACGAGAAATCGATCGGCAGGGCGTTGCGAACGTATTGCTGCACGAACCGGTTCTGGTCGGCAATGGCGCTGCGGGTGACATAGACGACGTCGAACCTGCGCAGCGGGCCAATATCATACAATACGCTGCGGGCCAGCCCGCCGCGCGCATCCACCACACGCGTCATCATTTCGCCGCCGGGCAACCGGCGCATGATGATGATCCGGGTCGGCTCGCTGGCCTGGGTCAAGCCGCCGGCCATGAGGATCGCCTGGAGCACGTCGATCTCGCCGGGCAGCACGAACACGCCCGGCTGCTTCACCTCTCCGCCGACGAACACCTGCTGCGAACCGAAGCCGGTGGGGGTTATGGTCAGCGCAGGGTCGCGCAGCTCGTTGGCATAGATGCCCTCGAGACTGGCCTGCAACTCGCGTACGGTCTGGCCGCTGGCCATGACGGGGCCGAATGTGGGCAGGGTAATCCGCCCGTCCGGGGCGATGGTCAGCTCTGCGGAGAGCTCAGGGGCAGTACGCACATCGATCCGGAGCCTGTCGCCGGGATAAAAGCGGTAGCTGGAGTCTTCCTCACGCCAGGCCGGGTAGGGCGCCACGGGAAAATCAGGGGATTGTGCGGGCAAGGGATCGCCAAGGCAGCCCGAAACCGCTGCAAGGCCAAGAAACCCGAACAGTGCGGAAAGTCGCACACCCGACATAATCCCCGATGTCACCCAGAATGGATAACCGGTTCTTAATCGGCGCGGGCGAAGCCTCATCCGTTAACCATGGGATCCGTGTCCCTTGAGCGTAGAGACCTGGAGCGAGCGCGCGCCTGACGGCGCCTCCCATGGCGCGGCCGTGCAGCCGCGTGTCGGCAAGCTGCGCCCAAGGTTCGGTCTCGCCGACACGCTCCTGCAGCTCTGGCGCGCGAAATGGCTGATGCTGATGGTGCTCCTGCCGGTCGTGTTGGCAGCCTTGGCCTTCATCCTGCTGTCGCCGCCCCAGTACACGGCCAGCACCCGGCTGCTTGTGCGTCTGGGGCAGGAATACGACTTCGATCCGGTGGTCGGCGATGCTGCGCGCAGCGCATTCCCGCAGCAGGAAGCCGTTCTGCAGGCGGAAGCCGAACTGGCGCGTTCGCCCGTCATCGCGGAACGAACGATCCGCGCGGTCGGGTTGTCGCGACTCTATCCCCGTCTTGCAGGGGCGCGTTTGCGCGCTCGTGATGGAGATGGCTATGTGATCGATCAGGAAGCTCTGGAGGCTTTTGGCGCGGATGTGAACGTCTCGACGCCGCCGCGATCCTCGATCCTGCACATGACCTTCCGGCACGAAGATCCGGAACTGGCAGCCGAAACGCTCAACCGCTTCGTCGCCGAATATCTGGCCTATCGTCAGGAAGCGCTCTCCGGGCAGGGCGCGCAGGGACTGGCTGATCAGCGTCGGCTGATCGAGGCGCGGCTGGTCGAGGCGGACAAGGCCCTGCGCGATTATCTTGCCCGCAACGGGATCGGCGACTACGACGCCGAACTCGCCGCCGCCACCCGGTTGTTCAGCGACATTGCTGATGAACGTGCGAAGGTTCAGGCCTCGCTGCGTGAAGCGGAAGCCATGGTCGAAGGCCTCGCGCGGCAGATGTCAGCCACGCCCCGCGACGTTGATCTCTATGTCGAAACCACGTCCGAACAGGAGCTCGTCAAGCTGCGACTCGCGCGTGAAGACCTGCTGACGCGATACCTGCCCGACAGCCGCGCCGTGCAGGATGTGGAGCGAAAGATCGCACAGATGGAAGCCTTCCTCGCGAACGCGCCGGCGCAGGGTCTGCGCCGCATCGGCCCAAATCCCACCTGGCAGGCGCTCGAGGCCGATCGGGCCGTACAGGCCGCAACGGTGAGCGCGCTCGCTGGCCGCCTTGCCGCTCTCGATACACAGCAGGCTGACGCCGAAGCCCGCTTGGCGCGCCTGGACCGGCTGAAGCCCGACTATCTTCGTCTCAAGCGCGATCGTGATGCGCTGGAAGCCTCTGCCGGGGCTTTCGCGACGCGGGAGCAGGCCGCGCGCACGCGCGCCGAACTTGCTTCACGCAGCTTCGACAACATCGCGGTCTACGAGGCTGCCCGCGCCCCCACGCGCGACGATCCCGGCAAGCGCGCCATCGCGATTGCCGCTGTCGCATTCGGGCTTCTGTCCGCCCTCACGGTCGGACTGTTGCGAGTCTGGTCTGTCGCTGGCCTTCCAACGTCCGTCTCGGTCGAGCGCACGCTCGGCCTCAAGGTTCTCGCCGC
The DNA here is from genome assembly GCA_964614815.1 of uncultured Rhizobium sp. Lineage (GTDB taxonomy): Bacteria > Pseudomonadota > Alphaproteobacteria > Caulobacterales > Hyphomonadaceae > UBA7672. Next base: position 2,868 of record CAZTMG010000126.1, on the reverse strand, counting down.
CGTGCGGGAGCGCTAGATGAAGGACCTTCGCGCCGATCTCCGCGATCTTGTCCGCACGCTGTCGCAGTCGTCCGCGTGCGCGGGCGGTCGCAGCGTGATGTTCATGTCCGCCCGTGCGGGCGAGGGGACATCCAGCATCGCAGCGTCCTTCGCCCTTCTGGCGGCCGGGCAGGCGCGCCGCGCCGTCTGGCTGGTTGATCTCGACCTGCGACGAAACCATCTTTTCAACACCTTTGCCGTCGGTCCCTTCGCGCAGGCTTTTGGCGGCGTCGGCCCCCCTTACTCGGCCGCGCTCAGGACCGAGCCTTTCTTCACGGTGGAGCCGGGGTCTCCGGAAACCGCCGCCGGCCTCGGCCTCTTCACGGCCCACCGTGTCGGCGACACGCGCCTGATGGTGACGCAGTTCGACGCGACCCGTCTCAAGGCCAGCCAGTCGATCCGCATCCGCACCCAGCCCGCCTATTGGCAAGCCGTTCGCAGCGTCACCGACTGGGCCGTCGTCGACGCCCCGGCGCTCGAGCTTTCCACGGCTGGTCTCGCCATCGCCTCGCAGGTCGATCATGCCGTCATCGTCATGTCGGCCGACGCGACGCCGCCGGGCGATGTGGACGGGCTGCGCCGGAAGATCATTGCCCATGGCGGCCGTGTCGCCGGCGTCGTGCTCAATCGGCGCAAGGCCGACGCCGCGCTTGTCGACCGGCTTGCCGGATGACGGTCCGACCCCGCATCGGCCGCCTTGACGACGTGCGTGCAGGTGCGCAGCGCCGATGCATCACAACGCCCCTGCATGGATCAGCGCGCGCCATGCGGTCAGGGCGCGGCCGCGAAGACCAAGTGGAAGCAGACGCGAGCGGGCGCAAGCCGCTGCAAGGGCCGTCAGCGCCCGCCGGAAGGGCAGAAGGCGGAAGCGCCTCGCCATGCGATAGAGCGGCATCTTCATCGCCTCCTGCGGGTGACGACGCGTCAGCAGGCGGAAATTGTCCACGGAGCTGGCATACTTGCGCATCAGCGACTCATCGGTGTCCAGGCCCAGGTGCGTCGCCGTGTTGTCGATGTGGAGGACAGGAAACCACTTCTGCGCGCGCAGCCCCCAGTCCGTGTCTTCCCAGCCCCAGCCGGCGAAGGACTCATCGAACGGCGCCCGCTCCAGCACCCGCCGATGCAGAAGCACGTTCGACGAAAAGACAAGGCGTCCCGCCGATGTGCTGCGGGCCTCAGCACTCATGCATCCGGAGGTCAGCGACTGCCAGCGGTGCAGCGCCGTGGCCTTGTCGCGGGGAGATGTCCGCAGCGAATGCCCGCCGACAACGACAGCCGGCTCCCGGATCGTGTCGATCGTGTCGAGATAGCGTTCAAGGAACTGCGCATCGTCCGGCATCATGTCGGCGTCCAGCAGGAGGATCCAGTCGGCGCGGGCGTGACGCATGGCGGCGTTGCGCGCGGCGGCCCGGCCACGGTTCTTCTCCGCAAACGCCACCCGGATCGCGGCCAGCGTGTAGCTGGCGCGGCCGACGATGCGCTCGGCCAGGGCCGTATCCCCGCTTCCATCGTCATGGACGATCAGTTCGGACAGGCTCGACGAGGCGCAATCCGCAAGCGCGCCCATCAGCTGCGTGACATCGTGGCGATAGGTTGGGATACAGATGGAGATGCGGGGCGCGGCCCCTCGCCAGTAGATGTTGTCATGGATTCGTTCGACGCCCTTGTCCGGCGACGGGGCGGGCGCGGAGAGTGCGGTCGCAGGCATGCTATCGGCTCCTCCGCCGGCCGCCGAGCAGCCAGGGCAGGGTCCTCGGCGCGACCCACGGATCCAGCCATGGGGACGCGCGGTTGATGCAGTCCATGCCGAGCTGGACGCGCCTGCTCGCCTCCTCCGGGGCGTGGTGCGAGTGGCTGCGACATGTGATCCGCTCGCTGCGGCGGGGCGGTCTGACGCCGGAAACGGACTGGTCGGCGGGCCGCCGCGAAGCGTCCGCGGCGTTGTGGCGGTCGGCCCAGGCTGGTCGTTCGGCGCGCATGCTGGGTCCGCAGGCTCGTGCACCCTCTCCGCCGCACAGGCTGGCGGAACGGGGTCAACGCCGCCTTCAGCCGATCGGTGAAATTGTAGCGATCCGCCGGCGTCAGCGCCGCAATCGGCAGCTGCAGGAACCCGGCCAGCCGCGGACGAGCCGCTGAGCCCTCGGGGAACACCCCCCGGCTTGTGGCTGGCGTTTCAGCCCTTGCGGTTTTCGAAGACGAGAATGCAGCCTTCCGGGGCGACATAGGATGGCGTGACCGCCTGCCCGGCCAGCATCGCATCCAGAACGCCGCCGACATACTGTTTCTCGGCCCTGGCGCGGGCGCGTCCATAGGTGACGCGATCATTGATCGGACCCTGGTAGAGGATCTTCCAGGTTCCTGGCTGGATCACCAGCGTCTCCGTGGCCCGCTCGACGCCCAGCGGTTCGCCGACCGACTGGTCGGCATCCTTCAGGACCGGAATGGTCGAGTGGAAGGCCTCAACCTCTTCCGCGATCATTTTCGGCGTGTCGTAGAGGTTGGAGTTGAGCAGCAGGAACTTCACGCCCCTCGGC
>CAZTMG010000126.1:0-241 GCA_964614815.1 uncultured Rhizobium sp. | reverse complement strand
ATCAGCTGCTGCCCGATGGCCTTGGCGTCCGTCATCTTGTAGAGCTCGTGAATCTTCCCTGCCTGATCGGGCAGCTTGAAGTTCTGGATTCGTGCGATGGGCAGCGAGTGGTTGGTGACGCCCGGCGCATGGCTCATGCCGGCGTGCTGGTCGTTCTCGGGCGCGGCCGCCGGGGTTGGAGCGGCCGCTGGCGTTGCCGCCGGCGCTGGCTGATCGCCGGCGGCTGCGTGTGCGACCGTCG
>CAZTMG010000125.1:0-8825 GCA_964614815.1 uncultured Rhizobium sp. | reverse complement strand
AGACCATCGGCATGCCCGACACCGAGTTCTCGGCCTTCACGCAGTACAAGGAGATGCGGGACAAGCATGACTACATGCAGAGATTCGGCGTCGAGACGGACGCCGACATCCTGCGCACGGTGGCGATGTTCGGCGCGTTCACGGAAGGGCTGCAGCTGTTTGCGTCCTTTGCGATGCTGATGAACTTCCCCCGCTTCAACAAGATGAAGGGCATGGGCCAAATCGTGTCCTGGTCGGTGCGCGACGAGAGCCTGCATTGCGAGGGCATGATCCGAATCTTCCACACGCTGGCGGCGGAGACGGGCGCGCTGACCGACGCGGTGAAGAAGGACATTGTCGATTGCTGCCGCGACGTCGTGAGGATGGAGGACGCCTTCATCGACCTCGCCTTCCGGATGGGCCCGGTGCAGGGCATGACGGCGGACGACATCAAGCAGTACATCCGCTACATCGCCGACTGGCGCCTGGGGCAGCTCAAGCTGCCGGCGATCTATGGCGTCAAGGAGCACCCGATCCCGTGGCTGTCGGAGATCCTCAACGGGGTCGAGCACGCCAATTTCTTCGAGCAGCGCGCGACGGAGTACTCCAAGGGCGCGACCGGCGGGGAGTGGCACGGACAGGATGGCGTCTGGGCCATGTTCGACCGGCTGCAGAAGCGGGTCGCGGCGGAGTAGGGCTGCCCTGCGTCGGGGAACGCGGCGAGGGACCTTCTCCTTGCCCCCTCCGGCGGCGGGGACCGCATCGCGCAGGGCGGGAATAAACCGCCAGTCGCCCCGGACGCGAAATGGCTTCGCGGCGCTGAACATGCATGGTCTTCAGGAGTTAACACGGGCGGTCATATTTCCGGCCGTTTGAAACCCTATATGAATTGCGGGCGTTTACACTGCGTCCGCAATTGTCCCCGGAGATCACCATGTCCACCTCTTCCAGCGCGTCCGGTAGCGGCACACCGGGCAAGACCGATTTCGACACGCTCCGTAACGACCTGAAGGCCGTCCGCGAGGATCTCGCCACGCTGCTGAAGGATACGGGCGCGCTGGCCGCGCAGCAGGCCAAGGCCGCCGCCGAGAAGGGACGCGAGCTGGCTTCCGACGCCGGCGAGAAGGCGATCGCCTATCGCGATGCGGTCGCCGACAAGGTGCGCGAGCATCCGTTCGCCGCGATCGGCATCGCGCTGGCCGCCGGCTATCTGATCGCGTCGCTCTCGCGCAAATAGGCGAAGCGGCTTCGGGGACGCCAGTGTTCGACAGGATATTCGACCGCGCAAAGGATCTCGCGATCGTCGCCGTGATCGCGGTGATGCTTGCGCTGATCGGCGCGTCGATGCTGGCGGTGTCGGCGGCGTGGACGCTGAGCCAGTGGATGGCCTGGCCGGCGGCGCTGGCCGTCGTCGCCGTCGGCCTGCTGGCCATTGCGGCGATCGCCCTGTGGGTCGGCACGCTGAAGAAGAAGCCGGAGCCGGCCAAGCCCGATCCGATGGGCGAGGTCGACCCGGTCGCCATGGTGCTGGGGCTGATGGAGCTGCCGATCGAGGTGGTGAAGAAGATCGTGGCGGAGAAGCCGATCGCTTCCATCGCCGTGATTTCAAGCCTCGGCCTGCTGATCGCGCGCAAGCCGGAGGTGGCCCTGAAACTGTTCGACAGGGTTGTCAGCGGCCTGGGCGGCGACGGCAAGCCGTAGACGCGATCAGCCGTTATAACGTTGCGAAAACAAGGTCTTGACCCTGTAGTCGCTACGGGGTGCACATGCGGGCGATGACCCCTGTGCGATACTCGATCGGCGCGCTGGCCGAAGCGGCGGAAACCAAGGTGGAGACGGTGCGCTACTACGAGCGCATCGGCCTGCTGCCCGAGCCGGGACGGACGCGCGGCAACTATCGCGCGTACTCGGACGATCATCGCACCAGGCTGACCTTCATCCGCCGTGCGCGCGAGCTGGGCTTCGCGCTCGACCAGGTCAAGGCGTTGCTCGATCTCGCGGACCAGAAGGAGAATGACTGCCGCGCAGTGGATGCGATCGCCGGCGAACATCTGGCGGCGATCGACAGGAAGATCGCGGACCTGCAGGCGCTGCGCCGCGAGCTGCGCGACCTTGTCGGCCAGTGCCAGCAAGGAACGATCGCGGATTGCCGCATCATCGCCGCCCTGTCGCCGCGCACGGGAGGAGACGACCGGTGAAACCGAAAGCATATGCCGCGACCGCGCTCGCGGGCGTTCTTTCCGTCATGCCCGCCTGGGCCCAGGAAAGCGGGGACGAAGCCTCCGACGTCGTCGTCGTGCAGGCGACGCGTTTCGGCCAGCGCGTGCAGGACGAGCCCATTCGCGTGGAAGTCCTCGGGCGCGAGGAGATCGAGGAAAAGATGCTCATGACGCCGGGCAACATCTCGATGATCGTCGCCGAGACGGGCGGAGTGCGGATGCAGACGACATCCCCGGCGCTGGGATCTGCGGCGGTGAGGATGCAGGGAATGCGCGGGCGCTACACGCAGCTTCTGGCGGACGGGTTGCCGCTGTATGGCGGGCAGGCCTCGTCCATCGGCCTGCTGCAGATTCCGCCGACGGATCTGGGGCAGGTGGAGGTCATCAAGGGCAGCGCCTCGGCGCTCTACGGCCCCTCTGCGCTTGGCGGCGTGATCAACCTCGTCTCGCGGCGACCCGATGCGGAGCCGGAATCGGAGCTTCTGCTGAACCTCACAACACGCGATGGACAGGATCTCACCGCCTATCACGCCGCGCCGCTGGCGGGCGAATGGAGCTGGTCGGCGGTGGGCGGTCTTCACAGACAGGCGGCGCAGGACCATGACGACGACGGCTGGATCGACATGCCGGAGTACACGCGATGGACGCTGCGGCCGCGCCTCTTCTGGGAGGGGGCGGAGGGGGGAAGCGCCCTGGTAACGCTGGGGGCGATGCAGGAGGACCGCAGGGGCGGCACGCTGCCCGGCCGCACCGCGCCGGACGGAACGCCCTTCCCGAACAGCCAGGATTCGACGCGTTTCGACGCCGGGCTCGTGGCCGAGTTCCCGCTGACGGCGGACGGGTCGCTGCATGTGCGGGCGTCCAGCATGACGCAGGACCACACCCACGCTTTCGGCGCGCTGATCGAGGACGACAGGCACGAGACGGCGTTCGGCGAAGCGTCCTACGCCATGCGGATGGATGGGACGCTGCTGCTGGCCGGGGTCGCCTACCAGCGGGATGTCTACGCCTCCGACGCCTTTCCTGAGTTCGGATACGACTACGCCACGCCGGGCGTGTTCGCGCAGGTGGAGCAGGAGATCGGCGAGGACGTCACGCTGGCCGGGAGCGCGCGGTGGGACGACCACAGCGCATATGGCGACCATTTCAGCCCCCGCCTGTCGCTGCTGTACCGGCCGGGCGACTGGCGCGTGCGCGCCTCCGTGGGGCAGGGCTTTCATGCGCCGACGCCATTCGTGGAGGAGATCGAGGCGAACGGCCTGTCGCGGCTTGAGCCGCTGGGCGCCCTGCGCGCCGAGACCGCGCGGACGGCGTCGCTCGACATAGGTTATTCCGAAGGGCCGCTCGAGGCGAGCGTGACCCTGTTTGCGTCCGACATCGACGATGCGGTGCAGCTGCAGGAGGCGGATGCGGACACGGTGCGGCTGGCCAACGCCGCGGGCGTGACGCGCACGCGCGGGGCGGAGCTGCTTCTGCGCTATCGGTGGGACGCCTTCACGGTGACGGGAAGCTACGTCCATGTCGACGCCACGGAGCCGGATCCGCAAACCGGGGTGCGGCGCGTGACGCCGCTGACGCCCCACCATACGGCCGGCCTTGTCGCCATCTGGGAAGAGCACGATGTGGGCCGCATCGGCTTCGAGCTCTACTATACCGGCGAGCAGGAGCTGGACGACAATCCGTTCCGGACGCGCAGCGAGCCCTATGTCGAGATGGGATTGCTGGGCGAGATGGTCGTCGGGAATCTGCGCCTGTTCGTCAATGCGGAGAACATCCTCAATGTCCGCCAGACGCGCGAGAACCCGCTGCTGAGGCCGCAGCGCGCGCCGGACGGGAGCTGGACGGTGGATGCCTGGCAGCCGCTGGAAGGATTTACCGTGAATGCCGGCGTGCGCTTCAGCGGCTAGGACGACGACGCGCAGACGTCGCGGGTGAAATCGGCCGATCCAGAACGATCCTCGCGCACCCCATACCCCCTTCGGGGCGGCGGGGGCCGCGTTGACTGAATCAGCGCATCGCCCTAGTTACCCGCAATGACGGGACGCCTTTCTCCAACAGACGCCATCGACAAGGCCACCGAGCTCTACAACGCAGCGGTTGCGCGGCTGCGCGCGGCGCTGGAAGCCTTCGTGACAAAGGGGCAGACGCCGGATCCGCTGGCCCGGGCGCGGGGGGATTTCTGCTATCCGGAGCTGCGCCTGGCCTATGACCCGGAGGGGCCGATTCCGCCCCTGGCGCGCGCCTTCGCCAAGCTGTCCGAGCCGGGGCTCTATGTCACCACGATCACGCAGCCGGCCTTCTTCCGGTCCTACTTCCTCGAACAGCTCGAGCACATCTGCTCCGATTTCAGCGTGACGCTGGACGTGGTCGTCTCCCGGTCGGAGATTCCCTACCCGTATGTGCTGGAGCATGCGGCGAACATAGATGCGGAGGCCCTGCCGCCGGCGGAGTTCGCGCGCTGGTTCCCGACGCCGCGGCTGGACCTGATCGGCGACGAGGTGATCGACGCCGAGGTCCAGGATGGCGGGTTCTTCAACACCGACGGCGTGCGGCCGCTGGCCCTGTTCGACGCGGCGCGGATCGACTTCTCGCTGCAGCGGCTGAAGCACTATACGGGCACGCCGTTCGACCATGTGCAGCGCTACATCCTGTTCACGAACTATCACCGCTATGTCGACCATTTCGTGGAATGGTCGATCGAGCGGCTGAAGCAGCCGGGGCCGTACAGGAGGCTGTCGGCGCCGGGCGGGGTCATCGTTGACGGCAAGACGAAGGACGGCGCGGCCAAGGTCAATGACGGCCCGTGGCGCAAGCACCAGATGCCGGCCTATCATCTGATGGCGGATGATCGTTCGGGCATCACGCTGGTGAACATCGGCGTGGGCCCGTCCAACGCCAAGACGATAACGGATCACCTCGCCGTCCTCCGGCCTGAATGCTGGATCATGGTGGGCCATTGCGGCGGCCTGCGGCATTCGCAACGGATCGGCGACTACGTCCTGGCCCACGCCTATCTGCGCGACGATCACGTGCTCGACGCCGTCCTGCCGCGCGACATTCCGGTTCCGCCGATCGCGGAAGTGCAGGTGGCGCTGCAGGAGGCGGCGGAGAAGGTGACCGGGGAGAGCGGCGATGCGCTGAAGCAGCGCCTGCGCACCGGGACGGTGGTGACCACGGACGACCGCAACTGGGAGTTGCGGTTCACGGACAGCTCCAAGCGGTTCAACAAGTCGCGGGCCATCGCCATCGACATGGAAAGCGCCACGATCGCGGCCAACGGATACCGGATGCGGGTTCCCTATGGCGTCCTGCTGTGCGTGTCGGACAAGCCCCTCCATGGCGAGATCAAGCTGGCGGGGGCGGCCAACCGTTTCTACGAGCGGGCCATCGGCGAGCATATCCGCATCGGCATCGAGACGCTGGAAAGCCTCGCCAAGGCGGGCGGGGACGCCCTGCATTCGCGGAAGCTGCGGTCGTTCTACGAGCCGCCCTTCCGCTAGGGCGCCTCTCGACACTGTGTCGGGCTGTCCCCGGAAGATCCGGTCCTCAGGGGTTTCCCCAAGGGCCGAATCTGAGTCACGTCGAGCCGCAATCGACAGGTCGGACGGGGTCAGCCATGATGCACGCTTTCAACCGGCCGGGCTCGGCCGGGGAGTCTCCATGACAGAGGCCAGGCCGGCGACACGCTCCGGGACTGTTGACGCAGGCGCGCGGGTCGGCGGCTTCAGGCACCCCGCAGGCTTTTCGTGGGCGCTGTTCGAGTTCGCCCGCAATCCGTACTTCATGCTGATCGTGACGTACGTCTTCCCGCCCTATTTCGCGCAATTCGTGGTCGGCGATCCGGTCAACGGGCAGGCGACGGTCGCTGAGGCGACCAAATGGGCCGGCGTGGTCGGCGCGCTGACGGCGCCCGTGCTGGGCGCGATGATGGACCGGGGCGGCGCGCGCAAGCCGCTGATGTTCGTGTTCCTCACGATGATCGCGGTCAGCGCGCTGTCGCTGTGGTGGTCGCTGCCGGGGACGTTCGACGCGTCGGGGGCGTTCGCGCCGCCGGCGGCGGGATGGGGCGTCGCCGGGACGATGATGTTCCTCGTGCTCGGCTTCGTCGGCTACACCTATTCCGAGATGATGCACAACGCGATGCTGCGCACCGCCGGGCATCCCGAATACCTGTCGCAGATCTCGGGCGCCGGCATCGGCCTTGGCCAGCTCGCCTCCGCCCTGTGCCTCGGCGTGGTGGTCGTGGTCGCGCTGACGGCCGGCCATCTGGGCGGACCCGAGGGCGGCTATGCGCTGCAGCGCGGCGCAGGCCCCTTCATGGCGGCGTGGCTGGTCGTGTTCGTGATCCCGTTCTTCCTCTACACGCCGGACGGCGCGCCTTCGGGCGGGACATGGAGGGCGGCTGCGCGCGAGGTGCTGACCACGGCGGGCAGGTTCGATCCGGCGGGCAAGATACGGGGCGTCGCCAGCTACATCAGCGGGCTGGTCAGGACCTTCCCCGAGACGATGAAGTACCTGCTGGCCTGCCTGATCTTCAAGGACGGGATCATCGCGCTGCTGGCCATTGGCGGCGTCTATTCGACGGGCGTGCTCGGCTGGGACGTCGCCGAGGGCGGGCTGTACGGCATCTGGGCGTCGCTGTGGGGCGCGGCCGGAGGATTGTGGCTGGCGCCGCTGCTCGACCGCGCGCTGGGGCCGCGCAAGGCGATCATGACGCAGCTCGCAGCGCTGTGCGTCGTCGTTCTGGTCGCGCTGGGCACGACGCAGGAGGGCATTCTCTATGGCCTGATCCCCGCGGGCGGCGCGCTGCACGGGCTCGGCCTCTTCGACACGCTGCCGGACCTGTTCTATCTCGGCGTGACGGCGTTCGTCGCCGCGCTGGCGGCGGCCAACATCGCGGCCAGCCGCTACATGATCGTCACGCTGGCGCCGAAGGCGCGCATGGCGGAGTTCTTCGGCCTGTTCGCGCTGTCGAGCACGGCGACGGTGTGGCTGGGACCGATGCTGATCGAATGGGCCACGCGCACCTTCAACGACCAGCGCATCGGCTTCTCGCCCATCCTGCTCCTGCTGGCCATCGGGCTGGGGCTGATGTTCACGCTGAAACCGGAGACCGGCGCGAAGGGCAGGCTGGAGTATGAGGATCCCGCACACTGACGCGCGGGGGCTTGCTTCCGTTGTGCAGGGAGGCGCGCTATTCGCCGCGGGCGGCAGCGGCCTTGCCGCTGACGGTGGCCATCACGTTCGAGAAATGGCTTGGGTCGTCCCCGACCATCGGCGTGGCGCGGCACTTGCAGGAGTAGGAGAAGGTGCCCTGGCCGCGGACGATGGTGAGGCCGCTGTCGTCCTCGCCGCCGACGACGAGCTGGTTCGAATAGATCGTGTTTCCGGCGCGGTCGAGGACGGTGAGATTGGTCGCCCCGAAGGCCTTGCCGGTGACCAGCAGCGTGCGGGCGTCATGGACGGCGACATCGGCCACGGCGGCGTTGCCGACGATGACGGAGTTTGCGGCGCCGGCGATCTTCAGCGGCACGGTCTGGTCGACCATCACCTTGAAGGGATCGGCGACCGCGGCGGGCGCCAGGGCGGCTGCGACCGCGAGAACCGCGAGGATTTTCTTCGACATGGCTGGGCTCCTGCCGGGCTGTCGGCCGACGATAGGAAGCAGGCCTGAATCAATGGCTAAGGCGCGGCGCCCGGATGCGCCCCTGACTCGCGCGCGCGATTCCCTAGGATGGGGGCAGGGCGGAGCCTCCCGGACGGCTCAAGTATTTAATCGCGGGTGAACGGCCATGGTTAAGCAGAGGTGAAGGCGAATACATGCAAATTTCTTGGCGGCTTCACGAGATAGCAAGACCACTCATGTAGAACCGACGATGCCTGCTACGGGTGATGGTACTTGGGGTGGGCAGTCAAAAGCCATGCATTGCGGAGAAGCAAAATGAAAAACCTCTTCAAGTTCCTGAAGGACAAGTCCGGCGCCACCGCGATCGAGTACGGCCTGATCGCCGCTCTGATCGCCGTCGCCGTGATCGGCGGCGTCTCGACGCTCGGCCAGTCGGCCAACACGACCTTCACCACGATCTCGGACTCCATGTAATCCGACGCCGGCCAAAAGGCTGGCGCAGAGATCGGAAGCCGCGGACCTCGGGTCCGCGGCTTCTTTCCTTTTACTTGTGATCGACATGGGTTGGTCAACCGTTCTTTCAACCAATACTGTTATCTTCTTCCAATAACAGATCTGGGTGGATGATGATCACGACGCTGCTCTGCCTGGCGTTCCCGCTGCTGCTGATCTACGCCGCCTGGCACGACGTCTCGACCATGACGATTCCGAACTGGGTGTCGATCGTCCTGGCCGCCGCCTTCATTCCCGCCGCCATGGCCGCCGGCCTGTCGATGGAGCAGATCGGCTGGCACCTGCTGTTCGGCGCGGGCGTGCTGATCGTGTGTGCGGGTCTCTTCTATCTCAACGTGTTCGGCGGCGGCGATGCGAAGGTGATCGCGGCGGCCTCGCTCTGGACCGGCCTGTCGGCGACGGCGCCGTTCGTCATGGGCATGGCGATCGCCGGCGGCGCGCTGGCCGCCGGGCTGATCGTGCGGCGGCGGATGAAGCTGCGGCCGACA
>CAZTMG010000124.1:789-8826 GCA_964614815.1 uncultured Rhizobium sp. | reverse complement strand
TGATGCGGGCAACCTCGGTCGATCCCGTGAAGGCGACCCCGGCGCAGCGGGGATCGCCGGTCAGCCTGGCTCCGACCTTGCCATCGCCGGTCAACAGGTGAAGCGCCGCGGGCGGCAAGCCGGCCGCCTGGAACAGCCTGACAGCCTCGAAGGCGATCACCGGGGTCTGCTCGGCCGGCTTGGCCAGCACGCCGTTGCCGGCCGCCAGCGCGCCAGCGATCTGTCCGGTGAAGATGGCGAGCGGAAAATTCCACGGGCTGATGCACACGAACACGCCGCGGCCCATCATCTCCAGCCCGTTGGTTTCGCCCGCCGGACCCGGCAGGGGGTCCAGCCCGTTGAACTTCGTCTCGGCCTCTATGGCGTAGTAGCGACAGAAATCCACCGCCTCGCGCACTTCCGCGATGCAGTCGTCCAGGGTCTTGCCGCCTTCGCGCGCGAGGATCGCGATCAGACGGTCCATCTCGCGCTCCATGGCGTTGGCCATGGCCTCCAGGATGCGCGCCCGCCTGACGCCGCCGAGCGCGTTCCAGGCCGGCTGGTAGGCGCAGGCCGCAGCATAGGCGGCGTCGATCTCCGCCGGCGTCGCCGTCGCGACATGGCCGACGATGCGCTGGCCATCCGCCGGGGCTTTCAACGGCTCGCCATGCGTGGCGCGCGCTTCGCCCGCCACGATCGGTCCCACGGCGACTGGCCCGGCGGCGTCAAGCTTCGCGACCTCCCCCTCAATACGCTCACGCACCGCTTTCTGGCTGAAATCGAGACCGGCGGAGTTGACGCGCGACGGCCCATAGAGACGCGGCGGCGGCGGAATGCGCGGATGCCGCGCCGGAGCTGCCGACAGCGTTGTATAGGGATCGGCCGCGATGCGTTCCGCGGGCACGTCCTCGTCGAGGAAGGAATGGACGAAGCTCGTGTTCGCGCCATTTTCCAGAAGGCGGCGCACGAGATAGGGAAGAAGGTCCTGGTGCGCGCCCACCGGGGCGTAGATGCGCACGGACCGCTCGCGTCCCGCCGCCCTGTAGAGCGCAGCGCCCATGCCGTGAAGGCGCTGGAATTCATAGTCCGTCCGGCCGGCCCGCCTTGCCATCAGGTCAATGCTGGCCAGCGAGTGCGCGTTGTGCGTGGCGAACTGGGGATAGATGGACGGGCCCGTCTTCAGGAGCGCATCGGCGCAGGCGAGATACGACACATCCGTCGCCTGCTTGGTGGTAAAAACCGGATAGTCCGGCAGGCCTTCGACCTGGGCGCGCTTGATCTCCGAGTCCCAGTAGGCGCCCTTCACCAGACGCACCATCAATCGCCGGTTCGTGTCCGCCGCCAGCTGTCCCAGCCACGCAACAACGGCCTGACCGCGCTTCTGGTAGGCTTGCACAGCAAGCCCCAGCCCAGTCCATCCGATCGTGTCCGTCTCGCGCGCCAGCCGCTCCAGCAGGGTCAGCGACAGGACGAGACGGTCCGCCTCCTCCGCGTCGAGCGTGAAGTTTATGTTGTGCGCCGCGGCCAGCCTCGCCAGCTCCGCCACCATCGGATAGAGTTCCCGGTGCACACGCTCTGCCTGCACGGCGCGGTAGGCCGGATGCAGAGCCGACAGCTTCACGGAAATCCCGTCCGAGGTTTCGGGCGTGGCGCCCGTGCGGGCCTTCCCGACTTCGCCGATGGCGTTTGCGTAGCTGTCGAAATAGCGACGCGCATCCGCCATGGTGCGCGCGCCCTCGCCCAGCATGTCGAAGGAATGCGATGCCGCCTCGCCTTTCCTCACATTGCGCTGTCCGCGCCTGATCGCCTCCCCGATCGTGCGGCCCATGACGAACTGCCCGCCCATGATGCGCATCGCCTGCATCATCGCTGCGCGGATCACCGGCTCGCCCGCCTGTCGCACCATGCGCTGGACGAAGCCGGCCGGATTCCTGTCCGCATCCTCGGGCGGCTGCACGATGCGCCCGGTGAGCATCAGGCCCCAGGTGGAGGCGTTGACCAGCAGCGACTCCGACTTGCCGTTGTGGTCGGACCAGTCTCCGGAGGCGATCTTCTCGGCGATCAGCGCGTCCGCGGTCTCGGCGTCGGGAACACGCAGCAGCGCCTCGGCCAGACACATCAGCGCCAGGCCTTCGGGATTGGACAGGCCGAACTCCTCGAGGAAGCTTTCCATCAGGCCGGACTGTCGTGTCTCCGCCCGGGCCTTGTTCACGATGTCCCTTGCGGCGGCGGCGGCGGCGCGCCGCTCGGCAGGATCCAGCGCGGGCGAGGCCAGCAGATCGGCAATCCGGGCAGCCTCGTCCTCATGTTTGCCGCCATCCAGCACATCGGGAGACGGCAGGGCGGCCGAAACCGGTTTTGTCATGGAATCAATGACCCATTGTGCGCAAATGACCCCGAATCGGGGCCGTTCGCCGTGTTCCGAAACACCATGGACGTAGCCTGTCCCGGCCCTTATTCAAACGGCGCCAGACGGAAAAGGACCCCCGCCCGCGATGCGGATCATGCTTGTCACAGATGCCTGGGATCCGCAGGTCAACGGGGTCGTGCGCACGATGAAGCGCGTGATCGCCGAATGCGAGCAGATGGGGCATACGTGGGACATCGTCTCCCCCAACGGCTTCAAGACAATCCCGTTGCCGACCTATTCGGAGATCAAGCTGGCCTTCGGGGCGAAGAAGGTGATCGAGGAGCGCTTCCTCGAATTCGAGCCCGACGCCGTTCATATCGCCACCGAAGGCCCTCTCGGATGGGCGGCGCGCGCCGTGTGTCTGCGCCATAAATTTCCGTACACGACGGCCTATCATACGCGCTTTCCGGAATACATCGCTGCGCGGTTCTTCTTCCTGCGCCCGTGGATGGGGTACATGTACGTCCGCGAGTTCCACAAATACTCCGGGCGCGTCATGGTGGCGACGGCCTCGATGCGCGACGAGCTCGAGGCGCGCGGATTCAAGAACCTGATCCCTTGGTCGCGCGGGGTCGACACCGACCTGTTCCACCCTTCCAAGCGCAGGGACGATGGCGGGCCGTTCAGGGGCATGGCCCGCCCTGTCTGGCTCAATGTCGGACGCGTGGCGGTCGAGAAGAACATCTCGGCCTTCCTGGAGACGGACCTCCCCGGCACGAAGGTGGTCGTCGGCGACGGGCCGCAGCTTGAATCGCTGAAGGAGAAACACCCGGACGCGCACTTCCTCGGCGTGAAGCAGGGCGAGGAATTGGCTGCCTGCTTCGCCAATGCCGACTGCTTCGTTTTCCCGAGCCTCACGGACACGTTCGGACTCGTGATCCTGGAAGCCATGGCGGCGGGAACGCCGGTTGCCGGCTTCAATGTGCCCGGCCCACGCGACCTTATCCCCGGCTCCAACGCCGGCGCCGTGAACGACGATCTCAGGATCGCGTGCGAGGAGGCGATCAGATGCTCGCGCGAGGCGACGCGCGCCTACGCAGAGACCTTTTCCTGGCGCGCATGCGCCGAGCAGTTCATCAACAATCTCGAACCGCTCCCCGTGCCGGAACGCCGTCGCTTCTGGAAACGCCTCGCCAAGCTTCGTCATGCGCTGCGTCGCCTGCGGCGCAGGAAGCCCGAAGCCAAGGCCGAGGCAGACGCGACGGGGGGATCCAAGGCGGAGTAACGGCCGCCCCCGTCGCTCAGTTCACGGGGTCTCCGTTCACATCCACGACATGCACCTCGCCGAGATTGAGCTCGCGGACGCCCTTCTCGATCCTGGCGCGATCACCCACGATCACCCAGACATGGTTCTGGTCGGGAATGACCTTTCTGGCGATCGCCTGCACGTCGGCGGGCGTCACGGCGCGATAGTTCGCGGCGTAGTTCGACCAGTAGTCGGCGGGCAGGTTGAACAGATGGATATCCATCAGGGCGTTGAGCACCTGGCCGGATGTCTCCCAGCGGCTGCCCATGCCGAGCAGCGTGTTGGTGCGCTGTGTGTTGAGTTCCGCGGCGGTTGGCGGCCGGCGCCCGACCACGTCGGTCAGCTCCTTGCGGATTTCGGCGAGCGCGCCCTTGGTCTGGTCTGTCTGCACCGGCGCCTGCACGGTGAAGGAGCGTGGACCACGACCGCCGGAGATGGTCGAGCGGGCGCCGTAGGACCAGCCCTTGTCCTCGCGCAGGTTCATGTTGATGCGGCTGGTGAAGTTGCCGCCGAAGAGCGCGTTGAACGCCGAAAGGCGGGTGTCTTCCGCCAGGTTGCGCGGCGGCTGGGGCGAGCCGACGAGGATGACCGATTGCGCCGAATCCGGCCGGTCGACGATATAGACCACCGGCTTGGTCTGTCGCGGGGCGAGCGGCGCATCCGCCCGGGCGCCGGGCGCAGGAGCCCAGCCAGCCAGCGCCGCTTCCAGCTTTGGCGTGATCTCCTCCAGCGTCGTGTCGCCGGTCACGAACAGCGTCGCGTTGTTCGGTCCGAACCAACGCTTGTGGAAGGCGATCGCGTCCTCCCGCGTGAGCGAAGCCAGCTCCTGTGGCGTGGTGAGGCGGCCATAGGGATGCTGGTCGCCCCACAGGGCCCTGGCCATGACGCGCTGGGCGATGCTGGCGGGATCGCGCAGCTGTTGCTGCAGGCCCTGTGTCTGCTGCGCCTGAAGCCGCCTGAAGTCGGCTTCGGCGAAGGCCGGATTGCGGATGACATCGGCCCATATGTCGAGCACCTGGTCGAGCGTAGGCTTCAGCGCCGACATCTCGATCGTGATCTGCTCCCCGCCGCCCCCTACGCCGAGACTGGCGCCGAGGCGGTCGATCTCGTCAGCGATCTCAAGCGCGGTGCGTGTGGCGGTCCCTTCATCGAGAAGCGCGGCGGTGAGCGGACCCAGGCCATCCTTCACCGTCGCAAGATCGGACGGATAGCCGGTGTCGACCATCATCATGATGGTGACGATCGGTGCGTCGCTCCGCGGGGCGAGCATGATCTTCATGCCGTTCGAGAGCGTGGCGGTTTCGTAGCGCGGGAAGACGGCCTCGGCGACTTCACCCGGCTCCGGCATCCTGGAGCGGTCGACCTTCGGGCCGGACGCAACAGGATCGCCGAATGGAAGTACGGTCAGGGTGTAGGAACCGCGCGTCAGCCATTTCTGCGCCGCGGCCCGCACGCTCGCGGGCGTCGCCGCCTCGAGACGCCTGTTCGACTCCTTCCAGCCATCGGGATTGCCCTGGAAGGTTTCCCAGGTGGCCAGCAGGCCGGCCTTGGCGGGAGCGCTTTCAAGCGCGCGAATCTGGCCTGAGACGGTCTGCACGATGTTCTTGTCGATCTCGGCCTGCGAGGGGCCGGCCTGGATGATTCTCGCGATTTCCTCGTCGATCGCCTTTTCGATATAGGCGAGGTCTGCATCCGGTTTCGCCGTCACGACGACGCGGAACTGGCCGGCGATCTCGCTCTGCGGGTTGCCGACAGAGACGTTTACGGCCACCTGCTCGTCGTGCACGAGCCGCTTGGCGAGGCGCGCGTTCTTGTCGCCGCCGAGCGCGGCGGCGACGTGATCCAGCAACTCTCCGTCGGGATGACCCAGTTCGGGGACGTTCCAGGTCCTGTAGATGCGCGGCTGGGCGACCCGGTCATACATCACCTCGCGCTGGTTCTCCGCCAGCGCAGGAACCCACGACTTCGGCTGCGCAATCGGCGGACCGGGCGGGATCTCGCCAAAATACTGTTCGACCTTGGCCATGGCCTCCTCAGGCCTGATATCGCCGGCAAGCACGAGCACGGCGTTGGAGGGACCGTAATAGGTGCGGAAGAAGTCCTGCACATCGGCCAGCGTGGCGGCGTCCAGGTCCTCCATCGAGCCGATGACGGTATGACCGTAGGGATGCTCCTCCGGATAGGTCGCCGCAACGATCCGGTTGAACACCTTGCCGTAGGGCTGGTTCTCCCCCTGGCGCTTCTCGTTCTTCACCACTTCCCGCTGTTCATCGAGCTTGGCCTGATCGATCGCGCCAAGCAGGTGGCCCATGCGGTCGGACTCGAGCCAGAGGATGGAATCGAGCGCTTCCTTGGGGACGGTCTGGAAATAGTTGGTGCGGTCGGTGTTGGTGGTGCCGTTCTGGTTGGTGGCGCCGATCCTCTGCGTCGCCTTGAAGAAATCGTCGTTGAAATGCTCGGATCCGTTGAACATCAGGTGTTCGAACAGGTGCGCAAACCCGGAACGGCCCTTGGGCTCGTTCTTCGACCCGACATGGTACCAGAGATGGACGGTCACCGTCGGCGTTCTGGAGTCCTCGTGAACCAGCAGCGTGAGGCCGTTCTTGAGAATGTATTTGGTATAGGGGATGTCCCAATCCAACGCGGCGATCTTCTCGACGGCGGGATCGCGCGCAGGCGCCGGCGGCTGCACGGGAGCCGTCGCCGGAATCATCGGCGCAGCGTAGGTCTGCGATGTCTGGCCGCCCGAGGCGCAGCCGGACGCGGCGAGAAGCGCCGCAAACGCGCCGCCGAGTTTCAGCCTGATCCTGGTGGACATCGAAGACTCCCATCGTTCTGCTGGCCCGTCACCTTAGGGGCCGCATATCGAGAGGCAATAAAAATCCGCTTGAAGCAGCGATAAGGGTCACAACCGCCTGACGATCAGCGGAACGCGGCATTCGGCGCCCGCATCTGCGGCCTGCCGCGCATCGCACGGATTGTAGGACAGCATGATCGTCCGCACACGATCCATCACGATGTCAATCAGCCGGAAACCGATGACGCGGACAGCGCACGGGTCGGAAGCGCGGCGGGGGGCGCAGCGCCGGGCGGGATCGCGCCCGCCGAGTCGGGAACCTCAGGTTTTCGGGCCATAGATCACCCCGCCCTGCCTCGCATATTGATGCAGGACGTCTGCACCCTGCTGCCGCAGAAAACCATCCGTGAAGGCGACGCCACGGCCGGCCATTTGCGTCCGGAGTTCCCGCGTGCCGGCGCCTTCGCTGAAACCGACCGCTTCTGCGTCCGCCTTGGCGGCTGCCGAGACGATGCGGCCGATCCCGGCCCAGTGCGATGCGCCCAGGCACATGATGCAGGGCTCGCAGGAGGCGAACAGGGTGAGGCCGCCCGCTTCGCGCAGGCGCAAGGCCGCCAGGGAGATGGCGACGGTTTCAGCATGGAGGACGGGGTTGCCGCTGCTCATGGCGAGGTTGACGCCAACGCTGGCGACCTCTCCCGACGCGTCGACGCGCAGGCAGGCTCCGAACGGCCCGCCGGTTCCGCGTGCGACATTTTCGGCGGCGGCCGCAATGGCGAGCCGCATGCAGGCCTCGTCGCTGGCGGGCGCGGCGGGATGCGGGAGTGCTGTGAGCCAGCCCGGCAGCCTGAACTCAATGGCCGATCCGTCCATGCCATGCGCTCCAGAGGGGCCTGTCGAAAGCCGTCTTACCGAACGAATCAGGCCGGTGGAAACCGAACCAGCCGCTGCGGCCCGCTCCCGGCGCCGACGCCGGATGCTGTCATGTGACGGCGGGCCCGGCCCTGACTGACGCCAAAATGAATGAATGTTGGCAACCCCCTGACGGTCCGAAAGATTTTATTTACATCGCCCCCCTATGGCCCTATATGCACAGCGCCGGCGGACATCGGCTCGAGGCTCTGCGCCTTGATTCCACGTGGCGTCTGAACTTCCCAAGGGTCTCCACCGAAAGAGACCCGCTCCTCAAAAGAGGAGCTCCTCCGAAGGAGGTGGGGTTTGGATGACGTGTGCGGGTTGAGAGGCAGACTTAACGAGTCAAAGATCCGTACTAACGCCGGATTGGGTTCAACAACTAACAGGGGTGTACGTGAATTGCTCACGTTCCATACGCCCCTGGACCTGGTCCGGGAACGACTCCCTGAAAAGCCGGTCGCCTGCGTGCGTCCGGAACGGGTTTCGATAGCGGCTGATTGGTTCAGGGATAACTTTCCGGGCGAAGTCCTCTACGCAGTAAAGGCGAACCCTTCGCCGTGGGCGCTCGATGCGATGTACGCGTCGGGTCTGCGCTGGTTCGATGTCGCGTCGGAAGACGAGATCAGGCTCGTCGCGTCCCGTTATCCGGATGCGAAGATGGCCTTCATGCATCCCGTGAAGTCGCGCAAG
>CAZTMG010000124.1:0-779 GCA_964614815.1 uncultured Rhizobium sp. | reverse complement strand
TCGCTACGAGCGTGGTGTCGATTTCGAACTGCAGCGCAAGGCGATCGAACGGGCCTATTTCGACCATGGCGTGCGCGTCTTCTCGCTGGATTGCGAGGCAGAGCTGGAGAAGATCGTCGCCGCCACGCAGCGCGCCGACGACCTCACGCTGGTCGTCCGCCTCGCCGTGAACAACGGTGAAGCGATGTACGCGCTGTCGAACAAGTTCGGCGTGTCGGAAGCCGACGCTCCCGCCCTGCTGCGCAAGGCGCGCGGCTTTGCAGACAATCTCGGCGTCTCCTTCCACGTCGGCTCGCAGTGCATGAATCCGTCGGCTTATCGCGACGCGATGGAGCTCGCCGCGCGGATCATCCGCGAAGCAGGCGTCATCCTCGACGTCGTCGATGTCGGCGGCGGTTTCCCGTCGGCCTATCCGGGCATGACGCCCCCGGACCTTGAGCTCTACATCAAGGTCATCAGGGAGGCGTTCGAGCAGATGCCGGTCGCGATGAACGCCCAGTTGTGGTGCGAACCCGGCCGCGCGCTGGTCGCCGAGTCGAGCTCCATCCTCGCCCGCGTCGAGCTGGTGAAGGACGGCGCCCTGCACATCAATGACGGCTCTTACGGCAACCTGTTCGACGCCGCCCACTGCAAGTGGCCCTTCCCCGTGAAGGCCCACCGCCCGGATGGCGACTTCGAGGGCGGCGAGCAGCAGTTCAAGCTGTATGGCCCGACCTGCGACTCGCTGGACGCCATGGAGGGTCCGTTCCTTCTGCCGGCGGACATCCGGGAAGGCGACT
>CAZTMG010000123.1:7996-8839 GCA_964614815.1 uncultured Rhizobium sp. | reverse complement strand
TGTCACGGCCTCGATGCGGCGGACGCCCTGCGCCACGCCGCCTTCGGAGGTGATTGCGAACACGGCGATATCGCCGGTTCGTGCGACGTGCGTGCCGCCGCAGAGCTCGACGGAATACGGCGCATTGGCTTCGGACATGGAGTTGCCGAGCCGCAGCACGCGGACCTCATCGCCATACTTTTCGCCGAACAGCGCGATGGCGCCGGCCGCGATCGCCTTGTCCGGCGCCATGACGCGGATTTCGGCGGGAGCGTTCTGGTGAATGACGGCGTTGACCTCGGCTTCCACGGCCTCGATCTCCTCACGCGTCATCGGCGCAGTATGGGAGAAGTCGAAGCGGAAATAGTCGGCCTCGACCAGCGAGCCTTTCTGCGTGACATGCCTGCCGAGCCTGTTGCGCAGGGCGGCATGCAGCAGGTGGGTTGCGGAATGATTGGCGCGAATCTTCGCACGGCGGACGCGATCGATCTTCAGCTCGGCAATATCGCCGACCCTGGCGGAGCCGCTGACCATCTCGCCGACATGGGCGAAAACATCGCCGGCGCGTTTCTGCACGTCGTCGACGCGGAAACGCCCGCCGCCAGGGAAGAAAATCTCGCCCTTGTCGCCGGCCTGTCCGCCGCTCTCGGCATAGAATGGCGTCCGGTCGAACACGAGTTCGGCGGCTTCGCCCGCCCTGAGCGATACGGTCTGAGCGCCGCCGACCAGGACATCGACAAGCCGGCCGGAGGTTTCCTCGAATTCATAGCCCTGGAAACTGGTCGCCCCGGAGGCGTCGCGCACAGCGAACCATACCTCCCCCGAAGCATCGCCCGCGGCGAACCTTGAATTCTCCTGGCTGCG
>CAZTMG010000123.1:0-7941 GCA_964614815.1 uncultured Rhizobium sp. | reverse complement strand
AGCACATCCTGCGTGAGGTCGAGGGGGAAGCCATAGGTGTCGTAGAGCTTGAAGGCGACATCGCCCCGCAGCACGCCATCCTTGCCTAGGCCAGCGGTCTCCTCGTCGAGCAGGGCGAGGCCGCGGCCAAGCGTGCGCTGGAAGGATTGTTCCTCCTGCTGGAAGACGCTTTCGATCGCCGGCTGGGCGCGGAGGAGATCGGGATAGGCCTCGCCCATCTCCTTCGCCAGCGCGTCGACGAGCCGGTACATGCCGGGTTCGCGCGCGCCGAGCATGTGCGCATGACGCATGGCGCGGCGCATGATGCGGCGAAGCACATAACCCCTGCCCTCGTTCGACGGCGAGACGCCGTCGGCGATCAGGAAACAGGCGGAGCGCAGGTGATCCGCGATGACGCGGAAGGAGGCCGCATGCTCGCCGGCGGCCTTGACCCTGTAGAGCTCCTCGCCTGCGTGGATCAGGTTCGCGAACAGGTCGGTCTCGAACACCGAGTCGACGCCCTGCAGGATCGCCGAAATGCGCTCCAGCCCCATTCCCGTGTCGATCGACGGCTTGGGCAGGGAGACGCGCGGGCGTCCATCGTTGAACTGCTCGTATTGCATTCGAGGAACCGGTCGCCATCCTGCTCGGGGGATCCCGGCGGTCCCCCCCAGATGTGCTCGCCGCGGTCGATGAAGATTTCCGAGCACGGGCCGCAGGGACCCGTATCGCCCATCATCCAGAAATTGTCGTTGGTCGGAATGCGGATGATGCGGCTGTCCGGCAGGCCCGCTATCTTCTTCCACAGGCCGTGCGCCTCGTCGTCGTCGTGATAGACGGTGACAAGGAGCCTGTCCTTCGGGAGCTGGAAGTCGCGCGTGACCAGCGTCCAGGCGTGCTCGATCGCCAGCTCCTTGAAATAGTCGCCGAACGAGAAGTTGCCGAGCATCTCGAAGAAGGTGAGATGGCGCGCGGTGTATCCGACATTGTCGAGATCGTTGTGCTTGCCGCCGGCGCGGACGCATTTCTGCGATGTCGCCGCGCGCGGCGCGAAGGGCTTCTCGACCCCTGTGAAGATGTTCTTGAACTGCACCATGCCGGCATTGGTGAACAGGAGGGTGTTGTCGCCCTGCGGCACCAGGGAGGAGGATGGCCTCACGGCATGGCCGGCCTTCTCGAAATAGTCGAGGAAGGTTGCCCGGATGCCATTGACCGACGACGGCGCGCGCGACGGTTGTCCGGTCTTCGCGGTCAGGCTTTTGGACGTCATCTCAGGCGGCTCCAGCAGGCGGCGATCAGGGCGCAGGAACCGGACCGCCGGATCAAGGCGAACCAGTCCTCCCACGCCCGGTGAGTCATGGTTCCAGCCCGGCCATCCCGGTCCGGGCGCGGGAACCATGGGGCGGTATAGGCCCCCCTCGCCCTTACGCCAAGGCGGCACCGAAACCCGGACAGGCGACCTGTCCCGGACGGCGTACGCCGTGTCCGGAAAGTGAGAAAAGGAAACGCCGGCCAGACGGCCGGCGCCTCCCCGCACTGCCAAGCGCAACCGGCAAGGCCCGGTTCGGCCTATTCCGTATCGCCCTCTTCGTCCCTTTCGGCAGCCAGCATGTCCTCGCTGATGATTCCGGCATTCTTCCGGATCGCGTCCTCGATCTCGAGCGCGATCGCAGGATTGTCCTTGAGGAACTTGCGGGCGTTCTCGCGGCCCTGGCCGATCCGCTGCGAGCCGTAGGAGAACCAGGCCCCCGACTTCTCGATGACGTTGGCCTTGACGCCAAGGTCCAGCAGCTCTCCGGTCTTGGATATGCCCTCCCCGTAAATGATATCGAACTCGACCTGCCGGAAGGGCGGGGCGACCTTGTTCTTGACCACTTTCACGCGTGTCTGGTTGCCGATGACCTCGTCGCGTTCCTTGATCGCGCCGATGCGGCGGATATCGAGGCGGACCGTGGCGTAGAATTTCAGGGCGTTCCCGCCGGTGGTGGTTTCCGGCGAGCCGAACATCACGCCGATCTTCATGCGGATCTGGTTGATGAAGATCACCATGGTCTTCGACTTGGAGACCGAGGCGGTGAGCTTGCGCAGGGCCTGGCTCATCAGGCGGGCCTGCAGGCCGGGGAGGCTTTCGCCCATCTCGCCCTCAAGCTCGGCGCGCGGCGTCAGGGCCGCCACCGAGTCGATCACCAGCACGTCGATCGCGCCGGAGCGGACCAGCGTGTCCGCGATCTCCAGCGCCTGCTCCCCCGTATCGGGCTGCGACACCAGAAGATCGTCGAGGTCGACGCCGAGCTTGGCGGCATAAACCGGGTCGAGGGCGTGTTCGGCGTCCACGAACGCGCCGACCCCGCCATTCTTCTGGGCCTCGGCGATGACATGGAGGGCGAGCGTCGTCTTGCCCGAGCTTTCCGGGCCGTAGATTTCGACGATGCGGCCGCGCGGAAGGCCGCCGATCCCGAGGGCGACATCGAGACTGAGCGAACCGGTGGAGAGGGCCTCCACATCCATGGCCCTCTGTTCGCCAAGGCGCATGATCGAGCCCTTGCCGAAATTGCGCTCGATCTGGCCGAGAGCGGTTTCCAGCGCCTTCTGCTTGTCCATGCCCTTGTCTTCCACCAGCTTCAGCGCGGCCGCCATGTTCGTGTCTCCATCATCTGACATGCCGGGCCATGGGTGGGCAAACCCATCCGAATCCCGACTGCATGTGAGCGTATGTACTACAAATGTTCTCATGAACAAAGAGTGAAAACGAAAACTGGCCAGGATTTATCAGGCGCCACCACGGCTTGCGTCCCGGAGCGGGAAATGAGCCAAGGGGTTGGGCGGCTTGCGGGAGCGGACCGATGAAACCGATTCGGATGTGGCTGCTGGCGGCAGCGTTGACAGCGGGTTGCCAGGGCCAGCCGGCCGCGCCGCAGGGGCAGGATCAGCGGCCCGTGGGGGTGATCCTCGCCGAGGACGGGCTGGCGGCGGCCGACGCCGCGCTCGCCGCCCGCCAGCGGACGCCGGAAACCGGATTCCAGCTCGGCGCCGTGCGCTTCCTGCGGGCGATCGAGACGCTCCTGCAGGTCCGCCATGAAAGCTACGCCGGCCGGATCGACTTCATTCCCGGCCTGATGGCGCCCCTGCCCCCGAATCCCGAAGCCCGCTTCAGGCCGGACTTCGTCGAGCGGGCGCTCAAGGGCGCATTGGCGCATCTGGCCGGCGCGAGCGAAGCGTTGAAGCCGGCGACGGAGGGCGCCTTCGCAACCGAGCTGCCGCTCGACGCGGTGTGGTTCGACATCGACCGCAACGGGCAGCGCGCGGACTGGGAGACGCTGACGGCGATCATGCGGGGGCTTGGCGCGCAGGCGGACTGGGAGGCGTTCGGCGGAACCATCCGCTTCGACACGGCGGATGCGGAATGGCTGGCCGCCTATGTCCATCTCCTGTCGGGAACGGGCGAGCTGGTGCTGTCGGTCGATCCGACATCGGCGATCAGGACGGTCCATGAGGGCCGTATCGCCCTGGAACGCGCGGGGGCGGTGGGCGCGCCGGACACGCTGTTCGGCGGCGATGAATGGATCGACATGGCCGCGGCCGTGCTCACCGCCATCGATGGAAAGCCCGAGGCCGCCCGCACGCGCGCGGCGCTTGAGCACTATCGCCAGATGATCGCCCACAATCGCCGCTTCTGGCCCGAGATGATGGCCGAAACGGACAATGAGCGGGAATGGCTGCCCAATCCGCGCCAGACGTCTCCCTTCGGCGTTGCGATCACAGACGAGGTGGCGGCGTCCTGGCAGGAGGTGCTGGCGGAACTCGCGGACATGCTGGAGGGGCGCGCGCTGATCCCCTTCTGGCGCACCCCGCGCGGGGCCGATGGGGCGCCGGCGGGTGTGGGAATCAATCTGCGCCGGCTGCTCGAGAATCCGGGCGACATGAATGTCGCGCTGCTGGTCCAGGGCGCAGCCATTGCGCCCTATCTCGAGCGCGGCAGGCTGGTGTCGATGGAGGCGTGGGACCGTTTCTCCATGCTGACACGGGGCGACGGTCTTGTGATGGCGATGATCCTCAACTGAGACGGATCAGCTTCCCGTCAGTTCTCCGGCGCGCCGGATCACGCATGATCTATCGGCAGCCGGACCCCGCCCTCTGGCCACGCGGGCGGAGCATGGTATCCAAGCCGAAGCTGAAAGGGATCGACCATGCGCCTGCATAGCCTTCTCGCCGTTGCCGTATTCGCGTTCGCCCTCGCCGGCTGCGGTGGCGGCGCGCCCGAGGCTGCTGCGCCTGATCCGGCCGTTGTGAAGGCCGCAACCGACAAGGCGGTCGCCGAGGCGCTGGCCGCCCGCGACGCCGAGGCCGTGGCGCTGCATGGCGACGCCGGTCCGGCGGTGTACTTCGTCAACCTGCGCGACGGACAGACCGTGCCTCAGAGCTTCCGGGTCGTGTTCGGCGTCTATGGCATCGGCGTCGCGCCGGCGCTGACCGACAAGCCGAACACGGGCCACCACCACCTGCTGATCGACACGGAGCTCAGCGAGGAAGAGAAGCAGTACGCCATTCCGAACGACGAAAAGCACCTGCACTTCGGCGGCGGCCAGACCGAAACGGTGCTGCAGCTGGCGCCGGGTCCGCACACGCTGCAGCTCGTGTTCGGCGACATGAACCATGAGCTGCACAAGCCGGCGCCGATCATGTCGGAAAAGATCACGGTGAACGTGCAGTAGGCGAATCATCCACGCGGGTCTCGCCCACATAGGGAGGACGAGACGGATGGCAGGCGTCATTGCCCGCTCCCCTGCGGCATAGGCAGCACAAACCCATGCTGGGTCTGCAGATTCGCGCAGGCGGCCGGATTTATGCATATGTTCCTGCCGATCTGGCGCGTGACAGGACCGACCAATGTCAGCCGGGAGCACGACCCCACGCAGACATGATCTCGACTGGCTGCGCGTCGGCGCGCTGGGCCTGTTGATCGTTACCCACGCCACCTACGTCTATCGCACGACGGGCTGGCGGCTGCACAGCGAACATGCCGGGGTCTGGGCCGACATGCTGGTCGAGGCGCTGGCGCCATGGCGCATGTCGCTGGTGTTCTTCATCGGCGGCGCGGCGACGCGTTTCATGCTGGAGGGACGTGATCCCGGCGCGTTCGTCATCAACCGGGTGATGCGGCTGGGCGTGCCCTTCCTGGCTGGCGTTTTCCTGCTGGTGCCGCCGATGTGGTATCTCACGGACCCGCTGGCGCGGGGCCATGGCTATCTGGAATACGCCTGGCGTACGCCGCTGCACGCCCACACCGTCTTCGGTCTGCACCTGCCCGATCTCGGTCATGTGTGGTTCCTGCCCTATCTGCTCAGCTATGCGATGCTGGCGGCGCTGGCCTGGCGATTTGCGCCGGCGGCCTGGCGCCGCGTCCAAGCCGTGCTGGAGGCGATGCCGGTCGCCGGATTGCTGGCCGGCGTGGCCGCCGTGTTCGTGCTGTCAGACGCCGGACTGCGGCCGATCTTCGGGCGCACCGACATGCTCGTGGACGATCCGGCAGGTCATGTGCGCGCGATGCCGGCCTTCCTCGTCGGCCTGATGCTGGCGCGGTCGACGCGGTTCTGGGACCAGCTGAAGGCGGCGTGTTCCTGGCTTGTCCCCCTGGCGCTGGCGCTCATGGCTGCGGCGCTCGCATCGGCTGCAGGCGAGACGCTGTCCGGCCATTCGCAGGCGGCGTGGATCACCGGTGTCGCCGACGGCGCGTATGGGGCGGCGGCCGTTTTCGCCATCCTCGCCACCGCGCAAACCATGCTGAATCATGACTCCCCGCTGCTTCGCTATCTCAGCGATGCGATCATGCCCGTTTACCTGATGCACGAGCCGATGATCGTGGCTGCCGGCCTTGCCGTCATGGGTGCGGGCCTGCCCGTGTGGCTCGAATATCCGGCGATCCTCGGCGCCGCCTCCCTGATCCCGTTGGCGATCTATCATGTCGCGATCCGCGGATTCGGGCCTTTGCGGATCCTGTTCGGACTGAAGCCGGACCATGGCGCGCCGGCGCGCTCATCGCCGCATGAGGCGGCCGGCTGACAGCGCGGGCCGGCTGGCGAAATGGTCCTTACAGTCCGGTGGAGACTTCCGCTGCGAGGCCGTTGTCCGGCGCTGGCGTTCAGGCAAACTGAGGCTCGCAATCCCGCCGCAGGCATCTTGAGCGGCGGCGCGGAAGGACCACATTTCCTGCCATGAACCACCTGAAGACCTTCATGCTCCTGGCGGCCATGACCGCCCTGTTCGTCGGCGTCGGCTACCTGATCGGCGGGCCGACCGGCATGGCGATCGCATTCGTCATTGCGGCGGCGGGCAACCTCGTCAGCTACTGGAACGCCGACAAGATCGTGCTCTCAATGTACCGCGCGCAGGAGGTAAGCGAGAACCACCCGGACCCCCGCGTCCGCATCTATGCGGCCGACGTGCGCGAGATGGCCCGGCGCGCCGGGCTGCCGATCCCAAGGATCACCCTCATCGAGAGCGACCAGCCCAACGCCTTTGCCACGGGTCGCGATCCGCATCATGCCGCCGTGGCCGCAACCACTGGCCTCCTCGCCTTGCTGGACAGGCGCGAGATCCGCGCGGTCATGGGCCATGAGCTGGCGCATGTGAAGAATCGCGACACGCTGACCATGACCGTGACAGCCACCCTGGCCGGGTCGATCGGCAGGCTGGCCAACTGCGCCCTGATCTTCGGCCCGCGTGACCGGGAGCGTCCGGGCGGTTTTCTGGGCGTGATCGCCGTCGCTATCCTCGCGCCCATGGCCGCCGCCCTCGTGCAGATGGCGATCAGCCGCGGTCGTGAATACGAGGCCGACGCTGGCGGCGCGGAAATCTCCGGCGATCCGGCGGCGCTTGCCTCCGCGCTGCAGAAGATCGAGGCCCATGCGCGCGGCGGCCGCGTCAACATGCAGGCCGAGCGCAACCCGGCGACGGCGCACATGTTCATCATCAACCCGCTGGCCGGGCGCGGGGCTGACAACCTGTTCTCCACGCACCCGTCCACCCAGAACCGGGTCGCCGCGCTGGCGCAGCGCTTCGGCCGGGGGGATTTCGCGGTGCGGCCCGACCTGGCGTCTCCGGCGCGCGTCCGGCCGCGCGGACCGTGGGATGCGCCGTCCGGCGATCGCAGGCCCGGACCCTGGGAGTGAAGCTGGACGGGAGGCGAGTCTGCGCGCGGGGGCGGAATCAGCCGCTCGACGGCACCCTGGCGCCCTGCAGGCGTTCGAGCATGCGGCGCGAATCCAGTTCCTGTTGATGCCATTGCGCATTGGTCAGGCCGCCCTTCTTGGGAAAGCGCGATCCCCGCACAGGTTCCGACTTGCACACGACCTTGTCGGGGTCTGCGATCGACGCCGCAGCCGCCGGCTGTCCTGCGGGAGCGGTCGCTGCGCCGCCGCCGGCAACCTGCGCAAACGCCGGCCCAGCCAGCAGCCCCGCACACAGGCAGGCGACCCACGCGGCCTTGGCCATGTTCATGACTGAATCTCCCTGGATCACGCGCAAGCCGCCAACGCACTTGGGCCAAGCATGACGCATGTGATCCTGGCGATCAACCCTGCTCCAGCGCCGCCAGACGCTCGGCCTGATCCTCGGCGATCAATGCGTCCAGCATCTCGTCGATATTGCCTTCGATGAAGGTATCGAGGCTGTAGAGCGTCAGGTTGATGCGATGATCCGTGACCCGGCCCTGCGGGAAATTGTAGGTCCGGATCCGTTCGGAGCGGTCGCCCGAGCCGACCTGCGACTTGCGGGCCTCGGCGCGGGCCGTGTCCTTCGCGAGACGCTCGGCCTCATAGAGCCGGATCTTAAGCTGTTCCATCGCCTTGCGGCGGTTTTCGTGCTGGGACTTCTCGGACGAGGTCACCACGATGCCGGTGGGCAGGTGGGTGATGCGCACGGCGCTGTCCGTCTTGTTGACATGCTGGCCGCCCGCGCCGGACG
>CAZTMG010000122.1:7994-8868 GCA_964614815.1 uncultured Rhizobium sp. | reverse complement strand
GTGCAAAGGAGATCAGCCGTCTCATTGGCCGTACCCTCCGTGCCGTGGTCGATCTGTCGGCCCTGGGCGAGCGCCGCCCCGATTTCGCCCCCCGCACCCTGCTCGACATCGGCGCAGGGCCCGGCACGGTCATGTGGGCCGCGCGCGATCTCTGGCCCACACTGGACAGCGCCACGCTGCTGGACGCCAGCCCCGCCATCCGCAGCCTCGGCGAAAGGCTGGCCGCCGACAGCCCGCTTGTCAGCATCGACTGGCGCAACGCCGACATCGCCCGCCTCGCGCCCGACGTCCCAAGAGCCGATCTGGTCACCCTCGCCTATGTCCTCGATGAACTCGCGCCGGATCGGCGCAGCGCGCTTGTCGCCGCGCTCTGGAATCTGACGATCGGCGCCCTTGTCATCGTCGAACCGGGAACCCCCGCCGGCTGGCGTCGCATCCTTGCCGTCCGCGATCAGCTGATCGCCGCGGGCGCGCATATCCTGGCGCCCTGTCCGCACGCGCTGGCCTGTCCTGTCGTCGCGCCCGACTGGTGCCATTTCTCGGTCCGCCTCGCGCGTTCGCGCATCCATCGCCTCGCCAAGGACGGCGACGTCCCGTGGGAAGACGAGAAGTTCATCTACCTCGCCGCAGCCCGCGCGCCGGGCGGCGCCCTCGCCGCCCGCGTCCTCGCCCCGCCCGAAAGCGCATCCGGCCGCATCCGGCTCAAGCTCTGCCTGCCGGATGGATCGGCCGCCCGCCGCCTTCTCACGCGTCGCGAAGGTGAGGCCTTCCGGCGGGCGCGGCGCGCCGGCTGGGGCGATGTGTTCGAAGGGTAGGCGACGCCTTACGCGTTGCCCGAACGCCGGAGGAAGGCCGGGATTTCCAGGTCGTCGTC
>CAZTMG010000122.1:7232-7923 GCA_964614815.1 uncultured Rhizobium sp. | reverse complement strand
CCGAACAGGGAGGCGAACGAGCGCTCCTCCGGCGGCTCGGCGGCCGCATGCGGCGCGGGCTCCGGGAAGATGTCGTCCTGCGGCTGGGGAACGGGGCGCGGGCGGATCACGGGCGCGGGCGGGCGCAGCTCCGAGGGCGGCACGGACGCCTGCGGCGAGGGCGGGAACACCATCGTCTTCTGCGGCGGCGGGGTCATGCCGTGCGGCGGCGCGGGCGGGGGCTGGGTCGCTTGCGGCTGCTGGGCCACGATGCCCAGCTCGCTGGCCGGCGAGGGCGCATTCATGATCGCGGACGTCAGCCCGGCCTGGAGTTCCCGCACGGGCTGGGCCGCGCGCTGTACGCCCTGCTGCAGTCCGGCGGCGACCCGCTGGACGACCAGACCCGCTGGGGCCCCTGTTGTTCTGGGGGCCCGAGCTCGTCGAAGGTCGAGCCAAGGATGACGGGCGCATCGACGTCCACCTCGCGGCGCACCTCGTTGGCGGCCTCGTCGACCTCGAACAGCGTCATGTCATAGCCGCCGGTGATGTTGATCAGCACGCCCTTGGCGCCCTTCATGGACACATCGTCCAGCAGCGGGTTGGCGATCGCGGCCTGGGCGGCCTTGAGGGCGCGGTTTTCCCCCTCACCCTCCCCCCCCCCCCCCCCCGCCCACCCCCCCCCCCCCCCCCCCCGCCGCCCGCCCGCCAAGGC
>CAZTMG010000122.1:0-7193 GCA_964614815.1 uncultured Rhizobium sp. | reverse complement strand
GGTCGGCGAGGCCGAAGGCCTCCGCAAAGGTCGTGTCCTTGTTGGCGATGCGAAAGAGGTTCTGGTTCGGAATGATCAGCAGCGTGTCGACTTCGGCGCGCAGGTCGACAATCCCCTTCTCCGCCACCTGCATGCGGCGCTTGCCCTCGAAATCGAACGGCTTGGTGACGACGCCGACAGTGAGGACCTTCTGCTCCCTGGCGATGCGCGCGATGATCGGCGCTGCGCCCGTGCCGGTGCCGCCGCCCATGCCGGCCGCGATGAAGCACATGTGCGCGCCATGAAGGAGCTTCTTGATCTCTTCGGACGACTCCTTGGCGGCCTCCATCCCCACGTCCGGGTTGGCGCCTGCGCCAAGGCCTGCAGTGCGGGCGATGCCGAGCTGGATCTGGGTCGGGGCTTTCGAGCGGCTGAGCGCCTGGGCGTCGGTGTTGGCGACCACGAATTCCACGCCCTGCAGCTGGGCGTCGATCATGTTGTTGACAGCGTTTCCACCCGCGCCGCCAACGCCGATCACGACGATCCGGGGAGTCAATTCAACGGCCATGGCCTACCTCGATCCGCACGTCCCCTGCGCCGCCCTTGGCCGGCCCGCCTGCCGGAAAGGCTCAGGTCACTCGATGAAGATCACGGCCTTTGACTAAGCCCGTCTTAAGACCTGCAGCGGCTCAGAAATTTTTCTGAACCCAGCCGAAGACCTGCCTGACCAGGCTTCCGCCCTGATCTGCCGCAGCCCGGTCCAGTCCGCCCCGCGCATCCGGGCTGCCCATCAACTCCCACCTTAACAGGCCTGACGCAGCGGCGAAAGCCGGTGAACTGTACGTCTCGCCAAGACCCTTCACATTCGCCGGCTTGGCGAGACGCACCGGAGCGCGAAAAACGTCTTCCGCCAGCTCCTTGAGGCCGGCCAGCTGCGACGACCCGCCCGTGAGAACGATCCGTCTCGGCAAGGGCCGCCCCGTGGCGGACGCCCTGGACAAGCGTCCATCCATCAGTTCGAGGATTTCCTCGATGCGCGGACGCAGCACCTGGGCGATCTCGGCCCGGCTGCGCTGGTGCGCCTCCAGCCGGCCGTCCTGTCCCAGGCGCGGCGCCTCGACCATGTCCAGCGCATCCACCGCGGCGAGCCCGACCGCGCCGTACTGCACCTTCATCCGTTCCGCAGCCGCAAAGGTCGTGCCCAGCCCCTGGGCCAAGTCGGCCGACGCCCGCGCCCCGCCCATCGGCAGGGTCTCGACATGGATCAGCCCGCCCTCGCAGAAAGCTGCCGCAGAGGTAACCCCGGCCCCGAAATCGATGACCATGGCCCCCTGCTCGGCCTCGTCCTCGACCAGGCAGGCCAGTCCCGCCGCATAGGGGGCGGCCAGGATGGCCGTCACGTTGAGATGGGCCCGCGACACGCACTGGACGATGTTACGCAGCCCTGCCGTCGGCGCCGACACGACGAGGAAGCTCGCCGTCAGCGCCTCGGCGAACATGCCGCGCGGATCCCTGATCCCCGACGTTCCATCGACCGTGAACCCCAGCGGCGCCGAATGCAGCACCTCCCGACCCTGCGGCTGGAAGCCTTGCAGCGCGGCGAGGCGAACGTCGCGGACATGCTCCGCCTTCACCTCGCGTCCTCCGAGCGGCAGACGCGCGCGCACCACATCCGAACGCAGGTCCGGTCCTGCGACGCCGAGGACCACGTCGGTGATCCTGATGTCGGCCGCTCGCTCGGCCTGTTCGACGGCAAGACGTATCGAGCGTTCGAGATTGTCGAGATCGACGACTGCGCCAGCGCGCATTCCCTTGGTCGCCTGCACGCCTGCGCCGGCGACACGCGGCTCGCCATGGGTGGCCTCCGCACGCCGCGCGATCAGGCACGCCGCCTTGGACGAGCCAATGTCCAGCGCAGCCA
Source organism: uncultured Rhizobium sp. (assembly GCA_964614815.1). GTDB lineage: Bacteria > Pseudomonadota > Alphaproteobacteria > Caulobacterales > Hyphomonadaceae > UBA7672. The sequence goes on along the minus strand of CAZTMG010000122.1, from coordinate 5,293 downwards.
TGACCGCCCCGCGACCGCTGGCGCGATCACGCACATGGGTACGCTGGGCAAGCGAGGACATGACGGTCACACGGGTCCCGAGGGGGGCGACGCCGCGGCGCCCGGCAAGGGACGCAGCGCGATGTACTTGGGATGACGCGCATCGATATGCGTCGCGGGAAGATCCAGCACGCGGTTCTGCGCCTGCATCAGGTTGAGGGCCTCAAGTTGCTCAGGCAGGCGCGCATCGACCGGGAACGCCACAACATCGGTCCGCCCCTTGAACTTCACGTCCCAGCGGCGACCGCCGATGCGATAGGCTGTTTCCATGCGGGCGGCGAGGTCGGGAAACTGCGCCATGGCCGCCATGAGACCGCCGGCCGCCCTGGACGCGCCCTTGCCGACGACGCGCGGCAGACGCGCATACTTGCCCATGTCCGCCTCGGCGAAGGCGCGCCCGCTCTGGTCGACCACTCGCCAGGTCCCGCCCTCTTCCTCCTGCGACAGCGCGATCGGCTTGCGCTGCTCGACCTCGATGCGGATACGGTCCGGCCACAGGCGCTGCACGCTCACGGGCCCGATGTCCAGCTTCTCGATCCGGTCGCGGATCGCGTGCGGATCGGCGGCCAGCAGGCTGGCGCCCGGGCGCACCTCGACCGCCTGCATCACCTTCGCCGCCACCGCCGGCTCCAGATCGCTGCAGGCGCGGCTGGTCGGGTCCTCCGGCGTGGCGCAGACCTTGATGTCCTTCAGGGCGATTCCCATCCATCCGGAGATCACGTTGAAGCCGTTGTTCATCCGGTTGCCGAAGGCGCCCAGCGAGCCTCCCATCCAGGCGGCGGCCGTCAGCATCATGGCGCCGCAGATGATCGTCCCCAGCGCATAGGTGGCGAACCGGTCACGGAACCAGGCGACGGAATAAGGGACATCGCGCGCACGGCGGGACGGACCGGACGGCCGTGGCGGGACGTGGTCGCGGTCGTCGTCATGGGCGGGGCCGGCGATCTGCGGGCGCTTTACCTTGGGCATGACGCATCCTCGATCATCCAGCGGACGAGCGAGGGATAGTCGATGCCCAGATAGGCAGCCTGCTCGGGGATGAGCGAGGTGGGCGTCATGCCCGGCTGCGTATTGGTCTCGAGTATCACCAGTCGACCCGCCTTGTCGTCATAGCGAAAGTCGGAGCGCGACACTCCCCGGCAGCCAAGAGCGCGGTGGGCCCTCAGCGATGCGTCGAGCGCAGCTTCGGTGACCGCTTTCGGCAGGTCTGCAGGAAGGACGTGGCGCGATCCTCCAGACTCGTATTTCGCCGCGAAATCGTAATACTCCCTTAAAGTCGTGATCTCGGTCACAGCCATGGCCCTGTCGCCCATCACGCCAACGGTAAGTTCCCGTCCCGGAATGAATTTTTCGACCAGCGCATGGCTGCCGAATCTCCATGTCCCGTCGGTCAGCTCCCGCGGCGGGCGGTTGGCCCCTTCCCGCACGATGAACACCCCGAACGATGATCCTTCCGCGATCGGCTTGATCACGTAGGGCGGCGCCATGATGTGGTCGCGGGCCAGGTCCTCCACCGGGTACAGGCCGCCTTCCGCGATTTCGAGCCCATGCTGGGCGTAGACCGCGCGGGACTTGTCCTTGTTCATGGCCAGGGCCGCGGCCAGCACGCCCGCATGGGTGTAGGGAACGCCCATCACCTCGAGAATGCCCTGCACGCAGCCATCCTCGCCCCAGGGCCCATGCAACGCGTTCAGCACAACGTCCGGCTTCGCCTCGGCCAGCTGCTGCGCCAGTTGCCGGGTCACGTCGATTTCCACGACGTCATAGCCCGCCGTGCGCGCCGCTGCGGCCATGCCCTGGCCAGACGACAGCGACACGGGGCGTTCCGACGACCAGCCCCCCATGATGACGGCAACGCGAGTCATGGCTTCACGCCTCCCTGGGCTTGCTTCGGCTATGCGCCTGCACCCGTTACCGGGATGCTACCCGTAAACGGCGTAAAGGAGTTCGTTTTGAGCAGAAAGGCGGCGGATTCCGCCCCGCCGCGACAAATGGCGGTTCCCTTCGCCGCAGCTTTCCCCGATGCTCCCGCGAAACGAAGGACATGGCCATGACCCAGCCCGCGATCCCGAAGGACATGCAGCACTGGATCGACGCCGCCGCCGCGCTGCTGCCGGACATGATCGCCCTGCGCCGCGCCATCCATGCCGAGCCCGAGATCGGCCTGCACACCCCGCTCACCACGGCCAAGGTGAAGGAGGCGCTGAAGGGCCTGCCGCTGGAATATTCCGAAGGCCCCTCCACAACCGGATTCGTCGCCACGCTGCGCGGGCCGTCGAACGGCCGCACCGTGCTGCTGCGCGGGGACATGGACGCGCTGCCGATGCAGGAGGACACCGGCCTCGACTATGCCTCCACCATCCAGGGGGCGATGCACGCCTGCGGGCACGACACGCATGTCGCCATGCTGGCGGCCGCCGCACATGCGCTCTGCGCCCGGAGGGAGCGCCTCGCCGGCACGGTGCAGTTCATGTTCCAGCCGGGCGAGGAAGGCTGGCACGGCGCGCGCTACATGCTGGACGACGGCGTGATCGACCCCATCCCCGACGCCGCCTTCGCCCTGCACGTCACGCCCAATATCCCGTCCGGCGTCTTCGCGGGCCGCCCCGGCCCCCTGCTCGCCGCCGCAGACCGCATCGAGCTCACGATCACCGGCAAGGGCGGCCACGCCTCGCAGCCGCACGACGCCGTCGATCCCATTCCCGTCGCCTGCGAGCTGGTGACGGCGCTGCAGGCGATGATCACGCGGCGCGTGCCGGCCTTCGATCCCGCCGTTCTCACCATTGCGCACATCAGGGCCGGCTCCACGAACAATGTGATCCCGGAGACGGCTTTCCTCGAAGGCACGATCCGCACCTTCTCGGAAAGGTCGCGCGCCATCGCTCACGAAGGCCTTCGCCGCGTGACGCAGCACATCGTCGCCGCGCATATGTGTGAAGCCGATCTCAGGATCATCCAGGGCTTTCCCGTCACCCTTTGCGACAGCCGCGCCGTAACGCTTGGCCGCAGCATCGCGAAGGCGCTGTTCGGCGAGGACGCGTGGTTCGAGATGCCCACGCCGATGATGGGCGCAGAGGACTTCTCCTACGTGCTGCAGAAGGCGCCCGGCGCGATGATCTTCCTCGGCGCCTCGCCCGAAGGCGGCGACTGGCGGACCTGCTGCGCCTTGCATTCCAACCGCATGGTGCTCGACGAGAAGGTGATGGCGCGCGGGGCCGCCATGCATTGCGCCATCGCCGAAGCCTTCCTCGCCGGCGGCTTCGGGGACTGACCCCGCGGCAGGCGCACAGGGCGAACCTTTCCTTAAGTTGCACGTGGTAATTCTGATCTGATCGACGTGGTCAGCTCCAGATCATCCGCGCGTCGCACGCAAAAGTGGTGCGGCCCAAAGGCCGTGTGGTGGGATTCTGTCATGACGTCCGCGCGAATCCGCAAGGGCATGCCCCGCTGGCACCTCGTCTATCTGGCGCTGGCGACGTTCGACCTGCTGACCGTCCTGATCAGCCTCACGCTGTCGCACAACCTCATGGCGATGTACACGCGCTCGGCCGAGCTCAACACCGAATGGGCCCAGCGTGTGCGGGACATCAGCCATCTCGGCGATCTCGCCCAGGCGACCAACGCGCCGGGAAATGATGTCTTCGACAGCCGGGATGTTTCCGGGGAGCGGGCGCGCCGGGACGCGGCGCTCGGCCTTTTCGAGGTTCATCTCGGCAAGATCCGGCGCGACCTCGACGCTCGCGTCGCCCCTGCCGAAGCCGCGCGCGTCAACACGGCTCTGGGCGTCACCGAAGTCGCCATGCAGGACATGCTCGGCGAGGCTGAGCTCATCTTCACAGCGTTCGAGAACCGAAATCCATCCGCGGCCGGCGAGCGCATGGCGTCAATGGACCGCGCCTACGGCCGACTCACGCGGAGCATCTCCGCCGCCGTCGGCATCGTGCAGGACATCCAGGCCGAACATCTTGGCCAGCAGATCGCCACCGCCCGCGACCTGCAGGGTCTCGAGCTCGTGATCGGCGGACTCATCCTCCTGATGGTCGCCGGCGTCGCCCTTTACGGCCACAATCTCGGCAAGGTGATGCGCCGCCAGCACCTGGACATCGAGCGCAACCGCGCCGCCGCCGAAGCCGCCAACCAGGCCAAGTCCAACTTCCTGGCCTCGATGAGCCACGAAATCCGCACGCCGATGAACGGGATTCTCGGCATGGCCCAGTCGCTCAGGGCCGCAGACCTGCCGCCAGCCGAGCAGGAGAAGGTCGCCATCATTCTCGATTCCGGCAATTCCCTGCTTTCCGTCCTCAACGACGTGCTGGATTTCTCCAAGATCGAGGCCGGCAAGTTCGACATCACCCCCTCGCCCAACGACATCGTCTACACCGCCGACCGTGTGGTCCGCCTGTTCGAGGCACACGCCCGCGACAAGGGCGTCGCCCTCGCGCTTGCGCACGACGACGACCTGCCGCGCAACCTTCTCTGCGACGCCGAACGAGTCCGCCAGTGCATCAGCAATCTCGTTTCGAACGCCCTGAAGTTCACGCCGTCCGGGCGGATCGACGTGCATGTCTCCTGGCGCCGCCTCTCGGACGGCGAGGCGATGATCTTCATTGCCGTGAAGGACACGGGCATCGGCATGTCGCCAGACGTCCAGGCGCGCCTGTTCAGGCCATTCACGCAGGCCGACACCTCGATCGCCCGCCGCTATGGCGGAACCGGCCTTGGCCTCGCCATCTCCCTGCGTCTCGCCCAGCTGATGGGCGGCGGACTCTCGGTCGAAAGCTCCCCCGGCGCGGGCTCCCGCTTCATCCTCACCTTCCGCGCCCAGATCCTCGAATCCGCCCGACCGGCGCCCGCCGCCCGGCCGGAAGCCGCCCGCACCGCCCTGCAGGGTCTGCGCGGCCTTCGCGTGCTGCTGACGGACGACAACGCCATCAACCGCCAGGTGGTGAAGCTCTTCCTTGCCCCGCACGGCTGCCAGGTTACCGAAGCCGTCAACGGCCAGGAAGCGCTCGACAAGCTTGCGTCGGCTGCGTTCGACCTCGTCCTGCTCGACGTGCACATGCCGGTGATGGACGGCAAGGAGGCCATCAGGCGCATCCGCGCCAGCGACGCCCCGTGGAGCACGCTCCCCGTCATCGCGCTCACCGCCGACGCGATGACCGGCGACCGCGAATATCTGATCGGCCTCGGCATGACCGACTATGTGTCCAAGCCCGTCGACCAGAACACGCTGATCACCCGGATGCGCGCCGTC
>CAZTMG010000121.1:0-8897 GCA_964614815.1 uncultured Rhizobium sp. | reverse complement strand
GGCCCCGGCCGCCTCAACCTCCGCGGCGGCGGCCCCGGCCACGACCCTCACGCCGGATCCTGATCCAGCCCCCCTGACCCTGGCCGACGCCGTACGCGCGGGCGATCCTGTCGCCCTGCACGATCATGCGCTGGAACTCCTCCAGACCGGCGAGAAGGCCCGCGCCGTCCAGCTGCTGAAGGATGCGGCTTCCCGCGGCCTCGTGATGGCCGAATACCGCCTCGCCAAGCTCTACGAGCGCGGCGAGGGCGTCCCCCGGGACATGGCGGCCGCCCGGTCCTGGACCGAGAAGGCCGCCATTGGCGGCAACCGTCTCGCCATGCACGATCTTGCCGTCTTCTACGCCGAGGGCGACGCCGGGCCGCAGAGCTATGCCGCTGCGGTCGAATGGTTCCGGACCGCGGCCGACCTTGGTCTCGTCGATAGCCAGTACAACCTCGCCGTCCTTTACGAACAGGGCCTTGGCGTTTCGGAAGACAAGGCGGAAGCCGCCTACTGGTTCGAGGTCGCCGGTCGCGCCGGCGACCAGGACGCGAGCCGCCGCGCCCGGGCCCTGCTGGGCGAGATGCAGCCGACCCAGGCCGAGGCCATCAGGCGCAAGGCCCGCGCCTTCAATCCGAAGCAGCCTATACCCCGCGCCAATGGCGATTTCGGCCGCCGCGCATGGGACATCGCGAGCCCCGCGCAGATTTCGGAGATCCAGCGCCTGCTCCAGCGCCTCGGCTTCGCCCCGGGAGCCACGGACGGGACCTTCAACACGCGGACGGCCGAGGCCATTCGCCAGTTCGAACGCGCCAACAATCTTCCCGTGACAGGAGAGGCCAGCGTCTCCCTGCTGACGCGCCTGCGCGCCGCCCTGCTCGGTTCGGAATAGGCCCGGCAAGTCCGCCGCGCCCCGCGCCGATCCCGCGCTTCCGGCGCGACGATCCTGCGCGTAGTAATGGCGGATGCTGATTCACTTGCCCATCGCACAGGTAGCGGTTGATCCGCTGATCCTCGTCGCGATCGGCATGCTGGTGGGGTTCCTGTCGGGCCTGTTCGGGGTGGGCGGCGGCTTCCTGCTGACGCCGCTCCTGATCTTTTATGGCATTCCCGCCGCCGTGGCCGTCTCCACGCAGGCAAACCAGATTCTGGCCACCTCCATCGCCGGCGTATCCGCACACTGGCGCGACCGGCAGGTCGACACCCGCCTCGGCGTGCTGATGCTGATGGGCGGCCTGGCGGGATCGACGGTTGGCGTCGGCGTGTTCAGCCTGTTGAAGGCGTTCGGCGTTGTCGATGCGACCGTCTCCTTCCTCTATATCATCTTCCTCGGCGTGATCGGCAGCCTGATGGCGTGGGAGAGCGTGCGCGCGCTTGGCAAGACCGGCGGCGACCCGGGCCGGCGCACGCGCCTGCGCGCGTGGATGCGCGGCCTGCCCATGAAGCGGCGATTCCCGCGTTCGGGACTCTACATCTCGGTCATCCCGCCCATCGGGATAGGCTTCTTCGTGGGCATGCTCGCCGCCATCCTCGGCGTCGGCGGCGGGTTCATTCTCGCGCCCGCCATGGTTTACCTTCTCGGCGTGCCGACACGGGTGATGGTCGGAACCTCGCTGTTCCAGATCATCTTCCTCACCGCCTACGTCACCTTCCTGCAGGCGACCTTCAACGGAACGGTCGATCTCGTCCTCGCGGGCGTGCTGATGATCGGCGGCGTGGTCGGGGCCCGCTATGGCGCCATCGCCGGACGCCGGCTCAAGGCCGCCCAGGTTCGCCTGCTGCTCGCCCTGCTCGTCCTCGTCATCGCCGGACGTCTCGTCTGGGAAATGTTCGTCGCTCCCCATCCCGAATACCGGCTGGAGGATGCGATTTGAATCCCCGTCTCGCCGCCTTCCTCGCCGCACTGGCGGTCATCGCCACGCCCCCCGCCACGGCCCAGAGACTCGAAGGCCGTGATCGCGCCATCCTCCCGGCGGGACTCGCCGAGGACGTCATCAATGTCGAGGTCAACTATACCGGCTCACGCGTCGTCGTCTTCGCCGCAACGCCCCAGCCGACAACCGGGACCTCCGGCCTTGCTGTCGCCCTCGTCGGTCCTGTCACCCCCCATCGCATGATCCGCCGCACGGACGCAGGCGAGCAGCGCATCGAATTCGTCGCCGCGCCGCAGGTGCTGGCCATAGGCGCCGAGCCCGAGCTTGCCGGAACGGTTTCACCGGAAACGATGATCGAGGCCGGCCTCAACGCGCAGACGGCGGCCCTCCCCCGTCTCGACCAGTTGCTCTCTCCCGATCTCGACGCCTGGCGCGCAGCCTTCGTGAACCTGAAGATGGAGAAGGGGCTCTACACCTATGACGCGGCTGTCTTCCGGCGTTTCGAAGGCGGCCTGAGCCGCGCCACCATCAACCTGCCCACCAACGCCCCGCCCGGCGACTACACCGTGCGCGCCGTCGCCTTCCGCGACGGACAGGTGGTCGGCGAATCCCGACAGGGCTTCAGGCTCCAGCGCTCCGGGCTCGACGCCACACTTTTCGACCTGTCGCGCAGGCACGGCCTGATCTACGGATTTGTGTCTGTATTGCTTGGCGTTCTTGTCGGCGGGATTGCCGCCTGGTTCGGGCGGAAATAGGACGCCGGCCGACTGTTTCTCAACAGCGACAAGCAACCCGTGGATATCTAGAATCCTGACGCGATTCACCCGTTCGATTGGCCTAGAGAGTGTCCATGCCCAAGGACCACGAAACGGCGCCGCAAACGATCCTTCCGCACAACCTGCCGGCGGAAATGGCCGTGCTGGGCGCGATCCTGTTCGACAACAACGCGCACCAGCGCGTCGCGGACTTCCTGAAGCCGCGCGACTTCTACTCCCCTGCGAATGCGGCGATCTTCGAGGTGCTCGACAGGCTGATCGCCAATGGCCGTGTCGCAGACGGCGTCACGTTGCGCGAGCATTTCGAACGCGACGGCAAGCTCGCCGAGATCGGCGGCGCCCGCTATCTCGCGGACCTTCTCGATTCCGCCGCCTTCGGACCGGAGATCGTGGATTACGCCCCCCTCGTCCACGACCTGGCCCTGCGCCGCGAGCTGATCGATATCGGCGGCGGAATGATCTCGGCCGCGACCAGGGGCGACATCAATGTCCCGGGCGAAGTCCAGATCCAGGAGGCCGAGCGCAGGCTTTTCTCGCTCGCCGAGCGCGGGGCGGGCGCGCAGGGTTTCCAGTCCTTCAACAGCGCGCTCACCGCCTCGATCCAGACCGCCACGGCCGCCTACAAGCGGGATGGCAAGATCGCCGGCGTGCCCACCGGCCTTGCCGATCTCGACCGCAAGCTCGGCGGCCTGCACAAGTCCGATCTCATCATTCTCGCCGCTCGCCCGTCGATGGGGAAAACGGCGCTCGCCACCAACATCGCCTATCACGTCGCGAAATCCTGTCGCCGCTCGCCCGGCCCCAACGGCCAGATGAAGACGGACGAAGGCGGCGTCGTCGGCTTTTTCTCGCTCGAAATGTCGTCCGACCAGCTCGCCAGCCGCATCCTCGCAGACGTCTCGGGCGTTCCCTCCGACAAGATGCGCCGCGGCGATCTGACCCCCCATGACTACGAGGCCATTCGCGACGCCGCCGAGCAGATGGAGGGAATCCCGCTTTTCATCGACGACACAGGCGGAATCTCGATATCCCAGCTTGCCGCCCGCGCCCGCCGCCTGCAGCGCACCTCTGGCCTCGACCTGCTCATCATCGACTACCTCCAGCTGGTGATGCCGTCCGGCAACCGCAAGACCGATGGGCGGGTGCAGGAAGTGACCGAGATCACCAAGTCGCTGAAAGCCCTCGCCAAGGAACTTGCAATCCCGATCATCGCCCTGTCCCAGCTCTCGCGCGCCGTCGAACAGCGCGACGACAAGCGCCCGCAGCTCGCCGACCTGCGGGAGTCGGGCTCGATCGAACAGGATGCCGACGTCGTCATGTTCATCTATCGCGAGGCCTACTATCTCGAGCGTCTCGAACCCGGCGAGGGCGATCCGCGCCATGCCGAGTGGAAGGAGCAGATGGCCCGCAAGTTCAACGTGGCCGAGATCATCCTTGCCAAGCAGCGCCACGGCCCCATCGGCCGCGTCGAGGTCGGCTTCAACCCCGCCCGCGTCCGTTTCTCCGATCTCGATCGCAGCTACAACGACGACGGCCGGGGTTCGAGCTTCCTGCCGGACGGCCGGGAATAGATCGCTTCACCTGTGCGCAAAATCGCACTAGCGAAGGGCGATGGTTGCGAAGCTCCATATCGATCTCGACGCCCTCGTCGCCAACTGGCGGATGATGCGCGCGCGCGTCGCCCCGGCCTGTCCCGCGGCCGTGGTGAAGGCCGACGCCTACGGTCTCGGCGCGAAGGAGGTCGCGACCGCGCTCGCGAAGGCTGGATGCACGCGCTTCTACGTCGCGTGGGCCGGGGAAGGCGCCGCCCTCCGCCGCGCGCTCGGCCCCGGCCCCGACATCCTCGTCTTCCACGGCGTCACGCCCGACACGCTGGATCTCTTCCAGCTCTACGCCCTTGAGCCCGTCCTCAATTCGCTCGACCAGATCGACCTCTGGCTCGCCTCGAACGTCTCCCCTCGCCCGGCCGCCATGCATGTCGACACCGGCATGAACCGCCTCGGACTGCCCGAGGCGCACTGGCCTGCCGCCGCACGCATGATGCCTGCGCCAACGCGCCTCGTCAGCCACCTCGCCTGCGCCGACGGGGACCATCCCGCCAACGCCGCGCAGCTCGCCCGGTTCCAGCGCGCCGTCTCCCTGTGGCCCGGCGTCCCCCGTTCCCTGTCGGCCACGGGCGGCGCCTATCTCGGCAGGGCGTTTCATGTCGAGGAAGTCCGCCCCGGCATCGGCCTCTATGGCGGCGGCCCCCGCCCGGCGAATGGCTCGCCGCCCCATACCGTCGTCACGCTCACCGCCCCCGTGCTCCAGGTTCGCGATATCCGCACGGGCGAGGCCGCCGGCTATGGCTGTACCTGGACAGCCCGGGCGGACGGCAGGCTTGCGACCCTTGGCGTCGGTTATGCCGACGGCTACCTCCGTTCCGCCTCGAATCGCGGCCATGTCTTCCTGCAGGGACAGAAACGTCCGATCGTCGGGCGTATCTCGATGGACCTCACGGTCGTGGATGTCACGGGACTTTCAGTCTTTCCGGGGGATGAAATCGAGCTTCTGGGACCCAACATGCCCTTGTCGGAGGCGGCTGAGGCGATGGACACGATCGACTACGAACTCCTGACCCGTCTGGGCGCCCGGCTCGACCGCCGCTATTCCGGTGGCCAATGACAACGCCTGCCGCCTCCCCGGCCCCGCCTGCCGACTTCATCCTCCTCCGTCCGTTCCGCCTCATCGGACGGACGGTGCTCGCCGGCTGCCGCGAGATCGGGCGCATCTCCGCCTTCTGGGCGCGCGTGCTCATCGCCTGCGTGACGCCGGCGATCTACATCCGCGAAGTCCTGCGCCAGTGCCTCAAGATCGGCTATTATTCGTTGCCCGTTGTCGGCCTCACCGCCGTCTTCATCGGCGCCGCCCTCGCGCTCAACATCTATACTGGCGGCTCGCGCTTCAACGCCGAGCAGTTCGTTCCCAACATCGTCGTTCTCGGCATTACGCGTGAACTCGGACCCGTGCTGGCAGGCCTCATGCTCGCCGGCCGGGTCAGCGCCGGCATCGCCGCGGAGATCGGCGCGATGCGCGTGACCGAGCAGATCGACGCGCTGCTCACGCTCTCCGCGAGGCCCGAGCGCTATCTCTACGCCCCGCGCGTGATTGCCGGCGTGCTTACGCTGCCGCTGCTTGTCCTCGTCGCCGACATCATCGGCGTCCTTGGCGGCTGGCTCGTCGCGGTCGGCGCGCTGGACTTCAACGGTTCGCTCTATCTTCGCAACACATGGAGTTTCGTCACCGCCAGCGACATCTGGTCCGGCCTCATCAAGGCGGCGGTGTTCGGGGGCATCATCACGCTGATGGGCTGCTACCAAGGCGACCGCTCGCAGGGCGGCGCCGGAGGCGTGGGACGCGCGGCGACGCTCGCGGTCGTCGGCGCGGCAGTGCTCATCCTCGCCTCGAACTATATCCTCACTTCAATCTTCGTGAGGATCGGCCTCTGATGGACACCAACGCCCCCATCCTCGAACTGCGCAACGTACACAAGGCCTTCGGCGCCAAGCAGGTGCTGCGCGGCGTCGATCTTGCGGTCGCGCCCGGCAGGTCGCTGGTCATCATCGGCGGCTCGGGCACGGGCAAGGCCGTGACGATCAAGTGCGCTCTCGGTCTGATAGCGCCCGACACGGGCGAGATTGTCTTCGACATGAATCCCGTGGACACGCCCAGGGCGGTCGCCGCGCTTCGCCGCCGTACAGGCATGTTGTTCCAGGGCGGCGCGCTGTTCGACAGCCTTGCCGTCTGGGAAAACGTCGCCTTCGCGCTGCTCTATCGCGATGGCATGGGTCGCGCGAAGGCAAGGAAGCTTGCCATCGAGAGTCTCGCCAAGGTTCGCCTGCCCGCCTCGGCCGCCGATCTCCGCCCCGCGGAGCTTTCCGGCGGCATGCAGAAGCGCGTCGCCCTGGCGCGCGCCATCATCGCCAGGCCCGATCTCATCTTCTTCGACGAGCCGACGACCGGCCTCGATCCCATCACGGCGGACGCGGTCAACAACCTGATCGTCGAACAGGTGAAGGCGTTGGGCGCCGCCGCGGTTACGATCACCCATGACATGTCCAGCGTCCGCAAGATCGCAGACGAAGTCGCCATGCTGCACGAAGGCCGCATCGTCTGGCGCGGCTCCGTTTCCGCCCTCGACAGCTCGGGCAGCGCCCACGTCGACCAGTTCGTCAACGGTCGCGCCGAAGGCCCCATCCAGCCTGCCATCTGACGGGCGCGCCGCTAGACATAGGCGCCTGCGCGCATCAGCACGGTCCCGCCCGTTTCCAGCTTGAACCGCGCAATCCCGGCGCCGGACTGCGTGTTCACGCCGCCAAGGTCGAGCGTCGCGACGCCTCGCGCCTTGAGGTCCTTCATGGCGGTCCACAGGATGAGGTTGTGGGCGGCGTTCCTGCGCCCCTCCTCGCTGGTCCAGCCGACATGGTAGGTCGCGCGTCGGCCGTGCACGAGAAACAGCATCCCCGCCGCCGCATCCCGCTTCAGATCGACACGATAGACGGCGATCCCCGTCGTCTTGTCGCCACCCGCGCCTTCGGCCTTTGCGTCCTGCCAACGCTCGGTCATCTCGAGCGGCATGGCGCGATAGCCGCGTCTTTCCCGCTGCTTCGCCTCCGCATCGAGCAGCCAGCGATATTGCGTCGGCTTTGTTCCCGCCCTCTGCGCCTGCAGTCCGGACCGCTCCGCCTTCGACAACCGGTTGCGCCAGCCCTGGTCCATGGCCGCACGCAGGTCTGCTTCATCGCGCGTGAGATCGAGCAGTACGGTGGCGTCTCCGGTCATCACCCGGCTCATGCCCCTGAGACCTGCCGCATCACCCCTTTCCTCGTTCGGCGTGACCACGAACACCCTTGGCCATCCCAGGGGGAGGGATCGCTTCAGGCGTCGATACGCCTCGCGCTTCTCATCGGGCGAAACCCCGCTCACCCACACCGGCCCATGGGTACACAGCGCAAGGCGTCCCACGATCGCGAATGACCGCGCTGCAACCTGCGCCAGGGCGACAAGGGAACCATCTGCGCGACGCACGGCGGCGCGCAGGATATCCACAGACGGCGACACGACCTTCAGCGCCTCGCCATAGGCCCAGTCCTGATGGCAAGCCGCGTCGGCGGCGGCATGCGCCTCATCCCATTCGGCGCGGCTGATCCGGTTCCAGGAAACGCTGAGACGACTCATTCGCCAATTCTTAGCCGTTTGCCCTCCCAACTGGTGAACGCGTCCCCACACCGGGAGCACTCGCTGTCGGAGCCTCCCATGCCGCGCGCCAAGCTTCAGACCATCGCCGGACACCGCATTCCGGAACCGCGCATCACGCTGACGGCGATCTGGCTCGGCTTTCTGTGGGTGGGCCTGCCCGTCCTTGTCGCAGGCGGCTTGATGGACCTTGTCGCCCAACATGTCTTTGGCGTTTGCACCGGGCTCTGGTGCATTGCAGCCCCGACATCCCCGACTTAACGCGGCTGAGCGTTCGGCCGGCCAGCCACAACCGAAATTGCGAACCGGTTCCCTCTGCCGTGAAATTCAGGGGGTCAATCGCAGGCGCAAAAAGGCCAATTTTTCAATAACTTGATGACGCGCCCGCGTGCATCTGGCTGATGGCGTCCATCCCTTGACAGGACTCGGTCCCGGTCCTACCTCCCACCCGCTTGTTGGCACTCACGTGTTGAGACTGCTAGCAGCCCAGTTCCCGGTCCGCCCAGGGGGGCGGTCCGAACCCACAAACAGAGGCCACATCATGAGCTTTCGTCCGCTTCATGACCGCGTTCTCGTGAAACGCGTCAAGGAAGAAGAGAAGACCAAGGGGGGTATCATCATTCCCGATACCGCCAAGGAAAAACCCCAGGAAGGCAAGGTCATCGCTGTCGGGTCGGGCATCCGTGGCGAGGACGGCAAGATCACTCCGCTTGACGTTAAGGTCAACGACCGCGTCCTGTTCGGCAAATGGTCGGGCACCGAGGTCACCATCGACGGCGAAGAGATGATCATCATGAAAGAGAGCGACATTCTCGGCATCGTCGAAAAGACGCCTGCGGCCAAGAAGTAAGCCTCTCTCCCCAAATTCCAGACAAGCTAAGGACAAGCCACCATGGCAGCCAAGCAAGTGCAATTCTCCGCCGATGCACGCGAGCGCATGCTCCGCGGCGTCGACATCCTCGCCAACGCTGTGAAGGTCACGCTGGGCCCGAAAGGCCGCAATGTCGTGATCGAGAAGTCCTTCGGCGCC
>CAZTMG010000120.1:0-8904 GCA_964614815.1 uncultured Rhizobium sp. | reverse complement strand
GCCTTCAGACGGTCCTTCGCCGGTCCCTCGCCCTGTGCGTCTGTCACGGCCATGGCCCTCTTCTCCTCCGACATACCCCGGCGGAAACACGACCCGGTTCCGGTCTCTCCGCGCTGGCTGACATGTCCCCCGTCCGGTGAAACGCCTAGGGAAGCTGTGCGTTCGCCAGGTTCAGCATCCGTCCGCCACAGGGTCGATAGCACAAGTCTGCCTGCCCCTGTATGGGCGTAGACCCGGGATAGGCCGCGCACGCGCCCGAGCACTGCAGGTTTGTGCGCGGCGTGGTCGCCGCCAGCAGCCGGGACTTCAGTTCCGAGGGAACCGCCCCCGGATACTTCGTCTTGAGCAGGGCCAGCGCCGCCGAGACATGCGGCGCCGCCATCGAGGTGCCGTTCTCGTAGGCGTAGTAGCACTGCGCCACCGTCGCGCCCGGATTGGCCGGGTCGGTGCAGTTCTTCGTGTACTTGGTGGAGAGGACGCCGTCGGGGCGTCCGTCCCTGTCGTCGTCGCGCGACATGTCTCCGCCCGGCGCCATGATCGCGACGTTGGCGCCGAAGTTGGAATAGGGCGTGAGCATGCCGCGCGCGTCGCCGGCCGCGACCGAGATCACGTTCTGGCAGCCGCCCGGGGAAAAGTACTGCGTATCGACGCGGGCGTTGCCCGCCGCCGACACGACAATGGCGCCGGCCGCCACGGCGTCGTTGATCGCCGCCTGCATCGAGGCGGGGCAAGGGCCGAACAGGCCGATCGACAGGTTGATGATGTCCGCCGGCTTCGAGTTCCAGATCTCCTGTGTCGCCGACAGGCGCGCCGGCACGGTGCCGGCGGCCCAGCGTATCGCATCGTTGATGTCCGACAGCTTGCCGCCGCAGCGGCCCAGCGCCCGCACCGGCACGATGGTGACGTTCCATGCCCCGCCCGCAACGCCGGCGGCGTTGTTGGTCGCCGCGACGCCGATCGTGCCGGCCACGTGCGTGCCGTGGAAGCTGTCGGACGTGGCCGGATCATTGGGATCGCACCTGTCGCCCGGATCGTTCGGATCCGTGTCGCGGCCGTCGCCGTCATTGCCCATGATCGGGTCCGAGACCATGTCGAAGCCGGGCGCGAGGTTGGGCGAGTTCTTGATGTCCGGATGGTTCATCTGGATGCCGGTGTCGACAACGGCGACGACGACGTCGCGCGATCCGACATCGTTCGCACGCGTCCAGAAACTGGTGAACCCCGCGCCGCCGGCGGATTGGCCCGCCGCCGCGCCGTTGTCGCGGAAATGCCATTGCAGGCCGAACAGCGGATCGTTGGGGCGCATGGCCGTGGACGTCGCCGGCCTGGCCGCAGGCTTGCGCAGCATCTGGTTGGTGAAGATGTAGTCCTTCTCCACGTATTCGTATTCGCCGGTCTGCATCAGCACTTTCACGACGCATTCGGTGGCCAGAACGGGGTCGGTCCTGAGTTGCTCGATGCTGGGATTGCCAGCGCATTCCTGTGCGTCGCTGCGCTTCTGCGGGGCGAACAGCGCACGCATCGTCTCGATCTTTCCGAGATCGAGGCGTCCTTCGCGGAACTGGGTCGGGTTGACGCCAATGGTGATGCGCATCTGGCCTCCTTCGCCCGGCGTCACGATTCCGGAGAGGCCGAGCGCCTCGAGCTGTCGTCCAGCTTTCTCGCGGACGGCGAGGGCGACATCGACATCGAGCCGGGAGCGCACGGCCAGCGCCTTCGGGATCGGGGCGGCTGGATCGATGGCTTTCCGCGCGATGGCGTCGCCGATGGCCTGCGCCGTCTGACTGGTCGCCTTGATCTGTTCCTCGGCGGCGCGACGGGCCTCGCGCAGCTTTTCCGGGTCGAGCTTCACGCCGATGTCGCGCACAGCCTGCTTCAGGGCTTCGGGCGCCTGGATCTGCGCCTGGCGGCGCAGGTCGCTCGGGCTCGGCAGTATCACCTGGGCGCGGGGCAGTCTGGCGCCGGGCTTCAGGATGGCCGGGGCCCCATCCTGCGTCGCGCGGTTGGATTCCGGCGCGGGTTCGTCGGCGGCCGGCGCCTCGACCACCGGCGGTCCGGCTGGCGCAGCTAGGGATTCCGGCAGCGGCGCCTGATCGGTGTTGAGCGCGCCCGCCCCGGCGGCGGGATCGCTGGAGGCGAGGTCGAATGCATCCGGCTCCAGCACCGGCTCGACCATCTGCGCCCGCGGCATCGCGATCACCGAGCCCACGGCATAGAAGCGCTGTGTCTGCAGCATCTCCTCTACATTGATTGGCGTCAGCTGCATTGGCGCCTGCATGGGTCCGAACAGCGCACGGTCATCGAGCGCCGCAGCTGCGAGGATGGCGTCGTCGGAAAGCACCAGAACCGGAGCGTCCGGCGCCTGGCCGCCCGTCACTTGCGCGAACGAGTCGGCCGCCAGCCGGCCGACTTCCGCCAGCCGGTCGCATCCGGAGGACGCCGCCAGCGCGGCCGCCAGCGCCAATCCCGTCATAAGTCGCTTCAACGCCATTTCCCCGCCTCGACGCCACGAACCACTTTGGCCGGCTGTTTACCATGCTCGTCCGGCTTGGCGAATGGGCATGGCGCAGGCGAGTTGCGGCGCATGAATTCGCGCAATTGTCCCATTGTGACCGGTCTGCCCCATTTAGTCCCCAAAGCGCCTGCCCGGCGCCTCACGCCTGCGCAACCGGAGCCTGTCTCATCCGTTGGGAGGAATGCGGACAGTGTCCGCGCCGCCGGAGGGACCGGCATGGAGACTGCAAGGCGTTCGACATGACAGACGGAGCCAACACCAAGTTCGTGTCCCGCCTCATGGCCGTGATCTTCATGGGTCTCGCCTTCGCTGGCTGCGCGATCATCCTGTCGAGCGGGGAAAGATCCCTGTTCGCGGAGGCGCGGGAATACGACCGCCGCTAGGCGGGACCGCGACCGCCCTCCTGCCTGCAAGGATTTTCTGCTATGCCTGCGCGCAACCCGGTGCTGCGGGCGAGGACTGGCATGGACTACCGCAACATCGTGGTGCTGACCGGCGCCGGCGTTTCCGCCGAGAGCGGCATGGGAACGTTCCGGGACAGGAACGGCATCTGGACCCGCTACCGCCTGGAGGACGTCGCAACGCCCGAAGGGTTCGCGCGCAATCCTCGCCTGGTTCACGAATTCTACAACGCCCGGCGCCGCGCCCTGCGGTCCGCTGTCCCCAATGCCGCGCACACGGCGCTCGCGCGCCTGGAGACCGAGATGGCGCAGGCGGGCGGGCGGTTGCTGCTGGTGACCCAGAACGTCGACAATCTGCACGAGAAGGCGGGCTCGCGCGCGCTGCTGCACATGCATGGCGAACTGGGGAAGGTGATGTGCGTCTCCTGCGGCGGAAGGGGGCCGTGGGATGAGGATCTCCACACGGACACCGCGTGCTGGAGCTGCGGGGCGGTCGGCGCGCTCCGGCCCGACGTCGTCTGGTTCGGCGAAATGCCCTACGGCATGGAGCTGATCTACGACCGTCTGTCGGCGTGCGACCTGTTCGTCTCCATCGGCACGTCGGGCGAGGTCTATCCGGCGGCTGGCTTCGTCGAGGAGGCGCGCCTTGCGGGGGCGCACACGATCGAGCTCAACCTCGAACCTTCCGCCAACGCCCGCGTGTTCGGCGAAGGGCGCTACGGCCCCGCCTCCGAAGTCGTCACCCGCTGGGTCGACGATCTCACGGCAAGGCTGCGGGCGTAAGCGGACGCGCGACGACAGGCGCCGCGGCGCCATCTTGCTGCCGCGGCGTGAACTTGAAGGCCCGGCCTTGCGGGACTAGCGTTCGCCGTCACAACGGGAGCCTGGCCATGCCCGAGACAGCCATCACCCGGCGCTTCGAGACTATCGTGCAGACCGGGCAGGGCGATCCCGCTGCGCTCGCCCGCGCCGCAAGGCAGGGCGACATGCAGGCCGCGGCCGATCTCGCCGCGCTGCTGACGCGCGCCGGCTGGGTCGAGCCCGCGCTGATTCCCGATGTCTATGACGCCGCCGCCGCCGGCTGGTTCGGCGACGAGGCGCCCAGGGTCGATCTCACGCGCGGAACGGGCGTCGCCTCTCCCGCGCTGTGGCCGCACTTCTGGGAGTTCATCGACGACATGGCGAAGACCGACCCGGGTACATTCACCCTGCGCGCCGCATCGCTGGGCAAGTATGTCGACGACGGCTTCGCCGATCGCGCGGGCAAGGCCAGCCTTGCCTATCCCGGCGTGCCCGAGGCCGTTGCACAGGGCTGGCCCGAACGCTTCACCATGGCCGAGCTGGCGGCCTGTCCGGACGGCTCGCTGGGCAACGCGTTCCACCGCCAGATCGTCGACAATGATTTCGATCTCGAAGTGCTTGACCGCGATGCTCTCGGCCTTGTGGACCTGCCGCCGCCGCTGGACTACCTCAACGTCCGTATCCTGCAATGCCACGACCTCTGGCATATCGTCGGCGGCTATCACACGACGGCGCTGCACGAGGTCGGCATCTCGGCCTTCCAGCTCTCGCAGTTCGGGCACAACTATTCCGCGCAGTTCCTCGCCTTCATCATCGCCAAGGCGGCGATCCGGCGGCCGGAAGGACTGGCGCTGCTTATGGAGATCACCATGGGCGCCTGGCGGCACGGACGGCGAACGCCGCCGCTTCTCGGCGTCCGCTGGCAGGAGATCTGGGACGAACCGATCGACAGGGTGCGCGAGCGGCTGGGCGTGGCGGCCTATGTCTCGCCCGTGCCGCCGGACCTGATCGAACAGCTTGAACGGGCTGGCATGGTCTGACTACTGGTCGGCGCGCTCCATCGCGTCATAGATCTTGCCGCCCCAGCATCCGAGGGCCTTGCGGCTATCCGCTTGCGCGACAGCGCGTTTGAAGCGGACAACATCCTGTTCCGCCTTCGCTTCCAATTCCGGATTGGCGGGCGGCTCGTAGTAGATGATGCCGGCAACGCCAGCGTGCTTGTCCTGCGGCACCGCCCCGGTTTCCGGTCGCGGCAGTATCTTGACCTTGTAGTGCAAGGTGCGGCCCACCGATCCGTCGGCATTGTCCGATGTCAGTTCGAGGCCGCCGACATGGGCGGGCAGGCACGCTTCCATCAGGTGAATGCTTGCGCCAGGCCGCGTGTCCAGCCGGTCAGTCATGTGGAAAGATACGAGCGGAAAACCGCTGAAAATCTCGTAGATCCACAGCGTCGCCCCTGAAGCAAGCTGGCTGTCGACCTCGATCGCGATCTTGCGCGGGGATGACGCGCATCCGGTGGCTGCGAGAACAAGCCCGATAATCAGTGAACGCCGCATGCCATCCCTCCTTGGCCAGGCAGAGCTGCGCATCGCTTCCGGGCTGATCTGTGACAGTCAGTCGTCCCCGTCGTTGATTTCGTCGATTTCCTCATCCGACCATCCGAAATGATGGCCGAACTCGTGGATCACGACATGGGCGACCAGCTCCTCCAGCGTGATGTCGCCGGCGGCGGCCCATTCGTCGAGGATGGCGAGGCGGTAGAGCCACACCATGGGCGGCGACTGGCTGGGCGCCGAGGGCGTCTCCAGTGTCAGCGCCACGCCGGAATAGAGGCCGGTCAGCTCGTAGGGGTTCTCAACGCCAAGGGAAGCGAGCGTTTCCGCGTCCGCAAGATCCTCCACCTTGACGGCCACAGCGCGGGCATGGGTGCGGAACGGCTCGTCCAGCGCATCCAGCGCCGCCTGCGCCATGGCGGCGATGTCGTCGAGGGAAGGCGCGACGCCCCAGTTCGGTCTGACCGGTTCCGACAGGCTCATGTCCGGCATTTAATGTGCAAACGCGCGCGACGGAATGCCGGTCCGGCCGCAGTTTGCAGGCGGAGGGCTTCCCTTTTTGCGCGAGAGGCGCTTTCTAGCCGCCATCGATCCCGGAGCATTCGCCGTGTCCATGTCCTTCGAAGGCCTGCGCAACCTCGCCACCACGGTGCGCATCTACCAGCGTAACAGGCAGGACCGGAAATGGGAGCCCGAAGCGCCCTACATGAAGGAAGTGGTGAAGAAGGGCGACATCTGCCTGCACTTCGGCGGCTCGGACGGGCGCCACTCCTACCTCCTGTCCCGGCATGTCGGGCCCGAGGGCGTCGTCCACGTCTATGAGCCGTCGAACTATTCCTACGCGATCATGACGCGCCTGTTGCGCTGGCACAAGCTCAGGAATGTCGTCCCGCACAACGCCGCCATCGGCGCGGCGGACGGCGCCATGATCCTCTCCGTGCCGAAGAAGCTCTCGGGCCATCTCGGCCGCGCCTATGGCGTCGTGACGGACCGCGGCGGCACGGCGTCGGACGAGGCGCTGGCCACCGGCAACCGCACCGAGTTCATCGACCAGCCCACGGCCGTCGTTTCGCTCGATAGCCTGATGGAGAAGGAGAAGCTCCCGCGCGTGGACTTCATCCGCTGCGACGTGGAGGGCGCCGAGATCCGCTTCATCGAAGGCGGCCGCAAGACTCTCGAGCGCGACCTGCCTAGCCTGCTGATCGAGATCCATCCCTTCTCGCTGCAGCGCAACTTCGGCTCCTCAGGCGAGGCGGTGCGCGACTACTTCCTCGGCCTCGGCTATCGCATGTGGCAGCTCAACGACGACAACTCCCACATGTTCGAATCGACCCAGATCGATCCGAAGCGGCGCTGGAAGGACTATTTCCTCATCCATCCGAGCCGCGGCCCAAGCCTGCCCGAGGGCATGTTCCGCAAGGCCTTCGTGAACTGAACAGTCCGGCCCTAGGCGGGGGCCGGCGACGCCTTCCGCCTTATCGTGGCCAGCAGGATCGTGACCCCCGCGACGGCCGCAACGGCTGCAAGGGCGAGGAAGGCCATGTCCGCGTCGCCATTGTTGGCGGCGCGGATCTGCCCGATGAGGTCCGGCCCGAAATACCCGCCGAGATTCCCGATCGAGTTGATCCACGCGATTCCGGCCGCCGCCGCAGCACCGGACAGGAGTCCGGTCGGGATCGACCAGAACACCACGGCCTGGCACAGCGCCCCGCAGCACACCAGAGTCAGCGCCGCCAGCTGCAGCACGGGCGCGCCGTCGATCAGCGCCAGCAGCGTCATGCCCGCAACGCACATCGCGAACGCCCCCGCCGTGTGCCAGCGGCGCTCGCCCGTACGGTCCGAATTCCACGCCCAAGTCACCTGAACGAGCGCGGTGACGCCCCAGGGAATCATGCCGAGCAGGCCAATGGCGAGAAAGTCGCCCTGGGGTACGCCGAACTCCGAGATGATCGTCGGCATCCAGAAGTTCGTCGTGTAGAGGCAGAAGGCTCCGCCGAAATACACAACGCAGAACGCCCAGATGCGCCAGTCGGCGAACACCTGCGCGAGACTGTGCGCCTGGCCAGCGCCCCGGGCGTGCTCTTCCTCCGCCAGCCGCCGCAGCACGAGCTCGCGCTCGGCGCCGGTGAGCCATTTCGCTTTCGTCGGTGCGTCGACAAGGAAGAGCAGCAAGGCGAGACCCATGATCACGGAGGGCAGGCCCTCCAGCAGGAACAGCCATTGCCAGCCGCGCAGCCCGTTGGCGCCGTCCATGTATTGCAGGATTGCGCCCGACACCGGCGAGCCGATGATGTTGGAGACGGCGATGCCGGTCATGAACCACGCCACCATCTGCGCCCGCCGATCCGCAGGGAACCAGAAGGTGAGATAGAGGATCACGCCTGGAAAGAATCCCGCTTCGGCCGCGCCGAGCAGGAAGCGGAGCAAGTAGAAGGTGAATTGCTCGTCCGTGCAGCCGAAGGCAGCAGAGACCGGTCCCCACTGGACCATGCCGGTGAACATGAAGCACGAAGAGATGATCCCCCAGGTGATCATGATGCGCGCCATCCAGATCCGCGCGCCCACCTTCCGCAGGATCAGATTGCTCGGCACCTCGAACACGAAATAGCCGATGAAAAACACGCCGGCCCCGAAGCCGTAGACGGCATCGGAGAAATCCAGGTCGGCCGCCATCTGCAGCTTGGCGAAGCCGACATTCACACGATCAAGAAAGGCGACGATGTAACCGAGGAAGAGCAGGGGAATGATCCGCCAGGCGATCTTCCGGAATGTCGCGCGCTCTTCCGGGGCCGCAACGCTGGCCTCGCTCATGCCGTCCTCCCCATGCAGACTTTTGTTGACGACAGCAGCCGTGAAAACGGTCTTCCGTCAATTCGCGTTGCCCTTGCGGCGTGGCGGCGCCATAACCAGTACGTAACAGGAACGCAAGCTCATGTCGGCTGTCACGTCCCCGCCGGTCTTCCAGCCTTTCGGCGACCCCTTCCCGAATGGACGGGCGGCTGCGGTCGTGCGCGGCGTGCAGCGCATGTTCGCCGACCTGGGCCTCGCCTCGCTGAGCGAGGTGACGCTCGCCAATGGCCGCCGCGCCGACGTGATGGCGCTGGGACCGAGGGGCGAGATCGCGATCGTCGAGGTGAAGTCCTGCCTCCAGGATTTCCAGACGGACCAGAAGTGGCCGGAGTATGCGCCCTACTGCGACCGCTTCTATTTCGCCGTCGACTGCGATTTCCCGAAGGAGCGCATTCCGGACGCCTGCGGACTCATCGTCTGCGACGGATTTGGCGGCGCCGTCCTGCGTGAAGGCGCAACGGTCCTGCTCAACGCCGCGCGGCGCAAGGCGGTGACGCTGTCCTTTGGCCGGCTTGCTGCGGCGCGGCTGATGCGCGCCGAGGATGTCCCGTGTGAAGGCCGGGAGACGCCCCCCACAGAGCCGTCCATCGACTAACCGCCCGGTTTCCAGAGTCCCATGCCGCTGCTTTATCCCATCGCCGCCAACGCCCGCGAGGCGCTCGACGCCGAAGGCGGCGCGCGCACCATCGCCGAGGCGCGCGAGCTGGCGCGGGGCCCGGTCGTGCTGGTGTCCGACTGGCTCCGACCCCTGCCGAACGAGCGCGAGGCGCTGCAGGCCAAGGCC
>CAZTMG010000119.1:407-8981 GCA_964614815.1 uncultured Rhizobium sp. | reverse complement strand
CAGGTCCTTGTCCGGCACGGGCACGGTTCCGCAGGCGGCGCATTTGATGACCGGGATGGGACAGCCCCAGTAGCGCTGGCGCGACACGCCCCAGTCGCGCAGCCGGTATTGGGTGGTGGCTTCGCCGCGGCCGCGCTTCACCAGTTCCCTGATCGCCGCGCCAATGGCTTCCTTCGTTGACAGGCCGTCCAGGAATCCGGAGTTGTAGATCGTGCCTTCGCCTGTGTAGGCCTGCCCGCTGACGGCGTAGGTCGCAGGATCGGCGCCCGGCGGCAGCACGACAGGCTTGAAGGGCAGGCCGTACTTTTCCGCAAACTCGATGTCGCGCTGGTCGCCTGCGGGAGATCCGAAGATGGCGCCTGTCCCGTAGGTCGACAGCACGAAATTGGCGGCCCAGACGGGCAGCTCCCAGGACGGATCGAACGGGTGACGCACCTTGATGCCGAGATCGATGCCGATCTTCTCGGCCTTCTCGATATCTGCCTCGCTCGTGCCCGTCTGGGCGGCCCGCGCAACGAATGCGGCGACGTCGGGACGGCGCTTTGCGACTTCCCTGGTCAGGGGATGATCGGGGGAGAGCGCGAGGAAGCTCGCCCCGAACAGCGTGTCGGGACGGGTCGTGAAGACCTCGATCGGGTCTGTGGCGTGGCAGCGTCCGCTGGCGTCCCTCTCGCGCGACAGATAGTCAGGGGCGAAGGCGATCTCCCACCAGATCTTCGCCCCCTGCGACTTGCCGATCCAGTTCGCCTGCATGGTGCGGACCTTTTCCGGCCAGCGGTCGAGCGTTTTCAGGGCGTCCAGCAAGTCGTCGGCATAGCGGGTGATGCGGAAGAACCACTGCTCCAGCTCGCGCTGCTCGACGATCGCGCCGGAGCGCCAGCCGCGGCCATCGACCACCTGCTCGTTGGCCAGCACGGTGTTCTCGACCGGGTCCCAGTTCACCTTGGCGGAGCGGCGATAGACGAGGTCGTTCTCCAGCATCTTCAGGAAGATGCGCTGCTGCTGGGCGTAGTAGTCCGGCTCGCAGGTGGTGACTTCCTTCGACCAGTCGAAGGAGAGACCCAGCGGGGCGAATTGCTCCTTCATCGCCTGGATGTTCTGCAGCGTCCATGCACGCGGCTGGGCTTTCTTCTCGATGGCGGCGTTCTCGGCGGGCAGGCCGAACGCATCCCAGCCCATCGGGTGCAGGACGTTGTACCCGCAGGCGATGCGATAGCGCGCGACGACGTCGCCCATCGCGTAGTTGCGGACATGGCCCATGTGCAGCCTGCCCGAGGGGTAGGGGAACATCTCCAGGATGTACGCCTTCGGCATGCCGCCCGCATCCCGGGCGGATCTGGCGCGGAAGATCCGGGCGCGGTCCCACGCGGCGCGCCATTTCGGTTCGATTTCCTTGGGATTGTATCGGGTGGCCATCTCGTCGCTCGCCTTCGATCGTCGCGGGGGTTCGCATAACCCGCCGCCGAACGAAAGGCGACGGGAAGATTAGCCGGCGCCGCCGAGTCGAAGCTGGCGCGCCTTGGCCAGGATGGCGTTCTCGAGCGCGACATTGGTGTCCGGGCTGACCGACGCCGGAACCCAGGCGCCGTTGACCAGCGTTTCCCGGAACACGGCGGCGGAGATGCCATCGGCGCGCAGACGGGTGTCGAGAATGTACACGGTGGCCTTCAGGCGCTCATCCGGCTTTGCGGGATTGGCATACCAGTCGGTGATGACCACGCCGCCATACGGGTCCGCCGACGCCAGCGGCAGGAAGGACAGGGTGTCCAGCGTGGCGCGCCAAAGATAGGCGTTGACGCCGAGCGCGCCGGTTTCCTCGGGGCCGAGGTCGGCGCTGGAGGCGGAGGAGGTGGTGGCGGTGGAGGATCCGAAGATCGAGCAGCCCCCAGCGGCCAGACCTGCGGAAACCATCAGGGCGGCAGCCGCCATGCGTGAAAACATCACCAGATCACTCCGTCAGCCCGCTCGTCCCGCGCCCCGGGAACCGGGGAGCCGCTTCCTTAGCTGCTGGCCTATCCGGCAGGCAAGGGCTCGGCGCCGTTAGCCGTGTCGCAAGACCGCCTCATATAGGGGTTGGAATGGCGGGAAATTGCGGAGGAATTCTGGCATGCGGCAACCGATGACCCTGGCGGCCATCGCCCTGGGAGCGGCCGGACCGGCGCTCGCCCAGGGCGACGACGGCCAATGGAAGACCTCCGTGCAGGCGAGCGTGGCCGGCCCCTTCATCGCGGCGGACGACCCCGCGGCGCCGGCGGCTGACGGACCGATGGCCTCGGCGCTGGTCAGGGTCTCGCGATCGGACACCTTCGACAACGGGCTGACGCTGGGATGGATCGGGGCCGTCCGGTACGATCGGGACGCCCCCTCGCGACCGGCCTTTGCCGGGGCGTTCGGCCTGTGCCCAGCGGCGAGCCCCGGCTGTCCCGCCTCTGGCGGGGCCTCGCCCGTCGCGCCCGCAACGGGTCTATCCGTTGGCGGGTCTGTCCTTGAGGAGGAGGGATTTGTCGCGGTGGAGACGGCCGCCGTGACGCTCGGGGGGCCGTGGGGCGAGGGAAGTCTGGGCCTGGATTCCGGCGCCGCCTCCCGGCTCGACGCACGGGCGCCCACCGTGCTGGACCGCGTGTCGGCCTATTCGCCGGGGCTGGATCCCACCGGACTCTCCATGACCCGGGCGCGCAATGACGTGACCGGTTCGTCGGCGAAGGCCACCTACCTCTCGCCGCGCTGGCTGGGGCTCAGGCTCGGCGTGTCCTACACGCCCGAGGCGAACCAGCGCACGGCGGATGTAGACCCGGATGCCGGCGGTCCCGGCCGCGTCGGCGCAGGGCTGGAGAATGTATGGGAAGGGGCCGTGTCCTTCGCCCGCCAGTTCGCGGACCAGAACCTGCGCGTGCGGGCCGCCATTACCTACACACACGCTGACTCGGGATCAGGCGCGCCGGGATTTGGGGGCTACGAAGCCTGGGGCGGCGGGCTGGAGCTTGAAGGGGAGGGCTGGAGCGGCGGCGCGCGCTGGTTGTCCAGCAATAACGCCTGGGCGGCTGGGGAGGGCGACTACGAGGCGTGGGAGATGGGGTTTGTCCGCCGGACGGAGGATGGCTGGCGGTTCGGGCTGGAGAGCGGCTGGGCCGAGGACCGGCTGCTCGATCTGAAGGGATCGAGCTGGCTCGCGGGTGTCGCAAGGGAAATCACGCCCAACCTCACGCTGGGGGTCGCATGGGCGATGTCGGAGGCGGACATACCGGTACCGGGAGGACTCAGCGTTCGCCATAGAAACGCCAGCAATGACGGGCTTCTGGTCGAGGTCACTGTGAGGAATTAGTGACACCCGGGCGCGAAATCCGGTTTTCGCCTCGGAAATGAATGGTCGTTAACTTTTGTCCTTTGAGTCGGGCGTACTATGTCGGCTAAGAGGGTGGACATGCGTATCTCGGCATCCCTTTTCTGCCTTGCGGCCTCGCTGGTTGCGGCCCCGGCCTTTGCGCAGGGCAATGCCGTCGGCGCGCCCCAGAAACCGCTTGGCCAGGCAAGTCATGCCGGCCAGCAGGCGGACGAACAGAAGCCGGGCTTCTCGTTCGGCCTCGGCCTCAACAGGGACCAGACGGAGCGGTCGCTCCTGCCGGTGGGACCGATCACCAAGGACCAGGTGGCGTTGAGCTGGAGGCCGGCAAGCAACTGGGACCTGACGCTCGACCTGACCAGCCGTTCGCAGACGGCCAATGGCCTGTTCGCCCGCGAGGAAGTGACCGCCGGCGTGACCTATCAGGTGACCCCGCGCTTCCGTCTCGGCGGCGGCGTGACGGTGAAAGGGGACTCGCTGGCCGAGTCGCTGTCGAATCCGGCCAGCAATTTCGGCCGCGAAGGCAACGAAGCCTCCGTGCGCATCGAGTCGGCCTTCTCGTTCTAGGATTTTCCCCAGGTTGCCTGAACGGCGTCGACCGCAGCCCATCCGGCGGCGTGATGCATTGCGCGTGCGGCCGTATCCGGGCCGACGCCGCCCAACGCATAGACGGGCAGGCCTGCAGCGCGCGCCAGCTGACGAAAGCGAAGCGCGCCGAGCGCCGGACCGGCGGAAGGGCTGCGGCTGGGGAAGACCGTGGAGAGGAGGACGGCGTCGACGCCAAGCTTCGCCGCGTTCCCGATGGCGGCCCGTGAATGGGCGGAGGCGGTCTCGATGGCGTGCGGCCGCCGCGCCCGCTTGCCGCGCAGGCGTTTTTCAGGCCAGTGGACGCCGTTCGCGCCGATGCGGGCTGCGAGAGCGGGATCGGCAGAGACGAGCAGGATGAGGCCGCGCCGGCGGCAGAGCCTTGCGAGCTGTCGCCCGTGGACGAGGTCAACGTCGCCATGGTGGCGCCAGATGACGCCGAAGCCGCGGGGCAGGCGGCTGACGACGCCGAGAACATCCCGGGTGCGGGCCGGGTCGGTGAGGAAGAAGGCCCGGGGAAGGGCGCGGCCATTTCGCGCGCGGGCAGGCCGCGCGAGGCGCGTCGCCGCAAGAAGCTTGCGGCGGGACGCGGCCTGCGCTTGAGAGGGTGATGTTTCAGAGGCCGGCATGGACGAACAGCTGCTCCGGGACATCGCAAACGCGCGCGCCGATGTTCTTGCCCGGCTTGGCGCATCCGCCAAGAGCGCGGGACGCGATCCGGCCTCCATCGCGCTGGTGGCCGTATCGAAGACACAGCCGGATGAGCGGATCGAGGCCATGCTGGCGGCCGGCCAGCGCGTGTTCGGCGAGAACCGCGTGCAGGAGGCGGAGGCGCGCTGGGCGCGGCGTCGCGCGGCCCATCCCGACCTGGAGCTGCGGCTGATCGGGCCGCTGCAGACCAACAAGGCGAGGGAGGCCGTGGCCCTGTTCGACGTGATCGAGACGCTCGACCGCGAGAAGCTGGCCGGGGCGCTGGCGGATGCGTGTGCGAAGGCGGGGAAGACTCCGCGGCTCTACTGCCAGGTGAACACCGGCGAGGAGGCGCAGAAGGCCGGCGTCGCGCCGCAGGAGGCGGATGCGTTCATCGCGAAAGTGCGGCGCGACTATGGCTTTGCCATCGAGGGGCTGATGTGCATTCCGCCTGCGGATGAACCCGCAGGGCCGCACTTTGCGCTGCTGGCGAAGATCGCCGCGCGCAACGGCGTCGCGAAGCTCTCGATGGGCATGAGCGCGGATTACGAGATCGCGGCGCTGTTCGGCGCGACCAGCGTGCGTGTGGGCTCGGCGCTGTTCGGGGCGCGGCCGTAGCGCCTCCGCCGGGAGAACTCAGCCCGCGCCTGCCGCCGCCTTCCGTCTCGCATGATCCAGGACCGGCGCGATGCGGCTCATGCCCCAGGCGATCATGATCTGCGCGCCGGCATAGGTGATCCAGACGGAGCCGGGCGGCGCATCGAGGTCGGCAAAGAGACCGAGCGCGATCAGCGTGTCGGACAGCATGAACATGACGGCGCCGAGGCGCGCCAGCATCGGCGCCTTCACAATGAAGCCGGCGGCGACCATGACCGTGATGATGACCTGATAGAGGAGCGCCGGGACGAGCAGGCCGCCCATGCCGGGATAGAACCACGCCATCAGGCCAAGCGAGACAAGCGCGACAATGACGGCCATCGGAAAGTCGCGCCTGTTGAGGCCGAGCAGGCGGCCCCATTCGGCGAAGGCGATGATGTAGAACAGGTGGCCCACGGCGAAGGCGGCCATGCCATACACGAAGACGATTTCAAGCAACACATCGCCCAGCGCGCAGAACAGCAGACCAAGACCGGCGATCCACGCCCGCATCCAGAAAGCGTAGAG
This sequence comes from uncultured Rhizobium sp., assembly GCA_964614815.1. GTDB lineage: Bacteria > Pseudomonadota > Alphaproteobacteria > Caulobacterales > Hyphomonadaceae > UBA7672. The sequence goes on along the minus strand of CAZTMG010000119.1, from coordinate 3,202 downwards.
GCCGAGCAGCACGATCCCCGCCGCTTTCCAGACGAGGCCCCAGGGCTGGGCGAGGTCGATCCAGTCATTGGCGAGGTGGGACATCGCCACGATGGCGGCGACAATGAAGAAGAGCGTGCGCGTGGTCATGATGCCGGTGTTAGCGGGGGCATGGCGGATTGTCGATTTGCCGGTGAGGAAGCCGCAGGCGCATCGGGCGCTGATTCAGCCGGTGATTTCCAGCGCGTCCCCCGGCCTTGCGACGGCGAGCAGGCCGAGCAGGTCCTGTCTGGCGCAGGCGACGCATCCCTCGGTGGGCGAATAGTCCTCGCGGGCGAGATGGAGGAAGATGGCGCTTCCCTTGCCGGGGATCACCGGGTCGTCGTTGTAACCCAGGACGACGATGAGGTCGTAGACATGATCCTCGCGCCAGAGCGTCTCGTGGCGCGGAGCGAAGGGCAGCAGCACGGGGCGGTTGTAGAGCGGGCTTGCGGGGTCGTCGCACCAGCCGGCCTCCGGGATCAACGCCTCCACGGGAAGCAGGGTCGCGGGCCGCTCCAGACGGTCCGGGCGGTAGTAGACCTGGCGCATGGGCCAGAGGCCGAGCGGGCTTGCGCCGTCGCCCTCGCGCTTGGCGAGGGCGGGCGTAACGCCGCTTCTTCCAAGGGCGCAGCGGGCCTGCCCGCCGGGCCAGCGGAGGATTCCGCCGCCTTCCGCGATGAACGGGGACCGGGCCATGTCCTGTCCGCTTCGTGATGGCTTCCTTGCTTGGCCCATCCTGCCTAGACTTGGTATCCCCGGGACAACAAAATTACGCCGGGACGGAGACGCCGACGAGATGACCGCCGCCAAGACGATCCTGCTGGTCGACGACGACAACGAGCTGCGCGAGGCGCTGGCCGAGCAGTTCGAACTGCATGAGGGGTTCCGCATCGAGCATGCCGCCTCGGCGGGCGAAGGCATCAGGAAGGCGGAAGAGGCGCGCGCCGACCTCATCATTCTCGATGTCGAGCTGCCGGACATGGACGGGCGGGACGCGTGCAAGCTGATGCGCAAGCACGGCATCGCCGCGCCGATCGTTATGCTGACGGGGCAGGCGACGGATGCGGACGCGATCCTGGGCCTTGATTCCGGCGCCAACGACTACGTCACCAAGCCGTTCAAGGTCTCCGTGCTGCTCGCGCGCGTGCGGGCGCACCTGCGCACGTTCGAGCAGAGCGAGGATGCGACCTTCCGGCTGGGGCCTTACGAATTCCGTCCGGCCGCCAAGCTTCTGATCGACGAGAAGGAAAGAAAGATCCGCCTCACCGAGAAGGAGACGAACATCCTGAAATATCTCTATCGCGCGGGCGGCAAGCCGGTGGGGCGCGAGGAGCTTTTGTCGGAGGTGTGGGGTTACAACGCCAACGTCACCACGCACACGCTGGAGACGCACATCTATCGCCTGCGCCAGAAGATCGAGCCGGATCCGGCGAATGCACGCCTGCTGCTGACGGAAAGCGGCGGGTATCGGCTGCAGGCGTGAGGTTGGAGCCGGCGTCTATCTTCCGGGGGTCGGCGGAAGGCTCAACGATTGGCGCGCGGCGTCCAGGGAGGGATGAAGGTCATGGCAAACGAAGTTGCGGATGAATCGGCGGAGGCCAAGAAGGCGGTTTTCCGCCGCCTGGTGGACATCTACGCCCAGGGGGGCTGTAGATGCGTTGGAGGAGTTCGTCGCGCCTGACTATGTCAGACATACGGCTGCGGGCAGGCGCGATCTGGCTGAATTCCGCCGGAGCATCATCAATTTCCACGCGATCTTCGATTACGGCAGGGATTCTTTCGTGATCGAGGACCAGTTCGTGGAGGGCGACAAGGTCGCGACGCGGATGACCGCGCACGTCAGGATGCGCGAGACCGGCGAACCTGCAACAATGCTCGGCATCAACCTCGCCATCATCAGGGGCGGAAAGATCCTCGAGGAATGGAACACCTGGGAAATGCTGCGTCCGCCCGGGCAGGACGCGAATGCGAGCTCAGCGGCCGCACGTGGATCGCTGTCGACATGGGGCTGACGGCGTCTCTTCGCCTTTGCGCCCGAGGGGCTGGCAGGCGGGCTGCGCGCCGCTGAGCAGCCGACATCGCCGGATCGGCGACGCGCGCCTGCCTTCGGCGAATGGCCGCCGCTAGGCGCACCCCTCCACATACTGGATGCTTGGCCCGCCGGCATGGATGGCGCCCACCTTGCCCGTACCGTCGATCTCGTAGACGAGGCCGCGGGCGGCTTCATCCTGCACGTAGGGCTCTGTGCGCGGGCCGCCATCCCAGACCGTGATGTATTCGGCGGGGGCGTCCTGGTATTTGTGCGGGCTCGCCTGGGCGGCGGCGCCATAGGCGGCCTTCACCGTGGCCGCGGTATCGCCGAGGCCGAGGCCCTTGTCGGTCTTCAGCGTCGACAGTTCGCTCAGCGAGATGCGCGTCAGCTTGCCGGCCTCGATCATGACGAAGAGGCCTTCCGGAGCATTGGCGGGGCGAAACTCGTCGCATGATTCGGGATCGGGACCGCCGACAGCATCGGGATTGGCGTCCGGGCCCATTGCCGAGGTGAGCTCGGCCAGCGTCATGCCGATCTTCAGGGGGCCCCAGCCCTGCGAGGTGAGGGCGCCCGAGGCAGGGGCGACAGCCGGCGGCGGGGCTTCCGCAACGGGCGTCTCCGGCGCGGATGTTTCACTCGTGTTGGTCTGGCTGCCTCCACACGCGGCAAGGGCAAGCAGGGATACGGCGAGGATCGGGATGCGTGTCATGGGAAGCTCCGGAAGGCGTCTGCCCGGACTATA
>CAZTMG010000119.1:0-241 GCA_964614815.1 uncultured Rhizobium sp. | reverse complement strand
GGCCGCGGTTGGAGAGTTTCCAGTCGGCGGCGCGGTAGCTCCACCATGTGTAGAGTTTCTCCTGCGGCCCGTGCTTGGCGCGGGCGATGTCGGTCAGCCGGCCGTCGGCCAGCACGCGCTTGAGACCGTCCGTCTCGACGGGCGTGTGACTGACCACGTTGAGCAGCTGCCGGTGGGACCAGACGTCGTTCTCCTCGGGCGCAATGTTGATATCTCCGGCCACAAGAAGCGGCAGGCTGGA
>CAZTMG010000118.1:8746-8989 GCA_964614815.1 uncultured Rhizobium sp. | reverse complement strand
GGCCGAGGGTGTAGAACGGCGCCTCGCCGCAGACGGCGAGCTGCTTGTCCATGTTGGCCTTGATCTTGTGCATCGGCACGTGGCCGGGGCCTTCGATCATCACCTGGCAGCCCTTGTCCCAGGCGACCTTCGTGAGCTCGCCCAAGGTTTCAAGCTCGGCGAACTGGGCGGCGTCGTTGGCGTCGGCGATGGAGCCGGGGCGCCGGCCGTCGCCCAGCGAGAAGGAGACATCGTAGGCGGCCA
>CAZTMG010000118.1:2324-8718 GCA_964614815.1 uncultured Rhizobium sp. | reverse complement strand
AGGCGTGCGGAAAGGAAGCGCGCCGGGTGACGGCTGAGCATCCAGCGCGCCATGATGGAGCCGCCGCGCGACACGATGCCGGTGACGCGTTTTGCCGTGAGCGGGATGTAGCTGAGGCGAACGCCGGCGTGGATGGTGAAATAGTCGACGCCCTGCTCGCACTGTTCAACGAGTGTGTCCCTGAACACGGACCAGTCGAGCTTGTCGGGATCGCCGCCGACTTTTTCCAGCGCCTGGTAGATTGGCACGGTGCCGATGGGGACGGGGGAGTTGCGGATGATCCAGTCGCGGATGTTGTGGATGTTGCGGCCGGTGGAGAGGTCCATCACGGTGTCGGCGCCCCAGCGGATCGCCCAGACGAGTTTCTCGACTTCTTCTTCCACGGAGGAGGTGACGGCGCTGTTGCCGATGTTGGCGTTGATCTTCACCAGGAAGTTGCGGCCGATGATGACGGGTTCGAGCTCCGGGTGGTTGATGTTGGCGGGAATGATGGCGCGGCCGCGCGCGATCTCGCTGCGTACGAATTCAGGCGTGATGAAGGCGGGGATGTCTGCGCCGAAATCCTCGCCGTCGGCGCGGCGGGCCTCGGCTCCATCGAGCATGGCTTCCCGGCAGAGATTTTCGCGGTGGGCGACATAGGCCATCTCGGCCGTGATGATGCCGGCCTTCGCGTACTGATACTGGGTGAGCCGCCTCCCGGGCAGGGCGCGCAGCGGCGCGTGTGCGACAGGAAACTGCGTGACCAGCCTGTCGCCGGTGACATGGCCGTTGTCTTCCGGTTTCACGCGGCGGCCGTCATAGGGCGCGCAATCGCCGCGCGCCGCAATCCAGGGCGCGCGGATGCGCGGCAGGCCCTCGTGCACGTCGATCCGGGCATCGGGGTCGGTGTAGGGGCCGGTGGTGTCGTAGACGCGGACGGGCGGCTCATTTGCGCTGGGGTGCAGGTCGATCTCGCGATACGGGACCATGATTTGCGGAAAGCCGGGCGCCGCGCTGTAGCGCTTGCGGCTGGCGGGCAGGGGTCCCGTGGTGACCCGGAAGGGTTGCAGCTCGCGCGGGTCAATGGGCTTGTTCATGGGGAGGGCTCCGCAGAGAGGACGAGACCGGAGAGGCCGGATGAAACGAGAAAGGCGCCGACGACGAGCGCGGGAATGTTGGACAGGGCATAGAGGCGCACATGGGCCGCGCTGTCGATTCGCAGGAGATGTCCGACGGCGAGCAGGCCCAACCCCTCGACCGCCCACCAGATCGCGGTGAGCGTCACCAGCGCGGCGGTCGGTGAGGAGAAATCAACATGCACGATCAGCAGTCCGCCGCCGGCGAAGGCCGTCACGGCGCCCGTGGCGTGCATGACCCCCGGCGAGTTCTGGATGCTGGCCAGCAGCGAGGCGGCGACGGACGGACGCGCCAGCGCGCTCGCGGCGGCAAGCAGGAATACGCCGACAAGCAGGGCGAGCTTCAGCGTAAGCGGGTTCTGCACGGAGAGAAGGTCGGTCATGCGGTTCCTTCTGCGGATTCGATGGGCGTGGCGAGAAACGTGTCCTCGATGACGGCTTTGGCTTCGAGGGGGGTCTCGATGTGTTCGATGGCGAAGACATGCTCCTCTTTCGGGTCATCCTTGCGCAGGACATAGACGTCGGGCGTGCGGCGGCGGCCGGAGGCGATCACGGCGTCAATCCCTGCGCCCGGCATTTCGCTGACGAGGCCGCCTGATTCGTCGAGCGCGAGAAGGCGATGGCTGGTGACGGCGTAGTGCATCGCCGCGGGCGGCTTTTCACCCATGCGCCTGAAACCCCAGACGGAAAGGGCCAGCATGGCGAGGCCGAAGCCGAGGTAGAGCGGCGCGACGGCGGCGATAAGCGAGGGCTGCGCCGCGACGAGAAAGGCGGACTCGATGAACCGAGCCAGCAGCATGAAGCCGATCAGCAGGCAGGCGGCGCCTGCCGCGCCATGGATCAGGCGATGGCGGGAGCGGTCCGCCATGCGCATGGCGGAGGACGCCGTCGCGCTCCACACGAGGCGCTCGCCGGAGGCGAGATGCGGCGTCCAGATGTCGGCTGCCCCGCTCACCGCGTGCGATCCACGACCGGCTGTTCGATCTCCAGCGTCTTCCTGATGAGCTGGGCGACCTCGAGCGGGTTCTCGATATTGAACAGGATGAAGGGCGGATAGGCGCGCGTGTTCTGCGGCGCGCGATTGAGCCGGACATGGCCACGCTGCTTCGTGCCGGTGACGACGATGGGTTGCGGCGATGCATGCCTGCCGTCGGCGCGGCCTTCGCCGCCGCGATCGATCTGCCAGGTGGTCATCGGACGCAGGAGATCGGTGGAGACGACCCGTCGCGTCGTCAGCATGGCGACCTGGCGTGCGGGCGTCGCCGAACTCTGCCAGATGAACAGGGCGATGCGTGCGACCAGCAGGCTGATCAACGCCCATGCCACCCAGTTGTATGCGGGATTGCGATTGTCCAGCAGGAGGAACACGACCGCAGCCATTGCGATGGCGAGCAGGCCGAGGCGCATCAGCAGGGCGCGGCTCAGCGCATTGAAGGCGCGGCCGCTGCCGCGTGACTGCCACAGCACGTGCTCGCCCTTCTGCAGCTGTCCGCGCAGGCCCGGGAGCAGCTTGTCGGGAGGGATCGCGCCCGGCGGGGGCGGCGTTTCCGGAATGGGTGTCGGCGTTGGCGTCACTGGCGTCTCCTGTCCCTTCGCCGGCATGACCCGGATCAGGTTCAAAGGGTGCTCGGACGGACCCGTCGGCTTTTCGCCGGCCGGCTCTGGCCCAGATCTCAGCGAACGTCCGTTCGCGCCCCTCGGACGCCGTCAAGAATAGCGACCGCCGCGCGGGCGGGAAAGCGGAAACCGTCCAGTCCCCCGATTCGCCTGTCGACGGCGCGGCGTGTCAGGTTCCGGCAGGGCAGTTGCGCCAGTGCGCGGCGAGGGCTTCGCGCCAGACCCTTTCGCCCTCCGGCGGCGGAGTCGCGGCGGTGAGTTTCAGCATGAAGTTGGCGTAGGCGGTATGGTTGGGACGGCCGAAACGGGCTTCGATCACATGGCCAGTCTTCGCATCGGTGATCAGCTCCCCGCCGCGATCGCCGACGGCGGGGTCGGAGAAGGCCGGGCCGCTGATGCGGAAATGGTTCCGCGCGCCATTGTTCGAGCTGTAGAGGAATTTCGCATTTGCGCCGCCGAGAATGCGCAGCGCAGGCGATGTGCCATCCGGCCAGGCAAGGGCGAGGCCGAAGTTGAAATCCTCCGGCTCGCGCGGGCCGAACAGGGCAAACTCGGAGAGATCGAAATCGTACATGCGCCACGGTGCGAGCGGCGCGTCATGCACTTCGACAGGATCGCTGGCGGCGTCGCCGAAACGAACTTCGAGCTTGCGGGTCCCGGGCGCGAGCTTGAGCCACGCCTGCGGCGTCTGTCCGCCATCGCGGTTCAGGCGGCCGCCGACCAGCTGGGTTGCTTCCCGGGTCGCCGGATCGAAGACCCCGGTGACATAGGCTGCGTCGGTGCAGGGCGACACCATCTTGGCGACATGCACTTCGTTGGGCGAGACGGCGTGCATGTAGATGAGTTCGGGCTCCGTGCCGTCCTGGTTGGAGCGCACATAGGCAAGCGTCGTGCCTGTGGGATCGAAGGGCGGGGGTGCGGGCCGGGCGTAGGCGGGGGCTTCCTTCGCGGCCAGCAGCGGAAGCGAGAAGCTGAGCGCGGCCATGGCGATCATGCAGCCGAGGGCGGCGTAGATGCAGGTCCTCAGCCTGCGGCGCAAGGCAGGATCGGCCTTGTCGTCCTTCACCTCCCAGAAGGCGGAATAGAAGATGTTCGTCATCGCCAGCCGCCCGGCTGGCGCAGCGCCCTCGCGCTGCTGCTCGATGCGGTAAGACAGCCGGATCGCAAGGATCCAGAAGACAAGTCCGACGATCGCCAGGACGCCGAGGACGACAAGCAACGCAACAGCCATGCGTGATTTGCGCCGAAACGCCCCAGGGCGTCCAGACCGCACGGGCGGAAATCAGAAGCCGCCGAAACCGATCACCAGATCGGGCCGTCCCCCCAGCCGCAGGTGAAGATTCCCCCGGCGGGCACGATGTCCTCCGATGACGCGCGGTCAACCCGGGCAGGAAATCACAGTTCCTTCGGCGGGGCGTGGGCGTCGATCTGGATCCAGGTCTGTTCGGAGAAGGCGAGCAGGTCGCCCGCCTCGTTGAAGAGGGCGGAGCCGGCGAAATGCTTGCGACGGTCGCGACCCCTGGCCCAGGCGACGACGACAAGCGGAAGGTCTGCACGCGGACGCGCGAGGATGCGGGCGGACATGCGGCCGAGCAGGATGGGCTCGGTATCGATGGCGAAGGCGCCGGGGCAGTCCAGCGCCGCCCAGATGAATTCGGACGCGATGAGGCCGGAGGCGTCGGCGAGATCGGGCCATGGCCGCCAAGGCGCCGCGACGATCGGGAAGCTGTTGGGGTTCTCGATGCCGGCGGGGTCCTTCAGCCAGTCGGCGAAGATGCGCAGGCCGTCGCCTTCCTTGCGCGCGGGGCCACAGACGAAGCAGTGCGGCAGGACGTGGTCGTCCTGATCGCGATAGGTTGCGGCAGCGACGGCGGCGGCCTCAAGGCCGGGCGACCTGATCGCCGGCGTTTCGAGGCGCACGCGCCTGAGCGACATGATGAGGATGCGCGCGGCGGCGTCATCCGTCATGATGTCGAGACCATCTTCTGTCGTGTGGGCGCGCAGAGTCTGGTCCAGCGGAATGGGGGCGCGCAGCGTGGCCTCGACCGCTTCCGTCTCCGCCAGCAGGCGCGCGGCGAGGCCGGCGGAATAGCCGCCATTGCCGGAATCGTGCGGGCCGTTGAAGCGGCGGGCGATGCGGAGCGTCTGGGTCATTGCGGGAGTCTAGGATTGTTGCCGCGCCATGGCAAAGGCGTCGCGTCGCGATGGCGAGGCCCGCCTCGCGCCGGGGCTTCATCCTGCTATCGAGGGCGACAGCGTGCATGAACCCGAGCGAGCGCAGGCCAGAGGCGGCCAGCGTCGAGATCTTGCCGAATTCCGCGAAAGCCTCGTTGACGCGCAGTTCGAGCTGGCCGCGCGGCAGGCGCCCGGCGCCAGCACAGCGCAAGCAGCAACATAGGTTTCAAGCAGATGCTCGCCAGCGAGTCCACTCCGGATACATGGACGGGGATTGGCGACGAAATCAGGGCGGGAGGCAACTCTCCGGGCGTGCGGCTTGAGATTGGCGGATGGCGTCAGGCAAGGTCCTTGCGCATTTCAACGAGGTGAAAGTCGCGGGTGGTCTCGCCCGAGGTTTCGGAGAAGGGGAAGGGAAGCGTCGTGCCGGTGAGGCGATAGCCGCGCCGCTCGTACCAGCCAATCAGCTCGGTGCGTACATTGATGACCGTCATCACCATCTGGTTGCAGTTCCAGAGATCCTTCACGCAGCGCTCGGCCTCAGCGATCACGGTCTTGCCAAATCCGCCGCCATGGGCGGCGGGGTCGATGGCGAACATGCCGAAATAGGCCGCATTGACGCCCGGGTCACCGCCCTCGCGGCCCTGGAGCAGGCAGCAGCCGATGAGCTTGTCGCCCGCTTCGGCGAGGAGGAAGCGCGAGTCCTCGCGGTCGATCAGGGTTGCGATTTCTTCCAGGCTGGTGCGGGGTCCGGTCAGCAGGTGGGCCTCGGAGGTCCACCGGCCTGCCGCGTCGGGACTGCGATAGGCGCGTTCGATGAGGACGACCACGGCCGGGGCGTCGGCCTGCCGGGCGTAGCGAAAGCGGATATCTGGCATGCGCGGCCCCAGTCCCTGTTCTCGGCGCAATTCACGGTTCCAAGCGGGGAGCAAGCGCCTGCCGGGCGGGCGATTGCGACGCGGACGCCGGCATGGTCTGCTGGCGCCGGCGACAGGAGTATAGATGTTTCGTGTCGGCGCAATGATGGCGGGCGGGCTTGCCGCGCTTCTCCTGTGCGCGTGCGGGGGAAATAGCCTCGGGCCGGCCCGCAAGTCGACGGACGTGAGGATGGGCGGACAGTACCTGCAGCCCTGGCTGGACGCCGCGCTGAAGCAGGCGGCGCGCTATCCCCTGGGGTCGCCCCAGAACCCCGTCAGGGCGGACATGCCGGCGGGCGAGCGCGCCTATCTCAACCGGCTGCGGTGCCGGAATGGCAAGCCCCCGACCCATGAACGCGTGGGCGAAACGAAAGCGGGCGTGTTTGGCTCGTTTGTCGACCATTTCGACGTCCGCTGCCAGGACAGCGCCCCATTGCGCACGCTTGTCGTGATGGACATGTACTTCCCCGGCCATGTCGAGACCCGGCCGGTGGACGGCTTCACCCTGGCGCCGCACTGAGCGGCGGGATTGCGAAGGAGGGAGGCATGCGGGTTCGATTGCTCCTGTTG
>CAZTMG010000118.1:0-2221 GCA_964614815.1 uncultured Rhizobium sp. | reverse complement strand
GGTTGCGGCCGCGCCCTATTCGCACCGGGTGCTGTTCGAGGACGAGCATGTGCGCGTGCTCGACATCCGGCTGCCGCCCGGAGCGACGGAGCCGATCCACATTCACGCCCTGCCCAGCGTGATCTTCGGCGAGACGGGCGGATCGGGCGGCGCGAAATTTCTCTACACCGAATACAGGATGCAGGACGGCAGGTTCGTGGAAGTATCCACTCAGGAAGTCTCGCCCAGCGCGGGCTATCGCGCCGTCTGGTCGCCGCCGGAAGGGCCGCACGCGATCAGCAATGTCGGCGGCGTGCCGGTCCGTTTCACGCGGATCGAGATCAAGCCGGAAAGCTGCGCCCGGCAATGACGGGCGATCCGGAGCTCGGCGCGCAGCTGCAGCAGGCAGGAGGACTTCTGGCGCGCGGCGATGCGCGGGCGGCGGAATCGCAGCTCGCCGCCATCCTCGCGCGGGCGCCAGGGCACCCGGATGCGCTGTTCATGCTGGGCGTCGCACTGGCGATGCAGGGCGAGCACGCCAGGGCAATCGGGCAGTTTGATCTCGCCATCCGCGTCCGGCCCGGCCATGTGCAGGCCATGGCGCAGAAGGCGCGCAGCCTCGATGCCCTGGGGCGGCGTGAGGAAGCCGTCGCCGAGGCTGAGGCCGTGGGGAGGTTGCAGGCCGATCCGTGGTCGCTGGATACAGCCGGCGTCGTGATGACCCGCGCCGGGCGGCACGCGGCGGCGGCGGATTTGTATGGCCGTGCGGCAGCGACGGGACAGGCGCCGGGCTATCACTACAATCACGGGTCCGCTCTGGTGTTTCTCGGACGGTTCGAGGAGGCGCGGGCGGCGTTCCGCGCCTGTCTGGCCCGCGATCCCGCTCACGGACCGGCGTGGGCGGGGCTGGTGCAGATAACGAAGCAGACGCCCGGGCAGAACGCGATTCCGCAGCTGACCGCCATCGCGGAGACCCTGGCGCATGATCCTGTCGCCATGCACACGCTGGGGCATGCCATCGCCAAGGCCTGCGCGGATATCGGCGATTCCGCCCGGTCCATGGAGTGGCTGGCGCGCGCCAAGGCCGGAATGGCGGCGCGGGTCGATAGGGCGGGAGACGCAGCACTTTGCGACGCGTCGGCGCGCAGTCTTGCGGGCGCGGGCTTTGGCGGCGGGGGAGAGGCTGGTCCGATCTTCGTGGTGGGCCTGCCGCGTTCCGGAACGACCCTGACGGACCGGATCCTGTCGAGCCACAGTCAGGTGACATCGGCGGGCGAATTGGGCGACTTTCCGCTCGCCCTGGGCATTGCCACGGGCGTCGGCGGTGCGCGGCTTGTGAGCGGCCCGCTGATCGAAGCGGCCGCCGGCGTCGACCTTGCGGGCGTGGGGCGCGCCTATCTCGACCGGGTGCAGCGGAGGCTCGGGCTTTCCGGACGTTTCGTCGACAAGTTGCCGCTGAATGTGTTTCTCGCCCCGCTGATCCTGCGAGCCCTGCCGGACGCGAAGGTGATCTGCCTGCGGCGCCACCCGGCCGATGTGCTGCTGGGCAATTACCGGCAGGCTTTCGAAGCTTCCTCCGCCGATCTGGCCTATGCGCTCGATCTTGAAGCGACCGCGCGGCATGTCGCGCGGTTTGAAATCCTGCTGCAAGCGTTCGCCGGCGCGTTGCCGCCGGACCGCTTCCGCGTCCTGCGCTATGAAGACATGGCGACCGACATCGAGACGCAGGCGAGGGAGTTGCTCGCCTTTTGCGGTCTGCCCTTCGAGACGGCGTGTCTGCGTTTCGAGGAAAACGCCGCACCGGTCGCAACTGCCAGCGCAGCGCAGGTGCGCGAGCCCGTTCATGCGCGGGCGATTGGTCGCTGGCGGGGATATCGCCCCGCACTCGATCCTGCGCTCAGGATCCTTGTGGAGTCGGGCGCCATGACGGCCAATGAACTTGCCTAGGTGTGAGGTTTCATCAGGTTGTCCACCCGGTCCGATCCGGGAGAAGCTGAAGGTGTCAAAGCCGCAGCACTCCAGGAAGGGGACCGGATGAACGTGCACAAGAATGCCCGCCTGACGCCGATTGGTCGAGAGCGGATGGTGATGATGGTTCTGGGCGGGCAGACGCCGAAGGCCGTCGGCGAAGCCGCAGGGGAGGGAAAGGGCTGGCCAACCGAGCAGGTTGCCGGCGGCATTCAAATCCGTGAGTCCGCGTTGTTTGGGACGTTCCCGCTGGGAAGGGGGAGCTTGCAAGGGG
>CAZTMG010000117.1:844-9092 GCA_964614815.1 uncultured Rhizobium sp. | reverse complement strand
GGACAACCAGTCGGCCGTGACCATCCGTGTGCTTCAGGGCGAGCGCGAGATGGCTGCCGACAACAAGCTGCTTGGCACTTTCAACCTTGAAGGCATCCCGCCGGCGCCGCGCGGCGTGCCGCAGATCGAGGTGACGTTCGACATCGACGCGAACGGCATCGTCAACGTGTCGGCGAAGGACAAGGCGACGAACAAGGAACAGAAGATCACCATCCAGTCGAACGGCGGCCTGACCGAAGCCGAGATCCAGCAGATGGTGAAGGACGCCGAGGCGAATGCGGCCGAGGACAAGAGGCGTCGCGAGGCGGTGGAAGCCCGCAACCAGGCCGAAGGGCTTGTGCACGCCACCGAGAAACAGCTGGCCGAGCATGGCGGGTCGATCAGCCCGCAGCTCAAGTCCGAGATCGAGGCGGCGGTGGCCGATCTCAAGGCGGCTATCGAGAAAGACGACGCCGGGGCCATCAAGACCAAGAGCCAGGCCCTCGCGGGCGTCGCCATGAAGATGGGCGAGGAGATCTACGCCAAGGGCCAGGCGGCCAGCGGCGGCTCCGCCACGACCGGCGCCGCGGGATCTGGCAAAGACGACGTCGTCGATGCCGATTTCGAGGAGGTCAAGGACGACAAGAAAAGCGCCTGACGATCGATCTGACACTGTCAGGGGATGAAGAATCGCATGGGCCATGATCTTGCGGGGGCTTTAATCCCCAGGGGTCATGGCCCATCTACTTTCAGCGGTTGCTAAGGTTCGCCTGCAATACAGCGTTAACTGCAAGGCGGGCGGGGAATGAGCGTCCTGGTTATGGTTCGGTCCTGACGATGAGCGAGCGCTCCTATTACGATGTCCTCGGCGTGGCGAGGGACGCCGACGAAAAGGCCCTCAAGTCCGCCTTTCGCAAGAAGGCCATGGAATACCACCCGGACCGGAATCCGGGCTGTAAGGAAGCCGAGGCCAAGTTCAAGGAAATGTCCGAGGCCTACGAGGTCCTGTCGGATCCGCAGAAGCGGCAGATCTACGACCGCTTCGGCAAGGCGGGTCTCAACGGCCACGGCGGCGCCAACGGCTCGGCCCACGCCCGGCCGGAAGACATCTTCCGTGATGTGTTCGGCGACGTCTTTTCCGAGTTCTTCGGCGGCCAGCGGCAGAACCGCGGCGGGCCGACGCGCGGAACGGACCTGCGCTATGATGTCGAGATCACTCTCGAGGAGGCCTATCACGGCAAACAGGCTGAGCTGAATGTTCCGACGACGGAGCCATGCGCGCCCTGCAACGCCACCGGCGCGGAGCCCGGCACTCAGCCGGAGACATGCACCACCTGCCAGGGCCATGGCCGCGTGCGCATGAGCCAGGGTTTCTTCACGATGGAGCGCACCTGCGCGCGCTGCCAGGGATCGGGCCAGGTGATCAGGACGCCGTGCCGCCAGTGCGGCGGCCGCGGCGCGGTGCGCAGGGAGCGCAACCTGTCGGTCAACATTCCCGCAGGCATCGAGGACGGTCAGCGCATCCGTCTGGCGGGCGAAGGCGAATCCGGCATGCGCAACGGGCCGAAGGGCGATCTGTACATCTTCGTCACGGTGAAGGAGCACGAGATCTTCGAGCGTGACGGCCAGACGCTGTTCGCGCGCACGCCGGTGCCGATGGTGACGGCGGCGCTTGGCGGCGAGATCGAGATGCCGACCATAGACGGGGCCAGGACGCGGGTGTCGATTCCCGAGGGCGCGCAGACCGGCAAGCGCATGCGCCTCAAGGGCAAGGGCATGCCCAGCCTGCGCGGCGGGCCCAATGGCGACATGGTGATCGAGCTGTTCGTCGAGACGCCAACGCAGCTGGCGGCCAAGCAGAAGGAACTTCTCAGGCAATTCGCCGCCGAATGCTGTCCGAGCGGGAAATGCCACCCGGAAAGCCAGGGCTTCTTCAGGAAGGTGAAGAAGTTCTTCGAGGAAGACAGCCGCGCCTAGGGATCAACGGGTATCGGGTCGCCGTTCTCGTCCTGGATGAGATCGCACTGGATCTGCACCGGCTTCTGCCGGGCCATCTTCACCGGACCCTGATAGATGCCGCAGCTGAGCAGATTGTCGGCGTGCGACCTGCGGGCGGAATAGACGTTCACCAGCACTTCAGGCTCGCCCGTGATGCTGGCGAGGTGCGTCGGGTCGAAGCCCGACCCCGGCGCCTTCACCACCGCATTCTCGGGCGCCGCCTCGACCTCGTCCGACCCGAGTCCGACCTCCATCCCGTGATCGTCCACGCCCGGCGCGTCGGGGCGCGCCGCGAGGCCGAAATACATGGCGTCGACGATGACGCGCTCGTTCATCGCCGCCAGCTTCTCTGCTGCGCGGGGCGTGAAGGCGAGCTGCACGTCGAAGGCGTAGGGGTTTGGCGCGGCCGACGCAGCCGCAGCCGGCGCCTCCACATCCCCGGTCGGCGCGCAGGCCGCAAGCAGCAATGACAGGACCGGAACCGTTGCGTGTTTCATGGGCTGGAGGATTGGCGTGATTGCATCCGGCGGTCAATTTCCACCGCCCTCGCCTGCCCGCGAATTCCGGTTATAAGGCGAGGCATGAGCATCGCCATTGCAATCGCAGGGATCGCAGGCCGCATGGGCCGGGCGCTTGTGGCGTCGGCCGGCGCCGACTTTTCCATCGTCGGCGGCAGCGAACGCGCCGGATCGGACGCGCTTGGACCCGCGCCCGGCGGCTGGACCGTGACCGACAGCGCAGCCAGGGCCGCCCAGTCCGCAGCGGCGTGGATCGACTTCACGACGCCCGAGGCCACGCTCGCGGCGCTGGAGCAGCTGAAGCTCACGAAGGTGAAAGCCGCCGTCGTCGGAACGACCGGCCTCTCCCCCGCACAGGAGCAGCAGATCGCCGCACACGCCAGCCGCATCGCCATCGTCCGCGACCGGAACTTCTCGCTCGGCGTCAACCTGATGATCGGGCTGGTCGAACAGGTCGCGGCCCGGCTGGGCGAAGACTGGGACATCGAGATCAGCGAGAGCCATCACCGGCGCAAGGTTGATGCGCCCTCGGGCACGGCGCTGATGATCGGCGAGGCCGCCGCCCGCGGGCGCGGCGCTCCGCTGACCGACCTCAGGGCTCCGCCACATGACGGGCAGACCGGTCCGCGCAGGGACGGGGCCATTGGCTTTTCCGTCGTGCGGGGCGGCGGGATCATCGGCGACCACGAGGCGGCCTTCATCTCGGATGCGGAAATCCTTTCCATCAGCCACCGGGCGCTGGACCGGGCCATCTTCGCCATGGGCGCGCTGGCGGCGGCGAAATGGGCGGTGGAGCAGAAGCCGGGGCTCTACAGCATGCGGGACGTTCTGGGACTCTGATCCCTGTTTCAGAATGTTTCCGGCCTTTCACTTTGCGTGTTGCGCCTCCCGCGCTTAGACGGAGAAAACGCGGCCTGATGATCGTCATGGCGACACGCGAAGACTGGACGGGGGCTGGCGCGCGGGATGACGCAGGCGCCGAACATTTTTCTCTCTGCACGGACGCAGCTTGACCGTCTGGCCCTGGGCCAGGTGAGCGCGGTCGATCTGCTGGAGGAGCATGTCACGCGGTATCTGGCGGTGAACCCCGCAGTGAATGCGGTGGTTCGAACCGACATTGATACCGCGCGGACACGGGCACGCGAGCTGGATCGCCTGCAGGCGTCCGGTATGTCCGCCGGGCCGCTCCACGGCCTGCCCATCACGATCAAGGACACGTTCGATGTCGATGGCATGCCCGCAACGGCGGGCGCGCCGGAATATGCGCGGCGGCCGCCCCGGACGACCGATGCTGTCGCGGTGGCGCGGCTGCGCGCCGCCGGCGCGGTGGTGTGGGGAAAGACAAATACGCCCTACATGGCGGGCGACGCGCAGACCAACAATCCGGTGCACGGGCGCACGTGCAACCCCTGGGATCTCGCACGCACGCCGGGGGGCAGTTCCGGCGGGGCGGCGGCGGCGCTGGCGACCGGGATGACGCCGCTGGAGCTGGGGTCCGATATTGGCGGGAGCCTGCGTTTCCCTGCGCATTTTTGCGGCGTGGCGGCTCTGAAAACGACCTATGGCCGGACGCCCATCATGGGTCATGTCCCTCCCGCGCCTGGATCGCTGGCCGTGAGGGACCTCAACGTGTCCGGGCCGATGGCGCGTGAGGTCGCCGACCTGCGCCTGATGTTCCAGGTGCTGACCGGCGCGCAGCCCGTCAGCCCGCCGAGGCGAACCTCGTTGCGCGCCAGGCGCATCGGCGTGTGGGCCGAGGACAGGACCTTCGCGGCGTCGGCGGAAACGCGCGCCGCCGTCGAGACGGCCGCCGAGGCCGCCGCCGAGGCGGGCGCGCAGGTGCTGGTCGCCAAGCCTGACGTGGACGGGACGGCGCTGGTCGATCTCTACCTGCAGCTCTTGCTGCCGATCCTGGCGACCGACATGCCGACGCCGCTCGTGAAAGCCCTGGAGGCAGGGCGCCCGCTGGCCAGACTGATCGCCCGGGGCGAACCGTTCGGGCGCGGCAAGTGGGCGGCCTATTCGGCGGCGACGCACCATGACTGGCTGCGCGCGGACGAGGCGCGGCGGCGGCTGAAGCGGACCATGGCCGAATTCTTCGGACGCTGGCATGCCATCATCACGCCGGTGGCGCCCACGACGGCCTTCGAGCATGTCGATGGCGGAGACGCAGCAACGCGCAAGCTCAGTGTCGATGGCAGGCCGCTGCCCTATCACATGTTCCATGCCTGGGTGGCGCTGGCGACGGTGTGTCACCTGCCCGCAGTCGTGATCCCCGTGCCGCGTCGGCCCGGACAGTTGCCCTGTGGCGTCCAGATCGTCGGCCCGGAGGGCGGGGACGAGGAGGTGCTGGCCATCGCCGAGGCCATCGAGACGCAGATGGGCGGCTTCCAGCGCCCGCCGGAAGACAATTTCAGACTGCCAATCGATCTGCATGCGACGACCAGGCTGGCGCGGCAGACGCCGCCACCCAAGCCGAAGGCTGCAAGACCGGCCAGGACAAGGGCCCTGAAACCGCCGAAGGCGGAGAAGCCGAAATCCGTGCCGAAGGTGAAACCGCCCAAACCCGCAAGGCCGCCCAAGCCGTTGAAACCGGCGAAGCGGTAGCCCGCGGGACTACCAGCTGCCGATGTTCGGCGCCGAGGCCCATGGCTCCCGCGGCGGCAAGGGCTCGGACTTCTGCAACAGCTCGATGGAGATGCCGTCGGGCGAACGGACGAAGGCCATGCGCCCGTCGCGGGGCGGCCGGTTGATCGTGACGCCGAGTCTCTGGAAGCGCTCGCAGGCGGCGTAGATGTCGTCGACCCGATAGGCCAGATGGCCGAAATTTCGCCCGCCGGCATAGCCTGTTTCGTCCCAGTTGTGGGTGAGTTCGACCATCGGAAGGCCAGCCGGGAAACGGCCGGCGCCGTCCCAGCCGCTGCGGGCGAGGTCGTCGGGCGCAGCGAGAAACACCAGCGTATACCTGCCTTCCGGATAGTCGTTGCGGCGGACTTCGCGCAGGCCGAGACCATCGCAGAAAAACCTCAGCGCAGCAGGAAGGTCGCCGACACGGACCATGGCGTGCAGGAACTCGACGCTCATGCGGGGTCCCCTGCATGGCGTTCGCGGCGAGCATCGCTGATCGCCTGCGACAGCCGGCGGGCAAAACTCTCGCGCTCGCTCGGGGTCAGGTATTCGCCGATAGGGTAGGCGCGCGCGGAGGCCCTCAGGCGCAGGGCGCTGACGCCCGAGGCCCTTCTGTCGAACTCGACCCGGGTGAAATGGGATGAGAGACGCGCCCGGCGCTCCCGGCCCCAGCCATCGACCTTCCGGACATCGACGGCGTCGGCGGTGACGCGGACATAGGTTCGCGCCGTCTGCGACCGGAAGGACCAGCGGAAGACAAGCCAGACAGCAAGGATCTCAAGACCCATGAAGCCGACGACAGGCCACGCGCCAAGCGTGAGGAAGATGACGCCGGAAAAGACGCTGAGCCCGCCGAGCAGCATCATGACGCGGTTGAACCCGCGCATCGACAGCGAGCGCGGCGGCTCCAGCACGGCGTCGAGATAGACGGTTGCCATCGCCGCGAGATTAGGCCGGCGGCCACACGACGCAAGACCGGTTGCAATGACGCTTTTGTTCGGCCGGCAAGGCGCCTAGAAGCGACGCATGGCCGTCCCGAAGAAAAAACCAGCCAGGCCGAAGCCCCCTGCGGGCTTCACGCCCGACGAGGCGGAAGAGCTGTTCCGGCGCCTGGCCAAGGCGCGTCCGGAGCCGAAGACCGAGCTGCAGTATAAGGACCCCTACACCCTCGTGGTGGCGGTCGCCCTGTCGGCGCAGGCGACGGATATCTCCGTCAACAAGGCGACGAAGGAGCTGTTCAAGGTCGCGGATACGCCGGAAAGGATGGTGGAACTCGGCGAGGAAGGCGTCGCCCGCTACATCAGGACGATCGGGCTGTGGCGCAACAAGGCAAGGAATGTCGTGGCGCTGTCGCGCATCATCCTGGAGCGGCACGGCGGAAGGACGCCCCGCACGCGGGAGGATCTGGAAGCCCTGCCGGGCGTCGGCCACAAGACGGCGAGCGTTGTCCTGAACGAGGCCTATGGCGAGGCGACCATCGCTGTGGACACGCACGTGTTTCGCGTCTCGAACCGGACGGGGCTGGCGCCCGGACCGACGCCCGAAAAGGTGGAAAGACGGCTGCTCGAAGTGACCCCCGAGAAATACAGGCGCGGGGCGCACCACTGGCTGATCCTGCACGGCCGCTATACATGCCTTGCGCGCAAGCCCGCATGTTCCGGATGCGTGATCCGCGACCTCTGCCGCTACACGGCGAAGACGGTGGAATAGCGTCTATCTCTGTGCGTAGGGATAGCAGCGGGAGCGGGGAAGCTTGAGGCCATAGTGGCGGGCGAGCGCCTCGATGGCGTCGGCATGGTCGATATACGGATCGGCGTTTTCGGGACCGACGATCACATAGGGAAATTCCGCCAGCTCCTTCGCGCCCGGCGGCAGCATGGCGGTGGCGAGGCCCGCGCCATCATCGGCGCGAAGCGTCAGGAAGACCGGCATCGTGCGCGCGATGTGGGATTTGAGACCGATATCGCGCTCAAGCCCCTGCCCCGGCACGTAGGATCGGCGAGCGCGCTGCTGGGCGACAAGGAAGTGTTTCTCGACGGCATGGCGCATCAACCGGGATTCTTGGGCGGCTTCGGCTTCGGTTTCGATACGGAACCATGTGCGCCCCTTCGGCGCATCGCAGACAAACTGCATGTGGCGACCTCTCCCACGCCAAAACTAGGCGCGCAGCCGGGGCGACGGAAGGGGCGCCCTGCAGATGTGAGGGCAGGACGCGCGACACGCCGCGCCGGCGACAGCCTGTTGAGCCGGGCGGTCAGCGCGCGAGGCGTTTCGACAGCGCTGCGCCCAGCATGGCGCCAATGCCCGGACAGCAGGCAGGGTAAAGATAGGGCTCGAAGACTTCGAGCTCCATCAGGAGGAGTTCGCCCGAGCCGCCCCTCACCATATCGACCCGTGCATAAAGCGGCGGCGCGTCCAAGGCCGTCAGGACAGCGCGCGCCGCCTCGAGGTCCTGCGGCGCGGGCTCGATGGCGACCGAGGTTCCGCCATAGGCCTCCTGGATACGGTAGTCGCCGGACCTGGCGCGCTTGACGAGCGCGTGGCTGAACGCGCCGTCGACGAACAGGAAGGAATATTCGCCCTCGGTCGCGATGGAGGCGATGAAGGGCTGGATCATGCCCGGGCGATCCATGACCGGGCCAGGAGGCGGCATGTCGGCACGCGTGTAGCGCGCCTGCGCGCGGGCGCCGCCGCCGATCTGCCGCTTCAGCACGACGTCGCCGGTCCGGAACAGGTCCATGGCGTGGCGTATGTCCTCAGCGGTCGGCGCCTCGGGCCAGAGCGTCGGGATGACGGGAACGCCCCGCGCCGCGAGTTCGCGCAGATAGGTCTTTCGGATGTTCCAGCGGATGACGCCGGGGTCGTTGAACACGGGAACGCCGAGGGCGGCGATACGATCGAGCGTGGCAAGGAAATCGGCGTGGCGGTCCTGATAGTCCCACGCGCAATTGACCAGCACGGCTGCAAAACGCCGCCAGTCCTGCTCCGGATCACTCCATCGGACCGGCGCAAGGGCCAGGCTATGCGGCGCGAAGCCCCGGCGCAGGATATCGAGCTGGATGTCGAACAGGTGGGCGTCGGCGCGACGATCAGGCGCATCCGATATCAGGTTGGCGGCCGTGAGG
>CAZTMG010000117.1:0-834 GCA_964614815.1 uncultured Rhizobium sp. | reverse complement strand
TTCTGTCATCGGTGCGGTCCGTTTCCCGGTCGGGCTTGCGCCATGGCAAAGCACAGTCTTTAAGTCGCCCCGGCCGGGCTTTCCATGGTGGATATCTCACCGGCGCACGGAAAGATTCTCATGCCGGTGAAATATGACGTCGTCGCCCTGGGCAACGCCATCATGGATGTGATCGCGCAGGTCGATGAGGCCTTCCTGCTCAGGTACGACATCCCCAAGGCGCGCACCAACCTGATCGACGCGGCGCGCGCGGACATGCTGTACAACGCCCTGCCCGCCAATCGCGTCGAGACCTCGGGCGGATCCGCGGGCAACAGCATTGCCGGTCTCAGGAGTCTGGGGGGTGCCGGCGCCTTCATGGGCAAGGTGGCCGACGACAGGATCGGCGAAGCGTACGTCGCCGACATGCGCAGGATCGGCGTCGACTTCTTTGGTTCGCCGCTGAAAGGCGGACTGGCGACGGCGCGTTCCATGATCGCCGTGACGCCGGACGGCGAGCGCTCGATGAACACATTCCTCGGCGCCTCCACAGAGTTTGCCGCGAGCGATGTGGATGCGCGCGCGGTCGCCAGCGCGGAATGGCTCTACCTGGAAGGCTATCTGTTCGACAAGCCGGCGGCGAAGACCGCCTTCGTGCATGCCTCCGAGGTCGCGAAATCGGCCGGCCGCAAGGTCGCGATCACCCTGTCCGACGTCTTCTGCGTCGAACGGCACCGCGACGCCTTCCGCCGGATGATCGTAGAGGATGTGGACCTGCTGTTCGCCAATCGCGCCTATCAGCAGGAGTTCGGCCAGCGGGCCTACGACCTGCAGGCGGGGCTCCGGTTCGACCTG
>CAZTMG010000116.1:8082-9102 GCA_964614815.1 uncultured Rhizobium sp. | reverse complement strand
GAGCGGCTGGTCAACGAGCTGGGCGTGGCGTACTTCACGCGCCGTCCCGAGCCGCAGACGCTGTTCCAGCAGGCCAAGGCGATCGCCCGGGAGGCGTTCGACGCGGTGATGATCCACTCGCCCCGTGCGGGAATCATCCTGGCGGGGTTTGTCGCGGAGGCGCCGGCGCGCGCGCCCCTGAAGATCGTTGCAATCTCGCAAGCAGCGGCCGAACCGCTGCAGGGGCTGGCGACGCGGATCGAACTCGCGGCCGCGCCGGACGAGACGGCAATGATTTCCGCGCTGGCCCGTCTCGTTTTCGGTTGAGGAATCGCGAGGCTCGCGACTATCCTGCCGGCGGGCAAGGCGCGGGCAGGACCATGAGGCTGGTGGTCTATGACGATGACTGGGCGCACAGACCCTGAACCCATCGAGACGGATTTCGAGCCGGCGGACGAGGCGCCGGCCGTGTTGAAGCCGGGCCAGCGGCCTCGCCCGCGCGCCCCATCCATGATGAGCCGCCGCGTGACCTGGCCGGCCCTTCTGGCCGTCAGCGGAATGTCCGCCGCGGTGGCGGCCAGCGTCGCCATCATCGCCTCCAACGCCAACACCACGGCGCCCACCGGCACGCTGGCGCGCGCGATCGACGAGCTGGGCCGGCAGGTCGCGGCGCTGGAAGCGCGCGCGCAGCAGGCGGCGGCGGACATCGTCGCGATGCGCTCGCGGCTGGATGCGCATGCGGAGCGGCTCAAGCTCAAGGATGAGGCCGAAACGCAGTTCCGGATCGATCTGGCGGCCATGGCGAGCCAGCTGTCGGCCGTGACCGGGGCGGGCGACGGAGCGGCGCCGGAGGGAGCGGCCCCGAATGCGACGCCGCTGGGAATACTGCTCGCCCGCATCAACAGGCTGGAGCGGATCGTCGCGGACGCCACCGCTGCGCCCGAGACGACACGCGAGGTGCAGCGCGCTGTGGCCGACCTTGCCTTGCGCGTCGCGGAGCTGGACCTCGCCAACCGCACGATGGTGACGGCGTTCGACCAG
>CAZTMG010000116.1:1203-8038 GCA_964614815.1 uncultured Rhizobium sp. | reverse complement strand
TTGGGACGGGCGGCGCAAGACCGCCGACCGCCGGCGCTCCGCGACTGGCCCTGGCGACCGTCGAACCGCCCGCCGCCATCGTCACGGCGACAACGCGGGCGCAGACCATTCGCGCGCTGGCCGTACTGGAAGCGGCCGCACGTTCGGGCGAGGCGTTCGCCGCCGAACACCGCGCCCTGTCCGACCTGCTGCCGGACGACGCCACCCTTCTGGAGATTGCGGAGCTGGCCGAGCGTGGCGCGCCAACGCTGAGTCGTTTGCGCATCGATTTCCACCTCGCCTCCCTCCGCGCCCTGCGCCATGCGGAAGACGACAGCGACGACGGCTGGAACTGGCTGCGGCAGGCGTTCGCCGGCGTGGTGACGTTTGATCCCGCCGAACAGGTCTCGCTGACGGCGGACACGATCCGCTCGGCCCGTCGGCGTCTCGACATCGGCGAGATCCGCGACGCGGTGACGGCCGTATCCGGCCTTCCGGGACGGGCCGGACAGGATTTCGCAGCCTGGCGCGAGAAGGCGATGGACCGGGTGAGGCTGGATGACGCGATGAAGGCGATCAACGCCCGTCTGCTCGCTGCCGCGGCGACAGTCCCGGCCGCGGACCCCGCCACCGCGCAGAAAGCTGGCTGACCATTCGCGAAGCGGGCTGACCGCTCGCGGGAACGCGACCGAAACGCGCGTTACATACGACATTGTCACCTGATCGCAGTCCAATTGTCCGTGAGCGCGGTTGCCGCGGCGCGCCCGCGCGCTTAGCTGGCCTGACGCCCGGACGGGGCGACCAGATCAAGGAGATCATGTTGAAGAGCCTTGCCGCCTTTGCCGCCATCAGCCTCGCCGTGCTTGCGGCCTGCGCCTCGCCGCCCGCCCCGGATGCCTCCGCACAGGCGGCGGCCGTCGCCGAGGATGCGGCGCTGAAAGCCGCCATCGCCAATCCTGCCCGTTCGGAGGCCAACAAGGTGCGCGACATCCATCGCCATCCGGCCGAGACGCTGGCCTTCTTCGGTCTCAAGCCGGGCATGACGGTGATCGAGGTGGCGCCCGGGAGCTACTATGCCGAGATCCTCGCGCCCTACGCCCGGGCGACCGGCGGCAGGTATATCGGCACGGGGGCCCCGATCGCCGCCGTGGCCGACCAGGCCGTGTGGGGGCCTCAGACCTATGTTCCGCTGAGTCGGGAGTCCGGGCCGTTGGCCCCTGCAGGATCGGTCGATCTGATCGTCACCTTCCGCAACTTTCACAACTGGTACTGGCAACCGGGCATGGTCGACAAGTATTTCGCCGACTTCGCCGCCGCCCTGAAACCGGGCGGCGTCCTGGGCGTGGTCGACCATCGCGCCGATCCGCGCCCGGAAGCCAACGTCAACGGCCGCCTGGGAGGCGATGGCTATGTCTCGAAGGCGAGCATCGTGGCCGCGGCCGAGAAGGCCGGCCTCAAGCTGGAGGCGGAGAGCGAGATCAACGCCAACCCGAAGGATACGAAGGACCATCCCTTCGGCGTCTGGACCCTGCCCCCCAATTCGTGGACCTCGCCGCGCAACCAGGGCGAGACCCCGGCCGGCTTCGACGCCGCCCGGTACAAGGCCATCGGCGAAAGCGACAGGCACACCCTGCGCTTCCGCAAGCCGGCCTGAGCAAGGCCGGCCCGGCGACGCGGGGGGCGGTCCTGGCTTTCCGGCGGTTATCCCCGGCCCCGGCTGGCGGGACCGCCGGCTTGCTTTTTTGATCCGCCCCGGGTTATAGCCCCCGCCTCTGGCCTCGCGCCGGTCGCTGCCTTAGCTCAGCTGGTAGAGCACCGCATTCGTAATGCGGGGGTCACGTGTTCAAGTCACGTAGGCAGCACCACTAAACTCAATAAAATCAAATAGCTATGACGGGGTTTGGGCGCGAAGCTGCTCCGCGATAGTGTGGAGTCGCTACGCGGAATTGCGATCAGTTTTATGCCTCATACTCCACCTGACGAGGCGACCCGCGCGGCAGTCGATGCCGCTGTGCGCAGCGCTCAAAAGCACTTCGCGGCGACGGTCGGCGGCGTCTACCGACTGAAAGGAGAATTGCCCGAGCAGATTGGGAGTTGTGTCTTCATCGCTGCCCGTGGCCAGGGGCTGATCCTCACGGCAGGCCACGCCATCAAGGACATTCCTGAAGAAGAGCTAGCCATCGGCACACAGAATCGCATCGCAGGGATAAGCGCCGAGTTCGCGCACTCCGAATGGTTTGACATGGCGATAGGTCCGATCACGCCGAAGCTTGCCGAGAGCCTTCCTGAAATCCGTCTAGCTCCTGTTGAGCCCGCACTACGCGCCCGCGCGCGCAAGGGAGCGCGCGCCGGAGGGCAATCTCGCGCCAGGATCGCCGCGTCATCGCCTCGGCCTTGCCCATCCACTGCTGAGCAGCTGCGCTTCCTCCTCTGCGCTCATCGGCGCGCCGGAGAGTCGCTCATCGAGAAACGCCTCAAGCGAAGGCGCCCGCGACGCCGACGCGGTCTGGAAATCGCCAGCAGATTTCGCAAGACCATAGGCGGCCACCTGCGCGCGCCATGTCTGGCCTTCGCGGCAGGCAATCGCCGCTGACACGCTGTCGTCCGTCGCAACCTCGACTTGCCGGCAGAATGTCCCGTCGTTCGCCGCGAACGTCAGACGCACAGCCGCCGTTGCAGGTCCAGCCGTGATCGCCTGACCTGTCGGAGCAGACTCCAGAAGCCGATGCAGCGGCGACCCGGCGAGGATGACGCCATTCGGCCCGGGCGCGAAAGGGTCCGGCGCCGCGCCCGGCGCGGCAACGGACATGACGCCCCAGACCGCCGCCGCACACACAAGCGAGGCGGCGATGGCGCGATGCTCCGCGATGAAGCCCGCAAGCTTGCGGGGGCGAAATGCGATCACTTGGGCCGCCGGCGGCGATTCGACCGCGATCCTTAGACCTGCCGACAGCGGCGCGCGATCGATCTCGCCGATCGCGTCGACATAGGCGGCGTTGGCCGATCTCAGGCGCTCCACCCGTAGAGAAAGATCCGGATCCTCCGCGATCGCCCGCGACAGGGCCTCCATTTCCCTTTCGGGCAGTTCTCCGTCGAGAAAGGCTGACAGCTGTTCATCGCTCCACGATTCCCGCATCATGACGCCGCCTCCAGATGAGCTGCCAGCGTCGCCCGCGCGCGGGCCAGGCGACTCATCACCGTGCCAATGGGTATGGCCAGCATCTCGGCGGCTTCGCGATAGGTCATCCCGGCAATCGCAACCATGGCCAGCACTTCGCGCTGCTCGTCCGGCAGCCGGTCAATTCCATCCTGCGTCCTTTGCAACGCGATACGCGCCGCCGCGCGTTCTTCCGCCGAAACATCGAAGCCGGTTGCCGCCGCGATCTCCGGAGCAGCCTCGCGCCGCACCTTTCGCTGACGGAGATCGTCAATCCAGATGTTGCGACTCACCTTGTATATCCACTTCACCAGCTCTGCGTCCTCCGGCGCGGGACGCGACAACACTCGCTCCATCGTGACCTGGACCAGATCGTCAGCGTCTTCCGCGCGCCGTGTCAGCGCATATGCGAACCGCCTGAGCTGCGGCATCAGGGCGACCAGCTCCCTGTGCAATTCTGTCCGATCCCGAGGCATCTGCTCTTATGACGTGTGGTTACCGGATTTATTCCGACTCGCTGCGGAATTTTGTGGGACCTCAACCGTCTCCACGGTAAAGAGATGACGGCAAAATGAACCGGACATGAGCACAGGCGGGATAACCTTGAAAAGGGGCGCTCTTTGCGCGGCTATCGCGCTCGCCCTCGCGCCCGGGTCGCTCGCCCAGCTGCCCGGCGGGCTCGGCGACGGCAAGATCCTGCGCGGAATTGACGATATGGTGGATCGGTCGATTGACGGCGCCGTCAAGAATTCCGTGACCGACGCCGTCACCGGCCGCGTTGACCGGTCGGTCGAGAAACTGCTGCAGGCCAAGGACCTGCCGGGAGCTGTGCTCGATCCATTGCTCGACTTGCCGCTTCCTCCTCTCCGCAAGGAAGTGACCGTCGATGACAACTGGCGCGCACTCGACCGGGAATGGGTCGCCCTCATCGCCCCGGACCAGCTGGCCGCGTTGCGGGCGTCCAACGTCCAGATCATCAGCCAGCGCACGCTGTCCGCCACCGGCCTCGTCCTCGTCCGCGTCGTCGTCTCCGAGCAGGATGATCTCGCCGGCCGGGCGCAAGCCCTGCTGCGCAGCCTCGGCGCCGCCGCCGCCGACCGCAACCATCTTTATGACGAACGCCGCGGACCCGCCCCCGCCCCCGCCCCCGCCCCCGCCCCCCAGCCTGGCGCCCCCCGAAATGTCAGCATTGGTCTGATTGATACGGCGCTGGTGAAGAAACACCCGTCCCTTTCGCGTGCAAACATTGTCGAACGCGATTTCGTCGAAAGCGCCAGTCCGCGCCCGACGGCGCACGGCACCGCCATCGCCTCGCTGCTCGTCGGAGGCGAGCGCCAGCGTCCCGGCCTTTTGCCGGAGGCGCGACTGGTAGCTGCGTCTGTCTTCCATCAGGGAGAGAAGGAAACGACGGGCGCCACAACGTCTGCGCTTGTCGCGGCGCTCGACTGGATGTCGGCCGAAGGCGTTCAGGTCGTGAACATGAGCCTCGCCGGCCCGCCGAACCAAGTGCTCGGCGCGATGATCGACGCCCTGTCCAGGCGCGGCATGATCGTGGTTGCGGCGGTCGGCAATGACGGTCCGTCATCGCGCATGCTTTATCCGGCCGGGTTCGACCCCGTCGTCGCTGTCACGGCGGTTGATCGCCGCAATCGCATCTATCGCTGGGCCAATCGGGGGCCACAGGTTGATTTTGCCGCCTGGGGCGTCGCGACGCCCGTGGCCCTCCCGAAAGGCGGCTATGGCGAGGAAACCGGCACATCCTTTGCCGCTCCCATCGTCGCGGCTGCGATTGCCGAGCGGATGGCGCGTGGGGGCGTATCTGCGTCCGCGGCGGTCCAGGCCCTGATCCAGCAGGCGGAGGATCTCGGCGATCGCGGGCGGGACGACACGTTCGGCCATGGCCTCGTCAGGCCGGCCAACTGGCGATAGCATTTCAGTACCTAACGCCCAGCTTCAGCGACGCGACATGCTCCTCATAGTCGGCTGTTGCAAGATTCGATTCGTAATCGCCAAACCGGTACGCGCCTTCGAAGAAGATATTGTCCGTTAGTGGAGCTTCGAGCGAGGCATCGACGCCTGTCCGCCTGTCCTCACGCGGCGCGCCGATCGGCGGCGTCGGATCGTCATAGTCTCGCTGCTCGTATTCGACGCCGGCGCGCAAGGTCATCTCACGATCAAGGACATCAAGTCGCTGGACCAGGCGGAGGCGAACCGATCCGCCGCCGAAGTCCAGTTCGCCGGAGGCCGCGTCCTCATCGAACGCCTTGCCGCCCACAATGATGTAACGCCGGATCCCATCGAGGAAGACATAGGCGTCTGCTGCGATCGTGTCCGACCTTGCATCGCGCCCGGGACGGCCTTCGAAGGTCTTGTCGGTTGCGGCGTAGGACGCGCGCAGGAACAACGCGTCGCCGACCTGCCGCGAGATGTAGGGCGAAACCTGCGTGAAGGTCAGGTATTCGTCGCCATCAAGGCTGGCCCGCGCCACATTGCCGAGCACGCCCAGCGTCACAAGTTTGAAGTCGTATCCGACCTCGGCATAGCCGCGATGCAGAATCAGGTCGAACGCCTTGAACTCGTCGTGCAATGTCTGTGTGAACTCGTATCCGCCGCGCAACGTCAGCCCTTCCATCGGAGAGCCGCCGACCTCGGCCAGTGCGTTTATCGTTGCGGCCCAGTCGTCCTCGCCTGTGTTGGCGTCGAGATCGAGAACCGCGACGTTGGAGCTGTACTCGGCCCCGACCTTGCCTTCGAGGCGGAACTCGTAGCCGGTTCCGGTGGCAGCCGCTTGCCGGGCTTCCTGCGCATGAGCCGAAACGCCCAGCAATGTCAGCGCGCCGAAGCCGAGACCGGAGGCGAGCCTGTTGATCGTGAACATGATATCTCCCTTGCGGACCGGCGGCTCATGATACGCCGCCGGTCCATCGACTCGCATGGGTCAGAGGCCAAGGCCGCCGCGGATATCCTTGGCAATGTCCGCCGAAACCGTCCGGGCGATATCCGTGCTGATCGCGTCATTCACCTCGCGGCTGATGCTGGCGGCGACCTCGCCGGCAATCTCACCATTGATTGAACCCGCAATCTCGCCGTTCAGCGTATCGCTCACAGTCGCCGACACGTCCTGCGTGACGCCGCCAGCCACGTCGGCTGACAGGGCGCCCTGCGCCGAGCCCGTGGCGGCATTCGCCGTTTCGCCGGCCCTCTTGCGGCCATCCGATGCCGCCTGCGCCGCGCCATTGGCCAGTGCGGCGGCGGTCGCCTGCGTGCTGGCGACTGTCGATGCGGCTGTGTTCAGCGCTGCATTCACATTGGACCTGGCGGCGCCCATGCCGTCTGCGCCGGCATCACGCGCCTGTCCGGAAACCGAACGCGCAGCTGCGCCCGCGCGCGAGACTGCCTTCGTGTCGGCGTCGACGCCGAGGCCGCCGCTGGCGTTGCCCGACGCGCCGTCCTTGCTCGCCGCCGCGTTGATCCCGCCGCCCGCGCCGACTCCGACAGTCGTCGCCCCTGCCTGCGCCGTCGCGCCGGCGCCGGCATTGGCTTCCTGGGAGGCGCGCGATGCCGAAGCTTGCCCCCCCAATCCGCCGCCGGCGCCAACGGTCGCCTGCGCCATCGCGACAGGGGCAAGCGCCAGAGCGGCGCCAGTCAGAAGAACAAGCTTGAGATTGTCGATACGGGCCATGTGGAAACTCCCTTGCT
>CAZTMG010000116.1:0-1165 GCA_964614815.1 uncultured Rhizobium sp. | reverse complement strand
CGGCCAGCCCCCGGAATTTCCGCGATCACGGTCATTAACCAGGCCGGAGCACATTTTTTGGCGGGTCACCGGGAATAAGCGCCCGACTCGTCCGTCTCTTCTGCATCTGGACAACCTTGAACGGCCGCCGCCTTCACCGGCCGTTCCCTCTTGGACGGGAGATGAGAATGAAGACGCTTGTTGCCGCCGGCATGTCGATGCTTGTCCTGGCGGCCTGCGCCTCGAACCCAGGCCCGCATCCCGCCGCCAACGGCTATGCGGAGGGTTACACGGAGCACGCCCTGTCGGCGAACCGTTATCTGGTTGAATACCGCATGGAAGGCGGCGACTATCAGCGCGCCATGCAGCTTGCCCTCTGGCGCGCCGCCGAGATCACGCTGCAGCACGGCTATTCCGTCTTCCAGGTCGTCAATCGCCACTCGGCGACGGATCCGGGCGCACAGGCATCGACATCCTTCAGCATGAATCATGCCGTGTCGTATGAGCGGTCGTGCCGCCTCCTCGGCTGCACCACGACCGCAAGGCCTGTCATCTGGACCGAGGCACGCATGGGCGCGGATGGGCGTCGTCCGTCACGCGTGGTCTCGCTCGAGATCCTGCTGACCGATGAACCTGCCTCCGGCTCGGCAGACCGTTATCTGGCAGCCGAAGTCGTCGGCAGCCTTCGGCAACCGTAGACCCGCCTTCGGCTCATGGCTTCAGGCAATGATGCATGAGAAGGTTTTTCGTGCGCAGGCTCCTGATCTGCGCTGCCTGGGGAATGATAACGGGATCTCTGGTCGCGCTCGCCCTTGTCAGCCTGTGGCGGTGAGAGATGGTCCGCGATCAACGAGACTTGGCGATGATGCCCGGAAAGAGAGGCGATCGAGAAGTTTCAAGCGTCGGCGGCGCAATCTGCGCTTCAATGAGGTCCGGGCGATGACGCCCGGAAAGAGGCTGAGGCCGTCACTGGAGGCAAATGTCGCCGCGCTCGGCTTCAATGAGGTCCGGGCGATGACGCCCGGAAAGAGAACCTAGGCGATGGTCTAACCGCTAACGCCCCAACGCTTCAATGAGGTCCGGGCGATGACGCCCGGAAAGAGGTCAGCCATTGGCGTCGTCATCGTCCGGCAGGACGCGCTTGCTTCAATGAGGTCCGGGCGATGACGCCCGGAAAGAGGAACAC
>CAZTMG010000115.1:0-9240 GCA_964614815.1 uncultured Rhizobium sp. | reverse complement strand
CTGATGCTGGTCGCGGGCGCCACCGGACCCGCCGACGCCCGGCGTCTTCGAGAGGCCGCCGGCGAGGCCCTGTTCCTCGTGCCCGGCTATGGCGCCCAGGGCGGGGGCGCCGCCGACGCTGTTGCCGGCTTCATCCGCAAGGACGCAGGCCTCGAAGGCGGCGTGGTCAGCGCCTCCCGCTCGGTCGCCTCGCCCGAGGGCGCGCTCGGCGCGGCCGCAGTTGACGTTTGGGAAGGCCTCATCGACAGCGCGATTTCCGCCGCGCAGGCAGAGCTGTCGGCGGCCGTGAAGCCCTGATTCCTGACGCCGTTACCAACGCAGCGTCCGCGAAGCCTTTACCGTTTTGTGCCATGCCTGCCCGCTGGAGCGAGGTGTCCGTTCGCATGATCGCCGCACAAATCCGCAAGGCCGCGGCCTTCACGGCGATCATTCTTGTGGTCGTCCTGCTGGTCGATTACCTGATCGACTATGTGATCTTCCTGGAGCCGGGCGAGGTCTATTCGCCGCTCATCACAACGGCGATCACGCTCTGCGTGGCGCCGCCCTTCTGCTTCATCCTCATCCACCAGGCCGCTCGCGTCCAGGCCGCCCAGGCCCAGCTGGCCGAGGAGCGCGCCCAGCGTCTGCGCGAACTCGAAGCCGCGCGCGACGCCGCCGAGGCGGCCACCCGCGCCAAGAGCGAATTCCTCGCCAACATGAGCCATGAGATCCGCACGCCGCTCAACGGCGTGCTCGGCATGACGCAGGCGCTCGAGCAGCGCGATCTCGATCCCGAGACGCGCGCAATGGTCGCCACCATCCGCGAGTCCGGCGCCAACCTGATGGCCATCCTCAACGACGTGCTCGACCTGTCCAAGATCGAGGCGGGCCGACTTGAGATCACACCGGTCGACGCCAGCCCGCTGCACACGGTCAGCCAGGTCCATACGCTGTTCACGCCCTCGGCCGAGGAGAAGAATGTCCGTCTCGTCCTCACCAGCACGCTGCCGGCCGGTCTCCGCCTGCGTTTCGATCCGGTGCGCGTGCGCCAGTGCGTCTCCAATCTCGTTTCGAACGCAGTGAAGTTCACCAGCGAAGGCGTCGTCGAGATCGTGCTCTCCGCTGCTCCCGAGACGGACGGGGCGATGCGCGTCGCGGTCGAGGTGACCGACACCGGCATCGGCATGGACGCCGTGGCCTGCGCGCGCCTGTTCCAGTCCTTCAGCCAGGCCGACGGTTCGACGACGCGGAAATTCGGCGGCACCGGCCTTGGCCTCGCCATTTCGCGCCGTCTCGCCCGCCTGATGGGCGGGGACATCCTCGTGCACTCGCAGCCGGGGATCGGCTCGGTGTTCACCTTCACCTTCCTCGCCCAGCCCGCAGGGGCGTCCGCGGATGCCGGCGCGCAGCGCCGCACGCCTGCGCGGCGCACGCATCCTGCTTACGGACGACAACGCGATCAACCGTCAGGTCGTCCGCCTCTTCCTGCAGCCGCAGGGCGCGGTCATCACCGAAGCCGCCAATGGTCAGGAGGCGCTCGACGCCCTCGCCCGCGAACCTTTCGACCTCCTCCTGCTCGACGTGCACATGCCGGTCATGGACGGCGTCGAGACCATCGGGCGCATCCGCTCGTCCAGCGAGCCGTGGCGCGACATTCCCGTGCTGGCGCTCACGGCGGACGCCATGCTGGGCGACCGCGAACGCCTGCTGGCGCTGGGCATGTCGGGCTATGTGTCGAAGCCGGTCGAGCTCGCCACGCTGCTTTCCGCGATCGCGCAGGTGTTCGGCGCGCCCGGGGCGGCGCCGGCGGCTGGCGCCGCGTCATCCCATGACGATACGGATCTCGGCGATATCCTCGCCGATCTCGACCGGATGGCCGGGTAGGGTAATTCGCGGCCGCCTGTGGCAGAACGCGCGGCATGACACGCGGCCGCCCGCCCCATGACGATCTCCTGACGCCCGCCGAATGGCGCACCGTCGAGTTCGTCCGGCACGGTCTCACCAATCGCGAGATCGCGGAGCGCCAGGGCGTCAGCCCCGACGCCGTGAAGTTCCACGTCGCCAACGCGCTCGCCAAGCTTGGCTTCGCAAGCCGCGCCGAGCTGCGCCTGTGGTCCGGCGTCCGCCGCGACAGCGCCCTTTCAAGACAGGAGCCCGCCATGCAAGCCCCGCTCGTCCTTGGCCCCATCGGCCAGATCGCCCGCACCGTGTCCGATATCGCCGCAGCCCGCGCCTGGTATGGCGAGGTGCTGGGTCTCCGGCATCTCTATTCCTTCGGCAACCTGGCCTTCTATGATTGCGGCGGCGTTCGCCTGTTCCTGTCGGAAGGCGAGGGAACGCCCTCGGAGTCCATCCTCTATTTCCGCGTGCCGGACATCCGCACGGCGCACGAGCAGATGACCGCGCGCGGCGTCGTGTTCACCCATGCCCCGCACATGATCCACCGGCATGATGACGGTACGGAAGAATGGATGGCCTTCCTTTCCGACAATGAGGGCCGCCCGCTCGCCATCATGGCGCAGGCGAAAGCCTGACCGGAGCCGCGCCCGCGCCGCCTGCCGCAAGACGCCCACATCCCCGCGGGTCCGCCGCCAAATGACCTCGCGCCCGGCTGGACGCCGGCCTGTTTCCGCAGCGCCACTTTGCAAAGCGCCCCAAGAGTGCTGAAACAGTCCCGATGTCCGCAGACAGGACGCGAGGGAGGATGGGATGAGACGGTTTGGCGCCATGCTGGGCGGCGCGGCCCTTCTGTTGCTGGCGGCGTGCGGCGAGGCGAATGCGCCCCTTCCGCCGATCACCGCCGCCGATGTCGATGGCGAGGCGATCGCCGCCGCCGACCGCCGACCAGACATCTGGATCAGCCACGGCCGAACCTATTCCGAACAACGCTTCTCCCCGCTGAAGCAGATCGACACCGCCACGGTGAAGAAGCTCGGCCTCGCCTGGGCGGCGCAGCTGGACACCAATCGCGGCATGGAGGCGACGCCGATCGTGGTCGACGGCGTGATGTATGTCACCTCGGCCTGGTCGGTCGTCTACGCCTATGACGCAAAGACCGGCGAACGGCTGTGGAAATACGATCCCGAGGTCGACAGGTCGCGCGGCGTCTCCGCCTGCTGCGACGTCGTCAACCGGGGCGTGGCCATCTGGGGCGGCAAGGTGTTCGTCGGCACCATCGACGGCCGGCTCATCGCGCTCGACGCCTCGCGCACGGGCGGCGTGGTCGACGGCCTCAAGACGCCGGTGTGGGAGGTCGTGACGGTCGACCAGTCCAAGCCCTACACCATCACCGGCGCGCCGCGCGTCATCAAGGGCAAGGTCATCATCGGCAATGGCGGGGCCGAGTTCGGCGTACGCGGCTACATCTCCGCCTACAATGCCGACGACGGCAAGCTCGCCTGGCGCTTCTACACCACGCCCAACCCGACCAAGCAGCCGGATGGCGCCGCTTCCGACAAGGTGTTCGCCGAAAAGGCCAACGCCACCTGGGGCGACACGGGCGAATGGACCAAAACCGGCGGCGGGGGCACGGCTTGGGATTCCATGGCCTACGACCCCGAACTCGACATCCTCTATGTCGGCATCGGCAACGGCACCCCGTGGAATCACCTTCGCCGCGACGCCGAAGGCAAGGACAACCTGTTCCTCTCCTCCATCCTCGCGCTGAAGCCTGACACCGGCGAATATGTCTGGCACTACCAGACGACGCCCGGCGAGTCGTGGGACTACACCGCCACGCAGCACATCATCCTCGCCGACCTCAAGATCAACGGGAAGGTCCGCAAGGTCGCGATGCAGGCGCCCAAGAATGGATTCTTCTACGTGCTCGACCGCGAGACGGGCGAGCTGATCTCCGCCGACAAGTACCAGAAGGAGGTGAACTGGGCGTCGGGCGTCGACCTGAAGACCGGCCGCCCGATCGAGGCGCCCGAAGCGCGCTATCTCGAGAGCCCCTTCATGGTGATCCCGGGACCGCTCGGCGCGCACAACTGGCACCCGATGGCGTACAGCCCCGACACCGGCCTCGTCTACATTCCGGCGCACACCCTGCCGCAGGTCTATGCCGACCAGGGCGATTTCGCCTACCGGCCCGGCTTCTGGAACACCGGCATCGAGTTCGCCGCGGCGCCCGGCCCGACGCCGACGCTCAACGAGCGCCTCGCCGCCCGCGCCGCCCTCAAGGGGCAGCTGGTGGCCTGGGACCCTGTGGCCAAGGCGCCGCGATGGGTCGTCGATTATCCCAATGCCTGGAATGGCGGCGTGCTGGCCACGGCCGGCGGCCTCGTCTTCCAGGGCAGCCTCGACGGCAAGTTCCGCGCCTATGATGCGGCCAGGGGCGGACAGCCTCTGTGGGAGTTCGACTCGCAATATCCGACCATGTCAGGTCCGGTCAGTTACGAGATCGACGGCGAGCAGTACATCGCCGTCACGGCCGGCTGGGGCACGGCGCTTCCCGTTACCGGCGGGGGCAACGCCATTCCCCGGATCGGATCGCCCGAGATGGGCCGCGTGCTGGTGTTCAAGATCGGCGGCGCCGCCGCGCTCGAGCCCTACTTCCCCTACGAGGTGGAGAAGATCCCGCCCGCCGAGGACTTCGGCAACGCCCAGATGATCGAGCATGGCCGCGTGCTCTACGATCGCAACTGCATGGTCTGTCATGGCGGCCTTGTCGTTTCGAGCGGCGTGATCACCGACCTGCGCTGGTCCCGCGCGCCCGCAACGAAGGATGGCTTCGCCGAGATCGTGCTGGACGGCAAGTACGCTTCCGCCGGCATGGCCAGCTTCAGGGCGACGCTCTCGCCGGCGGACGCCGAGGCCATCCGCGCCTACATCGTCAATCGCGCCAACGAGGATGCGGCGCAGATCAAGGCGGCAAGCCCGCCGCAGCAGTGACGGGTCCAGGCCTGCGCCTGCGCCTGCGCGGCGTTCCGGCATGCAACAGGCCCGGAGCATCGCTCCGGGCCGCGTGCTGCGCGGCGTCTGGATGGGGGCCTATTTCGGATTGCAGTAGGTGATGAAATCACGCGCCGCATTGGCGAAATTCCGGAGCGAGCCGACATAGCGCGCCTGCACCTGTGCATCCGCGGTCTTCACCAGCGCCCACTGCACATCGCCCGTATCCGACACGAACGACACGATGTCCGGCTGGCCGATGGCCAGCAGATCCGCCGAGGTGATCGGAAAGACGAAGTCCGTCTCGCCGGGAGTCCGGCTGGCCTCGAACCGGCCGCTGACATCGCGCGCAGAGGGGCCCGAGCGGATCTTGAACGTCGCTGTCTGTCCCAGCCGCGTTCCCGGCTGCTTGCCGAGTCGCAGCGAGATGTCGCCGTTGGCCGCCTTGCACACGGCGGCGACGCCGACCGACAGGTCGGTGTCGTTGACGCCCGAGTTGACCAGCGCCATCACAGGATCATCGGGGATCAGCTTCTCTTCCGCGATCCAGACGGTGGACCCCGCCATGTTCATCAGCGTCGCCGTTCCCGACGGGACCGACGGGGCAGGGGCCGCCGACGGGCTTGACGGCGCCGCTCCGGACGGACCCGCCGCAGGGTTGGACGCGCAGGCGGCAGCCAGGAGTCCCGCGGCGGCCATCATGGCGATACGGTTCGGCATCTGTACTCCCCTCCTGTCATGGCGCCCGGATCGAGCGGGTCCGAAACTCGCAGCTTCAGATCGTGATGACAACTTTGCCTTTCGCGCGGCGCTCCGACAGCTCCCTGATGGCGTCCGCGGCGCGCTCCAGCGGATAGCGGCTGGAAATGTGCGGCTTGATCCTGCCTTCGCGGTATAGCCGGAACAGGTCCTGCAGGTTTGCGGCGTGACCCTTGGGATCGCGCGCCACGAAGGCGCCCCAGAAAACGCCTACGATCTGGCAGGATTTCAGAAGGGTGAGGTTCAGCGGCAGTTTCGGGATGCCGGCAGGGAAGCCGATCACGAGGAAGCGCCCGTCCCAGTTGAGCGCCCTGACGGCGGGTTCGGCATAGTCGCCGCCGACGCCGTCATAGACCACGTCGACGCCGCCGCCGCCCAGCTCCTTGATCCTGTCCGACAGCTCCTTCTGCTGCTCGCGGCTCAGCGGGTTCTCGGGATAGACAAGGCCCTTGTCCGCGCCCTTGGAGAGGCAGAAGTCCACCTTCTCCTGGCTGGAGGCCGCCGCGATCACGGTCGCGCCCATCGCCTTGCCCAGCTCCACCGCGGCAAGGCCGACGCCGCCGGCGGCGCCCAGAACCAGCAGCGTCTCGCCCGGCTTGATGTTCGCGCGATCCTTCAGCGCATAGTGGGAGGTGCCGTAGGTCATCAGCAGGGCGGCGGCGTCCTCGAACGGCATGAAGTCCGGCAGCAGGTTCATGCGGCTTGCAGGCACGAGGATCTCCTCGGCCATGCCGCCGGCGCCGGTCGAGCCGAAAACCTTGTCGCCGACCTTGAACGCCGTGACGCCATCGCCAACCGCCTTCACCACGCCGGAGATTTCTCCGCCGGGCGAGAAGGGCCGCGGCGGCTTGTACTGGTACATGTCCTGGATGATCAGGAAGTCGGGAAAGTTGACGCCCACCGCCTTCACCGAGACGACGAGTTCGCCCTTTCCGGGCGCAGGCGAGGGCACATCCTCCAGCACCAGCGTGTCGGGCAGGCCCGGGGCCTTGGAAAGGACGGCTTTCATGGTCGGCGAACTCCGCTGTCAGGTCGGGGGGATGGTTAGCGAAGCCTCGACATCCTGTCATCCCGCCAGAATCGTCACGAATCTTAGCGATCCAAAGGTTCCAGTTTACCGGGGATTATCGGCTCTGCGGCATAAGCATGTCCATCGCAGCGCCGCAGAAGCTGGCGACATCCTGGAGAACCCGATGCTGAAGAAAGTCCTTGTTCTGGCTGCCGCCGTTTCGTTCGCCGCCCCG
The DNA here is from genome assembly GCA_964614815.1 of uncultured Rhizobium sp. Lineage (GTDB taxonomy): Bacteria > Pseudomonadota > Alphaproteobacteria > Caulobacterales > Hyphomonadaceae > UBA7672. The sequence continues at coordinate 2,365 of CAZTMG010000115.1, read as the reverse complement.
GCGGCGCTGGCTGGCGACTGCAACGCCAAGGAAGCCGAGCTGGCGGGCAAGGCCGCCGCCGACCTGACCCGCGCGCATGTCGAGAAGGTCATGGCGGTGCAAGGCAAGGAGATGATGAACCTCTCCGCCTGCCGCACGAAGGGCGACACCTTTGAAGTCAAGTACAAGTACAATTTCATGGGCGCCGACGGCTACAACTGGGTCGAGGGCGAGGGCGTCGTCTCCGCCAATGGCGGCACGGTCGACCTGAAGCGCGTGAGCGACAAGCTTAAGGACGCAGCCGCCGCCAAGAACATCACGCTCGCGGCCCGCTGAGGCGTTCACACGGACTGCCAAAGCCGAAAACATGCGGCGGCCGCTGACAGCGCGCCGCCGCATTGCTTTCCGACGCATTAGCGCGTTGTCAACGGAACTGCGCTCTAACTTAAGCAATCGGGGGCGACAAGCGCGTCACGGGGTGGCGCGCCCGGCCCGCGGGACGGGATGGACACTCTTACGGGAACAGGCATGTCTGCGACAGAAGGCGTCGGGTCGTTCGGCTCAAACGGCATCAGGAACTGGCCGTTCATGGCGAAATTCATGGTCCCGGCGGCCATCGCCATCGCCCTGCTTGCGGCCCTTGCGGCCGGCTCTGTCTTCGCGCTGAAGACCAGCGGCGCCACGATCCAGGACCTCAATGCGAACCGCCTGCCGGAAGCCGTGCGCTTCGGCGCCATCAAGGCGGAAATCCGCTCCGTGAACGCCGACCTCTACCGCGCGCTCACCGGCAAGGCGGTCGATTCGACAGTCGACGCCTCCTCCGCCGTCCAGGAGGTTAAGGCCGGCGTCGACAGGCTGGTGGCCGAGGCGACCGACGCCCGCGAGCGCCTGGCCGACCCGAAACAGAAGGCCCTGGTCGACGAAATGGTCAGCCGCCTCGAGAATTTCAACGAAGGTCTCGATTTCCTCGCCGCCATCGTCCAGGACGATTTCGCCAGCGTCGTCGGTTTCCTCGAACAGTTCGACGAGGACTATTCGCGCCTCACCGAACTCTCGGACGAGATCATCAACCTGCAGGTTGCGGCCGCCAACGCCAACGCCGAAGCCGCCAACACCACGCAGGCCTGGGCCGAAATGCTGATCGTCGGGCTTGCCGTCGCATTCGCCCTCGTGGCGCTTGCTGTGGCTTTCGTCACCGCGCGAACCACAGCCACCGGCGTGCGCCGGATCGCCGAAACCACGCGCGACCTCGCACGGGGCAGGCTGGACGTCGACATTGCCGGCCTTGCGCGCGCCGATGAACTCGGCGCAGTGGTGGAGAGCCTCAACGTCTTCCGCGACAATGCGGTGGAGCGCCAGCGCCTGGTCGAGGCGCAGCAGGCCCAGGCCGAGCTGAACCAGAAGCGCGCCCAGCAGGTCGCCGCGCTCGCCGAACGCTTCCAGGGCGAGGTGCAGGCCATGCTGAACGAGCTTTCCGCCTCGGCCGAGGATCTCACGCGCACCTGCCGTTCGCAGCTCGACCTTGCCGAATCGAACGGCCGCTATTCCCAGACCGCGGCGGACACGATCCAGGCCTCCACCTCCAACGTCAGCAATGTCGCGGCCGCCGCCGTCGAGCTGGGCGCTTCCATCGAGGAGATTGGCAACCAGGCTTCGCTCTCGGTCCAGATCTCAGAAGGCGCCGTCACCGAGCTCGACGCAACCAATGCAGCGATGCAGGAGCTGACCCGCTCGGCCACGCAGATCGGCGAAGTGGTCGAACTCATCAACGCCATCGCGACGCAGACCAACCTGCTTGCCCTCAACGCCACGATTGAGGCCTCGCGCGCGGGCGATGCCGGCCGGGGTTTCGCCGTCGTCGCCGCCGAGGTGAAGACGCTGGCCAGCCAGACGGCGCGCGCCACCGACGAGATCCGCCAGCGCATCGACCAGATCCAGAAGGCCGCCGAGGCGGGCCTGACCGCCATCGGCGGGGTCGGCCAGACGACCCGCCGCGTCAGCGAGATCGCCCGCTCCATCGCGGTCTCGGTCAGCCAGCAGAGCCAGGCCACCAACGAAATCGCCCGCAATGTCAACGAGGCTTCGGATGGCGCGGCGCAAGCCGCCAAGTCCGTGGTCAAGCTGTCGGACGGCGCTCGCGAGAATGCGTCCGCCTCGCAGACCATGCTGAAAGCCGCCCAGGAACTGGCGGAGCGATCCGCCCGCATGACGCAGAACGCCAGGCGCTTCCTCGCCGACCTTTCCGCCGCCTGATCCCGGTTTCCCGCGCCGCCCTGGCGCTGTGTCCGGCGGACGCGTCCCGCCGGACGTTCCGGGGCGTCGTCCGGACCTGCTAGAGCGGCGGGCGAATAACGTGAATCGGGATTTTGCGTTGGCTACGAATTGT
>CAZTMG010000114.1:5068-9242 GCA_964614815.1 uncultured Rhizobium sp. | reverse complement strand
CGACGCCGGGCTTTTCGAGCACCTCGGCATCGGCATTGCTGGCCGTCATCGCGCCCGCACCGGAGACGAGGACGAGCGAGGATGTGCGGAGGACCGGGCGCAAGCCTGGCGACCGTGGCGGCGCGCGGTCCGCCTGGCTTGGCCGCCTGGACACCACATGAAGCGGTGCGCGGGGGGGCTCGGCCGCGACGGGGGAAGAAAGGGGCGCTGCAGCTTCCGCCGGCGCATCGGGACCGGGATCGCGCGGCGCCGTGAGAGCAGCTGGCTCCACCTCCTTCGACGGTTTTGCAGAGGGCGGGCGGCGCATCGCCCCGGTCGATTTGGACAGGGCGTGTTTTGCCTTCGGCCGGGGCGTTCCGAAGGCGGAGGCGAGCCTGACCGCGGCCGGCTTGCGCGCGAACAGGACCATCGCGGATCCTGGTTTTGCCTGCTCGGAACGGCCCGGGACGGACGCCACGGGTTGCGGCCCGGCAAGCGGCCGCGCGATCCTCGGCTTCGCGGCGGGCCTTGCCTTGCCGACCCCGGCAAGCAAGTCAGTCTTGGCGACCGGCCTGACGAGCGGGGACGACTTCGTGTTCGTGGTCCTCGCCGCTGCGCCGAAGGCGTCGACCGGGGCGGCGGCACGGGTCGCCCTGTCGGGTTTCGGCTGAGGTTTGAACCGGTCCGGCTTGCGGCCAAGCTTGGTCTTTACCGGCGCGGCGCGACGGTCGAAGGGATTGGAACCAGACGGGGTTTTTCCCATCGTTTCCCCAGACGATTCGGGCCGGGTTTTCCACAGCCCGCTCTCATTAACCGTATTACCGGCGACAGGATGCTCCGGGCAAGCCGTGACCTGACCCTGACGCGGAGGATCGGCCGGTTCCTTCCCAGCCCCCGGCCGGCGGGCTAAACCCCGGAGCATGACCGAGACGCTGCATGATCCCATCGCCCTGGCCCAGGCCCTGATCCGTCAGCCCACGGTGAACCCCTGTCACGATGGCGCGCAGGACGTCCTGGCCGAGGCGCTGGAATCGCTGGGTTTCCGGATCAGGCGCTATCCGTTCGAGGGTGTGGACAATCTTTATGCGCGGCTGGGCGGGTCCGCGCCGAATTTCTGTTTCGCAGGCCATACGGATGTCGTGCCGGTAGGCGACGCCGCGGGCTGGACGGTCGACCCATTCGGTGCCGAAGTGCGGAACGGCATTCTGTACGGGCGCGGCGCGTCAGACATGAAGGGCGCCATCGCCGCCTTCGTCAGCGCAACGGCGCGCTACATCGCGGACCATGGCATGCCCCAGGGCTCGATCTCGCTGCTCATCACGGGCGACGAGGAGGGACCGGGACTTCATGGCACACGCCGGCTGCTGCCGGCCGTCATCGCGGATGGCGAGGTGCTTGACCACTGCCTTGTCGGCGAACCGACTTCGGAGGAGCGTATCGCGGACATCGTGAAGAATGGACGACGCGGATCGCTGAACGCCGTGCTGAAGGCGGTCGGCAGGCAGGGGCATGCGGCCTATCCGGAGAAGTCGGCCAATCCAATGCCGGTGCTGCTCGATGCGCTGCAAAAGCTGCGCGAGCTGAAGCTGGACAATGGCAGCCCGGGCTTCCAGCCCTCGAATCTCGAGATCACCACGATCGATGTCGGCAACCCCGCGCACAATGTGATTCCCGCGCAGGCCGTCGCGAAATTCAATATCCGCTTCAATCCCAACCACACGGGCGCGGACCTGATGGCGCGCCTCCAGCAGCTCGTCGGCGGCGGGCGCGACGGCGTGACCCTGAGTCTCGAGATGCGCGTGACGGGCGAGGCGTTCTATACCAAGCCGGGCAAGCTCACCGACATCATCACCGGCGCCGTCGAGGCGGAAACGGGTCGTAAACCCGACCTTACAACCGGGGGCGGAACGTCCGACGCACGCTACATCAAGGATGTGTGTCCTGTGGCCGAACTCGGCGTAAGGAACGAGATGGCGCACAAGGTCGACGAACACATCCCGATCGACGAAATCGAAACACTCTGCCGGATATATTACCGGGTGCTGGCCCGCTATTTCGCCGCCGCCTGATCCCTGGCGACACATCCCCGCGCTGCCTTCGCCTTGTTGGTGAATCCCGCGCCGCCACGAGAAAGCCGCGGCGTATAGCTTGCTTTGCAAAGCGCAGCCGCGGACATGGCGGCGGTCCTGGTAAACGGATCCCTGCGAGGGGATCGGGCGTTGAGTGTGTGAATGGCGTTCAGCGGACGACATCGCGGTCGGCCCGTCAGGGCGGTTTGGGCCCTGGCGCTGTTTGCGTGCGTGCTGCTTGCCGCCCCGGCCGTTCAGCCTGCGCTGGCCCAGGGCGAGGCGTTCAAGGGGTCGTCCGACGCCGGCCGAGTTCCGGTTCAAGGCGTGCCCCCCGGCCTGAACGATGCGCTGAAAGTCCTGCAGCGCGAGGAGCCGGTTCCCGAAACACTGTTCGATGCGCGTCGCCAGGCCGAACGCGCCGCCCAGGTCGTTTCGACATTCCTCGAATCCGAGGGCTACTTGCAGGCCGAAGTCGAGCCCTTCGCGGAGGGACAGAACGTCTTCTTCCGCGGCGTGCGTGTGAATGCGGGTCCGCTGTTCGTCTACGCTGCCCACAGGATCGCCTACATCGGCGAGGCGCCGGACGCCGCGACGCAGGCTGAACTGGAAACCCTGCTCGCCCCGCTCGACGACGGCGCGCCGGCGCGGGCGCAGCCGGTGATCGAGACTGGCGACGCCCTGGTCGCGCGGCTGCGCAATGCCGGCTACCCCGACGCTGCGGCCGATCCCGTCGATGCGTTGGCGGACGCGAAGGCCGGAACGGTCGAGCTGGAATTCCGCCTGCGCCCCGGCCGCCGCGCCTCCTTCGGCGATCTCAGCGTCTCGGGCCTCGGCGCCACAAGGCAGGAGTTCATCGCCAGCCTGCGTCCGTGGAAGGAAGGCGAGCGCGTGACGCCGGCCCGGATGGACGAGTTCCGCGGGCGGCTGGCCGAGACGGGGCTGTTTGCCACGACTGCGGTTCGTCTCGGCGGCGCCGACGATACCGACACTGATGGAGGCGCGCGGCGTGACGTCCTTGTCGAGGTGACCGAGCGCAAGCGGCGCACGATCGCGGTTGGCGCATCCGCCTCGACCAGCAACGGCTATGGCCTCGACGCGGAATGGCAGCTGCGCAACTGGAGCGGCTGGGGCGACTCGCTGACCGTGTCGGGCCAGTTGGCGACCCTGGAACGGCGCCTCGGCGCGACCTATCGCCTTCCCCACATCGGCAAGTATGGCCGTATCCTTTCCGTGAACGCCGACCTGGAGGACTTCGAGACGGATGCGTTCGACCAGACCGGGGCCAACATCTCAGCGGCGCTCGAGGAGCAGGTATCGCCCCGCGTTCGGGGGTCGCTCGGCGTCGCTTTCGGATTCGCCAGCATCGCGGACCAGCGGACGCGGACCCTCGGCGCCGGGCGACGCGATGTCTACATCCTGTCGGGAAGCGCCACGGCGGAGTATGTCGGCGTGCGCGACATACTCGATCCGGCCAATGGCCTGCGCGCGCGCCTTGCCATCGAGCCGGGCGTCACCTGGGGCGACACGAATATCGGCTTCACGCGCATCAGCGGCGAAGCGAGCCTTTATTCGAGCTTTGGAACCGACGCATTTGTCGGCGCCGTGCGTGGGCGCATCGGCACGATCGCAGGCGCAAACGGCGCGCCGCCCGACCGCCTCTTCTTCGCCGGCGGGGGCGGATCGGTGCGGGGCTACGAATATCAGGCGCTGTCGCCCCGCGATCCCGTCACGAACCTGCCGACGGGCGGCCGTTCGCTTGTCGAGACGAGCGCCGAGATCCGCTATCGGGCCACGGACACGCTTGGCTATGTCGCCTTCATCGACGCGGGCGCGGCGGGCGACAATGCCGAGCCGCCGATCGAGGCGATGCGGCTCGGCGCCGGCCTGGGCGTTCGCTACTATACGGCCTTCGGCCCCCTTCGCGCGGATATCGCAGTTCCGCTGAACAAGGCGGAGGGCGACGCCGACTTCCAGATCTATATTTCCATCGGGCAGGCCTTCTGATGGAACGCGCGAAACGCAGGCGACACCCCCTCTGGCTGCGCATCGCCCTCGGGCTGATGGTCGCCGTGCTGGCGCTGTTCGCGGCGGCGGTCGCGCTGCGCTTCTGGATCACCAGCGATGGC
>CAZTMG010000114.1:0-5019 GCA_964614815.1 uncultured Rhizobium sp. | reverse complement strand
TGCGGCTGTCTGGCCTCAAGGGCGATCCGCTGGCAGCGGCGACGCTGGCGGACATTGCGCTGGTTGACGATGAAGGCGTGTGGCTGCGGGCGCGCGAGGCGCTCGTGGAATGGACCCCCACGGCGCTGTTCGCCGGCGAACTGGAAATCGCCAGGATCAACATCCGCACCGTCGACGTGCTGCGTCGTCCGCTCCTGGCGATGCAGCAGGAGGAAACTCCGCCGCCGGATATAGGCCTGCGGCTGGACGAGGTCTCGGTGGGCGACCTGCGCCTGGCCGAGCCCGTCATCGGCATCGAGGCGCGGTACAGGATCAACGGCGCGGCAGCGCGTCCGCGGGACGGATCCGGCTTCGCGCGGCTGGTTCTGGCCCCTGTATCGGGACCGGCGGACGCCGCCAACATCCACGCGGAGTGGTCGGCGGCGGGAGACCTCAAGGCGGCGCTGTCGGGTCCGCCGGGCGGCCTGGTCGCGGCCCTGCTGCAGGCGCCGGATGAAAAGCCGGTCAGGTTCATCGGCGACGCCGCCGGAACGATCGAGACATTCGCCAGCAAGGGAATGCTGCGGTTCGGCGATGTCGAGACGGCGAGCTTCAGCATCTCGCGGCAGGGCGCGGCGGCGAATCTCACCGTTCGGCTGGACGCAGGCCAGTGGCCGTTGCTGGCGGAGCTGGATGCGCGGGCCGGCGGTCCGCTGGAGCTGGCGGCGACCGCGGATCTCTCGAATCTTGAGCAGGCGCCGGTCAAGGCGCGTCTGACGGCGCCGGCGGGCCTGGTGGAGGCGGATGCGCCCGTCAATTTCAAGACCATGACGGCGCCGATGGATCTGGCGATACGGTTCGACAATGTGGATCTCGCGATGGCGGCTTCGCCGCTGGCCGGCCGGGCGAGCGGCTCCGGCATGCTGAGCTTTGGCGTCACGGGCGTTGACTGGCGTGGCGAGGCGAGCCTCTCCAACGTCGTCTGGCCGTCTGGACGGGCATCGCGCGTGACTGCTCCCCTGTCCGTGAACTTTTCCCGCTCCGTGGTCGCCTGGCGGACGTCGGGCGCGCGGATCGAGGGAGGCCGCATTGACGCCCTGCCCGGCCTGGGATCGGCCAGCTATTCGGCAAGCGTGCGGGGCGAGATGAACCTTCGCACCGGCCTTGTGGAGATTCATGGATCGCAGGTGGACGGCGCGCCGGGTTCGGTTGCGGCGCGCGGCCATTACAGCACGCGCAGCGGCGCGATGGACTTCCAGGGCTCCGTGCGTCTGGAGCGGCTGGGAGATGTGTCGCCGCTGGCCGGCGCGACGCAGGGACGCTGGAGCCTGAAGGCGGGTTCGTTCCGGTCGCCGCTCCGCATTTCGGCTGAGCTGGAAGGGCGCGGCGTGTCCTCGCACGTGGAGACGCTGGCCAGCCTTGTGGGACCGGCGCCGCGGGTGAGGCTGGCAGGCGTGGTGAGCGGGGGACGGTTTGCGATCGAATCCGGCTCGCTGCAGGCCGCGGGTCTTCAAGCCGCCATGACGGGCCGCGTCACGGACACGGGAGCGATACGGGGCCAGGCCAATGGCGTGCTGAAGCGGCCGCTGAACCTCGGCGCGGCGGATGTGACAACCGCGCGTTTCACGGCGGAAATCGCAGGCAGCATCCAGGCCCCAAGGATCGGCCTGCGGATCGACGACATGACGGTGATCGCTGCGGGCGTCGCGGTGCGCGATATCGGCGGTACGGCGGAGGCGCGGCTGGGCCAGGCGGTAACCGGACGGTTTGCGCTGGCCGGGCGATCCGAGATAGGGCCGTTCCGCGCCGGCGGACAAGTCTCCTCCGGCGAAGGCGAATGGCGCATCAGCAACCTGGCGGCAAGCCTCGGCGAGCTGCAATTCGCCTCGCCGCGTCTCGCGGTGGGCGATGACGGCATGGCGATGACCTTCACCGCGCGTGGACCGCTGGCGGGGATCGCCGGCCTCGAGCGGGGCTCGCTGTCGGCGAGCGGCGCCGTGCGGATGGGCGAGGAGCTTGCTCTCGACGTGAATGGACGGCTGAGCGACCTGCGCAGCGCGGCGTTGCGCATGTCTGTTGTATCCTTCGATCTCGACGCGGCAGACGGGCGCGCCACGCTGACGGCAAGCGCGACGGGGTCGCTGGGCGCGCCGCTGGATCTGGACATGAGGGCGACCGGCGCGCGCGAGGGCGATGTGTGGGCCGGCGAGGCGGTGCTGGAGGGCGCGGTGGACGAGCTTCCCGTGTCGACGGCGCGGCCGGCGATCTGGCGTCATGGCGAGGATGGCTGGTCGCTGGATGCCGCATTCCGGGCCCTGAGCGGCGAGATCGATGTGGATCTGGGAGCCACGGCCGCGGCAGCGACGGCGCGGATCGAGCTGCAGCGGGTGAACCTGCGCGGACTTTCGCGTCTGGCGCGGATCACGCCGATCCAGGGCGTCGCGACGGGCCTTGCGACATTCAGCAATCCGGTCGGCGCGCCGGCGGCTGGCGAGATGCGGCTGACCGTGACCGATGCGAATCCGGTGGGGGTGACGGCGAACCCGGTTTCGCTGGACCTGCAGGCGGTGCTGCGGGAGGGAGTCCTGACATCGCGGCTGACCGGATCGGGGCAGGGGTTCAGTCTCAAGGCGGCTTCAACCCTTCCCACAAGGGACGGCGAAGGCTTTGCGATCAGCGTCGACGACACGCGCATGATGGCGGCGGACCTGGATCTCAGCGGCCGCGCCGAACAGCTGTGGGCGCTGTTCGGGCCGGAGGACCAGTCCTTGCGCGGGCAGTTGACCGCGAACCTGCGGGCGGCGGGAACGCTGGCGCGGCCAATGCTGGACGGCAATGTCGACGTCACGGACGGCGCCTATGAGCATGGAGAGACGGGCCTTGCGCTGCGCGGCATCACGGCGAGGGGGGTGTTCGACCAGAACTCGGCGCGGATCACTGGCCTCTCGGCGCACGATGGCGCGGGCGGGCGATTGACGGGCGACGGGCAGGTCGCCTGGAATGGCGGCCTGAAGGGCGGCATCAGCTTCCGCGTGGAGAACCTCCGGGCGCTGGGGCGCGACGACCGGCTCGTGGTGCTGACGGGCGATGGCGCCGTGCGGATGGGCGAGAGGGCGATCGAGGTCACGGGTGACTTCGCGATCGCGCAGGCGCGCATCTCGATCGAGCAGCCGGCGTCGGCGACGATTCCCACCCTGCCGGGCCTCCGGCGCGTGAACTTCCCCAATGTGGAAGACGCGGATGCGGCAAGCGAAGAAGCGCCGCCATGGGCGCGGCCGGTGGAACTGGACGTGCGCGTCTCCGCGCCGCGACGGATCATGGTGTTCGGCCGGGGTCTCGATACGGAATGGGGCGCAAACCTGCATGTCACCGGACCGATCGCCGATCCGGTGTTTGCCGGGACGGCGACCCTGGAGCGCGGCGATCTCGACCTGGCGGGCCGGCGCTTCGCGTTTGGGGCGGGAACGATCACGCTCGACGGGCCGATCCGCATGGCGCGCATCGACATCGCGGCGACGCGGACGACGGCGGACATCACGGTCAGCGTGCGCGTCACAGGCACGCCCGTCGATCCGGAGTTCAAGCTGGAATCGACGCCTGCCCTGCCGCAGGACGAGGTGCTGTCGCGAATCCTGTTCGGGCGTTCGGCCGCACAACTCTCGGCCTTCGAGGCGGCGCAGCTTGCGGCCGGTCTCGCGCAGCTCGCCGGCGGACAGGCGGGCTTCGATCCGGCGGGCCTGGTGCGGCAGGCGACAGGACTGGACCGCGTGACCATCGGCGCAGAGGAGGGACTCGCGACCGTTTCGGCAGGCAAGTATGTGGCGGAAAACGTGTACCTGCAGGTCGGCGCGGGCGGCGCTGGCGGCGTCGGCGCGGAAGTGGAATGGGAGCCTTCCGACGGCGTCTCGATCATCTCATCCGCCGATGGGAATGGCGACACGAAGATCGCCGTGCGGTGGAAGAAGGACTACTGACGCGCGGACGCGACAGGGCGTGGATGATGCGCCCTATGCGCTACGCGGCGCATAGGAGACCGACGCGAGATAAAGCCCGTCGGCGGGGGCGACGGGTCCGCATTGGGTGCGGTCGGCCGCCTCGAGGATGTCGGCGATCCAGCGGACGGGCTGGCGGCCGCGACCGACCTCGACAAGGGAGCCGACCATGGAGCGGACCTGGCGGTGGAGAAAAGATCGCGCGGCGGTCTGGACCACGATCTCGTCGACCTGGCGCGACACGCGGATGAGATCGAGCGTCTTTACAGGACTGTCGGCCTGGCACTGGCTGTCGCGGAAGGTGGAGAAGTCGTGGCGCCCGACCAGGGCCTGGGCGGCTGCATGCATGGCGTCGGCGTCGAGCGGCGCAGGCACGCGCCAGGCGCGGTTGCGGTCGAGCGTGAGATCGGCGCGGCGATTGACGATGCGGTAGATGTAGCTGCGCGACGTGGCGTCGAAGCGGGCATGGAAATCGGGAGCAACATCGAACGCCGCGAGAACGGCGACGGGATGGGGGCGCAGGTGCGCATTGAGCGCATCGCGCACCTTGTCGGCGCGGATCGGCTTCGCGAGATCGAGATGGGCGACCTGGCCATAGGCATGGACGCCCGCATCCGTTCGCCCGGCGCCGATGACGGCGACCGGCGCGCCATCAAGCGCCCCGGCGGCTTCCTCCAGACACTGCTGCACGGAGGGCGCGGCCTCCTGCCGCTGCCAGCCGGAGAAGGCGGCGCCGTCATATTCGATGATGAGTTTGTAGCGGCTCACGCATCGATCCCGAAGGCGGAGGGGAAGATCAGCTCCCCCGACATGGGCGGGCCGTATCGGAGACGCAGGGCGAAGAAGTTCGGCCCCTTGAGCGAGGTCTGGAAAGGCTCGGCCGCTTCGCGGGTGAAGCCGAATTTCGGATAGTAGTCAGCATGGCCCATGACGAAGACGATGGGCGCGTTCATGTCACGCAGCATGGTGAGGCCGGCGAGCACGAGCTGCTTGCCGATGCCTTCGCGCTGGACCCATGGATCGACGCTCATGGGGCCGAGCCCGACGG
>CAZTMG010000113.1:2052-9280 GCA_964614815.1 uncultured Rhizobium sp. | reverse complement strand
TCGGCCGCCTCTACGAGGGCGACATGGTCCGCACGGTCCTCGCCGACGAGATCAGCCCGGACAGCTGCCGCCTGTGGGACATGGCCACGGGCGAGAAGCTCGACAAGGACCGCTTCCGCCGCGATCTTGGCGGCGTCACCGAAGCCTACGCCGAGGTTGCGCGGCGCCTTGGAATCATCAAGGAAGGCGGCGGGGCGGAAATCCTCTCCTTCAACGGAAAGTAGCCTGCCGATGCGCGCGAAAGTCCATGTGAGCCTCAAGGCCGGCGTCCTCGACCCGCAGGGCAAGGCGGTGGGCGACGCGCTGCGTCGCCTCGGTTTCGGCGAGGTCGAAAGCGTGCGCTGCGGGAAGACGATCGAGCTGGACCTGGCCGACGGCCTCTCGAAGGCCGACGCCGAACGACGCGTGAAGGAAATGTGCGAGGCGCTGCTCGCCAACACCGTCGTCGAACGCTACGCGATCGAGATCGTATAGGGCGCCTATTTCGTCTTCTCGGCGGAGTCCGTCATCACGTCGCCGACTGCCTGGACGTCCTTGCCCAGACCGGCGATCGTGTTGCAGGCCGACGCCAGCAGCGGAGCGGCGAGCACGACAGCGAGGAAGAGTTTGCGCATATGCGTCCCCTGAACAGGTTTGGCGCCAAGGATGGCGCGGCGGCCGGCGTTCTGCAAGCATGGGCGCCGGGCCGCCGACTCTCCCGTGGGCCCGGAATCGGGCGAAAATCGGGAAACTCTGCCTGACGGGATTTTCATGACCACCGCACACTGGGCGCCCATCGCGCTGCTGATCGGCTCCAACCTGTTCATGACCATCGCGTGGTACGGGCATCTGAAATTCAGGGAGTCCCCGCTCCACTGGGCGATCCTCGCCAGCTGGGGCATCGCCCTCATCGAATACTGCATGGCCGTGCCCGCCAACCGCATCGGCCACGCGGTCTATTCGGCCGCCGAACTCAAGACGATGCAGGAGGTCATCACCCTCCTTGTCTTCGCCGGTTTCTCCGTCTGGGTGCTGGGCGAGCCGCTGACGTGGAAACACGCCCTCGGCTTCGCGCTCATCGCGCTCGGCGCCGGGGTGATCTTCTACAAGTGACGTCTGGCCGGTCAGACCTCGCCCGTCACCCTGTGCTCCACCGTCACCGGGCGGCAGGTGAGATCGGCGCTCTCCGCATACACCAGCCCCTGTGTCACCTTGTCGACGGCGTTGCGGTCGATCGCCGGGTCGCCGCTGGACTTGACCACGCTGGCCGACTTCACCGTCCCGTTGCCGCTGGAGCAGACATTCAGCGTGGTTTCATAGATCTTCTGCGTGGCGCATCCGGTCGCGGCCAGGGCGGCGAGCGCGATGCCGGTAAGGGCGATGAGGGAAAAGGCTGTGCGCATGGCGATCCCCTTGGCTTGACTGCCTCGACGCTAGGCTCCCGCCGGGAGGGGGTCAACGCAGCCCTGCCCACGCCCTCGCGACTCGTCCCGAAAGCTGCTAGACGGCCCGCGCGAAGGGAATGTCCGTCATGAAGTCCGCCGTCATCGTTTTTCCCGGCTCGAATTGCGACCGCGACGCGCGCATGGCCCTGAAACAGGTCACGGGCGTTGATCCGGCGATGGTCTGGCACAAGGAGGGCAAGCTGCCGGAGGGGCTGGACCTGGCGGTCCTTCCGGGCGGCTTCTCCTATGGCGACTATCTCCGCTCCGGCGCCATGGCGGCGGTCTCCCCCATCGGCGCGGCGATCCGCGCCCACGCGGCGCGGGGCGGCTATGTGCTGGCCATCTGCAACGGCTTCCAGGTGGCGACCGAGCTGGGCCTCCTCCCTGGCGTGCTTCTGCGCAACGCCTCGCTCAATTTCGTCTGCCGGCCCCAGAGGCTGGCCATCGCCAGCAACGCTTCGGCCTTCACGGCGGGTTACAGGGACCAGCGCGAGGTCTGCTTCCCCATCGCCCACCATGACGGCAATTTCCACGCCGACGCCGAAACGCTCGACCGGCTGGAAGGCGAGGGCCGGGTCGCCTTCCGCTATGTCGGCAATCCGAACGGTTCGGCGCGCGACATTGCGGGCATCCTCTCCGAAAACGGCCGTGTGCTGGGCATGATGCCGCATCCGGAACGCGCGATGGCCGGCCAGGAAGGCGGCAATGACGGCGTGAAGCTTTTCGAAAGCCTGCTCGCCGCCGCCTGATGGCTGTTGCGGCGGTCCGCCGCCCCGGTTGTCAATGGCCGGACCGCGCCTATCTACCGTTGGACTCATGTTCCGGAGGCAGGAATGGCCATCGACATCGGCATCGAGACCGGGGCGCGCAAGAAGGTCGCCGGCGCGCTTGCGCAGGTGCTTGGCGATACCTACGGGCTCTACCTCAAGACGCACGGCTATCACTGGAATGTCGAGGGCCCGCTGTTCAACACCCTCCATCTCATGTTCGAGACGCAGTACAACGATCTCTGGATGTCGCTGGACCTCATCGCCGAACGCATCCGCTCGCTGGGCGAATATGCGCCGGTCGGCGAGCAGATCGGCGCCAGGTCGCAGCTGCCGCCCGACAAGGGCGTGCCGGATGCAAAGACCATGATCGCCAACCTCGTCGAGGGCAATGAATTGCTCGCCCGCTCGGCCCGCGCTGCGCTGAAGGCCGCCGAGGAAGCCGGCGACCAGGCATCGGCGGATCTCATGACGCAACGTATCGCCGTCGCCGAGAAGACGGCGTGGATGCTGCGCGCGATGGCGAAATAGGGTCAGGGCCGTGGCGGCGCGGGCTTGAACGCCCATGTCTGCGTCGTCGCCTTGTCGTCGGCGCCGATGCGGTCGACCTGCGCATTGATGCCGCCCGCGCCGTCATCGGCATAGCTGATCGTCAGCCTTCCATCGGCGCTCTGGAAGGTGATCCGGCCCGGCTCGATCGCCTTCAGCGGCGTGAAGGTCCATGCCATGCCCGATCGCGTATTGGCCACGTCGAGCCCATAGACGCCATCGGCGTTCGGCCCGATGCGATGATATTCGGTGAAGGCCCTGTCCGTCCCGATGGCCGACAGGGCCGTTCCCGTGATCACGCCGTTCACCGGCCCGAGAAAACTCTCATGCACCCGGGAGCCATCGGCATTGGTGTGAACCCTGACTCCTTGCATCCAGCCAAGTGTCGCGGCCTCATCCGGTATCGCCGGCTTCACGCTCTGCCCCGCGGGCGTCGGCGGCGCTTGCGCAGACGCCAAGGGCCAAAACAGGAGAACGGCCGCAGCAAGCGCGATGGAGCGGATCATGGTCTCTCCCCAAGTGTCTCTTGTCCCCTGACGCTAGGCCCCGATTTCCCGCATGGGAAGCAGTCTTTGCCTGCTGCCCCTGGCTTGCCGGGCGGGCGAGGGTGCTCCTCGCCGCCGCAGCATGGGACAGGGTCAGATCTTCTCGCTGATCCTGATCGCGAGACGGCAGCCCGCGCGGATGACAGCCGACAGGAGGGGGTAGGCCGGCGCCTGGGCTGCGCCCTCGGCGGCGGCGAGGTCCTTGTGGGCGATTTCATCCTGCTGGAACTTCGCCATTCTTGCGGCCAGCTCCGTCTCCCCCGCTTCGGTCAGCTCGACGACCTGGTCGCCATAATGCTCCTCGATCACGGTCTCGACCGCCTCGGTGCAGGCGTGTGCGGCCTTCTCGCCCAGCAGCGCCGTGCCGACCCCCAGCGCATAGCCTGCCGCGTTCCACAGCGGCGACAGCGAGGTTGGCCGCACATGGCCGGCCGCGAGCATCCGGTCGAACGCGTCGAGATGGTCCTGCTCCTCGTCGCGCATCGCGCGCAGCTGGCGAACGATCGTCTCCTTGCCGTGCTGACGCTCGAACACGGCGAGCTGGCCCCTGTAGATCGCGACGGCGCCGTGCTCGCCTGCATGATCGACGCGCAGCATCTCGTCCCGGCGTTCGCGGCGGAGGCTCATGGCTGCACCGGTTCGTTGGCGGTATCGGCGCGCACCGGCGGCTGGCTCGCGGCATAGAGGCTGAGGCCCGCCAGCGCCATCGACCACACGGCGTTGAGCCCAGCCATCGACAGGCCCCAGGGCGCATCCGGCACACGCCACAGCGCGTCCTTGCAGGACGGGATGGCCTGCGGCCGGCTGAGGATGACCGAGAGGGGAACATCCTCCGGCAGCGCCCCGGCATTGATCGCGACGCAGCCTTCCGGCCCCGGCGCAAGGTCCCATTCGAAGAGGGCGTGCCAGGCTGCGATCACGAACCCTGTAAGGAAGGTCGCCGCCAGCAGGAGCGAGAAGGCGGTCATCAGGCCCGGGCCGGCCCCGCGCCACTTCAGGGCGATGGCCGCGAGGGCGACCGGCCCGGCGGCGAAATACACATACCTCTGCCACCAGCACATCTGGCAGGGGGCCTGATTGAACACATATTCGAGGAAATAGGCGAAGCCGAGGGTCGCCGCCGACGCGAGGAGGGCGACAAGCGGCCACCTCTCCCTGTCGAGCGGCAACTTGTTCATGGACGGACGTTATCCGGGGAGGTTGGGGCGGCAATGCGACCAAACGGCTTTGATCGCGTTGACGCGCCGTTGATCCGGCCCATGCCATTCTGGCGCCTTCTTCAGGTTATTTCCGCTGCTGCACATGCTAAGCGGGAATGATCCTGCCCAGTCCTGAATCGCGGAAATCCGGCTTCCCATGACCGACGCTGCCACGATCGATCCCGCCGCCCCCCGGGCGCATCCCAAGGCCAGGGGCCCGTTCGGGGCGCTCTACAACTGGGTCATGCGCCTCGCCGCCGGCAAGCGGGCGGAGCCGGCGCTCTCTGCCGTCTCGTTCACCGAAAGCTCCTTCTTCCCCATTCCGCCGGACGTGATGCTGGCGCCGATGTGCTTCGCCCGGCCGGAACGCTGGGTGCGCTACGCCGCGGGCTGCACGATCGCGTCCGTACTCGGCGCGCTGCTGGGCTACGCCATCGGCTTCTACCTGTTCGAGGCCGTCGGGGCCCACATCCTCAATTTCTTCGGCTATGGCGGGAAGGAGGCGGAGTTCCGCGCCAGCTACGCAACGGTCGGCGTGTGGATCATCCTCATCAAGGGCCTGACGCCGATCCCGTTCAAGCTGGTGACCATCGTTTCCGGCGCGGCGGGAATGGACCCGTTGATGTTCATCGCCTCATGTCTGGTCACGCGCGGCGCGCGGTTCTTCCTGGTGGCCTGGCTGTTCCAGAAATTCGGTCCCGCCCTGGCCCCGGTCATCGAGAAGCGCGTCGGGCTCTTCATGCTGCTGTTCGCGGCGATCCTGATCGGCGGCTTCGCGGTTGCCGCGCTGATGCATTGACCGTCCGCCGGCCGGACCGGTGAAATTCGCACAAAATTTACACCGCGCGTGAACCGGATGTTTGCGATCCGCGTGGCAGAACCGGCCGGACGCCGGGGAATGGTCCCGGGCGTCGTCACAGGTCGGGCCGTTGCCATGCGTACGCTCCGTCAGATCCAGGCCGTCTCCTTGCGGATCGGGCCGCACTGGTTTCTTTGCGTCGTCCTGGGCGCGTATGTCGCGATGCATGTCGCTGCGCCGGCCATCGTCGCCGGCTAGGCCGCCGCTGGCCAACCCCCTGAGCTTGCGCTAAGCAACCCGCCCGCCGACCCTGTCCGGCGGCCCGCGGGAGTGGCGGAATTGGCAGACGCAGTGGAC
Source organism: uncultured Rhizobium sp. (assembly GCA_964614815.1). Classification (GTDB taxonomy): domain Bacteria; phylum Pseudomonadota; class Alphaproteobacteria; order Caulobacterales; family Hyphomonadaceae; genus UBA7672. The sequence goes on along the minus strand of CAZTMG010000113.1, from coordinate 3,640 downwards.
TCAAAATCCACCGTCCTTACGGATTTGTGGGTTCGACCCCCACCTCCCGCACCAGATCTGGCCGCGCCAGATCTTCCCGAACCGCCTGATCGCTGAACGCCAGCAGGTCGACCTGTGCGGAGTCTCCGGTTTCCGGGTCGATGTAGACCATGGATCCGGCAGAACCAGCGTCGGGAGCGGCGTCCATCAGGCGGGCGACCCCAGCGTCATCGGCGGCGGCCCGGGCGGCAATCCCGATCTCGCGGGTCTCGGCGGTGAAGGCGGCCAGCATCAGCCCGAGGCTGAGCATGCCGAAGAGGGCGGCGTTCATGGGCGTGATCCTGTTCCTGGATCATCAACACGCGAAGGTCAGCGGCGTTCCATGGCGCCGTGCCGCGCAAGCAGGAGACGGGCCGCCCGCTCACCCGCATCCACCGCGCCATTCATGGTTCCCAGCGCGCCGATGCTGGCGTGTTCCCCCGCGAACACCATCGCCCCGCCGAGCTCCGGCCGCGCCGCGATCTCGGGCAGGCGGGTGTACTGCCCCGCAAGGCATGCGGCATGGCTGCCCCTGGTATAGGGATGCGCCGGCCAGAAGAAGCTCGCCCGCACCTTCGGCGTCAGCGTCCGCGCAATCTCCGGCGCCAGCGCCGCGAGCCCTGCCTCAAGCCGCGCCAGCGCCCGCGCTTCCTCGCCGCGCGCGTTCTCGCCCGCGATGGTGTTGGTGAGAACGCCGCCGACGCCGGCCTGCCCGATGCTGGTGTCCGACACCAGCTGGAAGCCCCGGTCGGAATAGATCGTGCCGGACCGCGCGGCGGCTTCGCCCGCAATCCCCTCGATCCAGGGGCGCGACGACGTTCCAACGGCCCGCCGCGCGTGCGCGCCATAGCCAAGCTCGTTGATCGCCGCCATCTTGTCGGCCGGAAGGGCCAGGCCGCCCAGCCCCTTCACCTCGCGCAGCTTCGTGAAGGGCAGCGCCATCACAACGCGGGAATAGACGCGCTGGACCGGCGGGCCGGACTCGGTGCGGAAATCGAGACGCAGGCCGCCTGTCTCGCGGTCGATCGCCGTCAGCTCGTGCCGCAGGTTGAGACTCACGCGATCCGACAGGGGCGAGGCTCCCAGCCGGTCGGCCAGGGCTTCGGCCAGCGTCGAGGAGCCGCCCGCAATGCGTTGCGTGCGCCGGCGGCGGCTGAACAGGTTGAGCTGCTTGGCGCTGTTGGCGCCGATCATGTCGACGAGGTTGAGCGAGGATTGCCGCGCGACCGGAATGCCGAACTCGATGTGCCAGGCCAGCGCCAGCAGGTCGACCACCCACCCCTCTGTCGTGGAACGCAGGCTGTCGAGATAGTCCGACAGCGGCAGGGCGTCCAGCCGCCGCGCCCGCTCGGTCCAGTCGCCCGCCGCATCAAGCAGCGTCGCCTGGTCCGCCGCGATCCGCGCCGCCGCAGGGATGAAGGCGCCTGTCTGCGCCACCGGGTCGAGCAGGTCCGCATCCGTGTAGGTCCTGCCGCCGAGGTCGTAGAGCGCGCTGCGTCCGTCGCCCACGACGCGCACGGTCTCCAGCCCCACGCCCAGCTCGCCGCACAGGCGGATCAGCGCAGCATCT
>CAZTMG010000113.1:0-1976 GCA_964614815.1 uncultured Rhizobium sp. | reverse complement strand
AGCGTGTTGACCCGCCCGCCAAGGCGGCCGCTCGCCTCGAACACGTCGCAGGCGACGCCGGCCACGGCCAGCCGCCACGCCGTGACCAGCCCGGAGAGACCGCCGCCCACAATGGCCACCGTGCTGGTATCGGCTGCGGCCGTCTCCCCGCTGTCTGGAGAGCAGGCTGCGGCGGCGGCCAGCAGCGCCAGCGCCGAACGTCGGCTGATGGCGCGCGGCCGCACGGGCGGCGCATCGTCGAGCTGCAGGCGTGCGGCGGCCATGCGCCTGCGAAGTCCGGCGAGCAGCTGTGTTCGCGCCATGCGATGATCCCTGCCTTGCAGGGCCCGGACTTACCCCGGCGCAGCCTGGAAAAACAAGAAGGGCCGCAGGCGTGCGCCGGCGGCCCTTCCCGTCATGTGAGCGGGGCGCGGCCCCTGGAACCAGTCCCGTCAGGCGATGCTGCGATCGAAGGCTGCTCCGAACGACAGACCGCCTGACAGGGCGTCGCCCCGGCTCAAAGTGACTGACATCGGATCACCTCCTTTCGCACTGTTGACGACAGCAACGAGAATGGGGAGCAGGAACGCCGGGCGCAAGCGCGGACACGGCCGGCGCGAACGTCCTATCCGCCGGATACAACCTTCACGGGCAGTTCCGTCCGCCGGTCGACCAGAACGATCATCCCATCCACGCGCGCATAATAGTGTCCTCCAGGCGCAGGCGGCAGCGCCAGCGCAGCGGGATCATGGACGACCAGCGACGAGCCCGGCGCCACGCGGCGCACCGGCAGGCTGCGATCCGGCATCGGGCGGGGGCCGGACGGAACATCGGCTGTCGGATCGGTCGGCTGCACGGGGAGGATGCCGGTCACCAGCTCCGAGGTCCTGTCCACCAGCACGAACCGGCCCTCGATGCGCGCATAGTAATGTCCTGGCGGCGCCGGCGGCAGCAGGTAAGCCTCCGGCGATGTCACCACGGCCGTCGAGGTTGCGGGCACGCGGGCATTCAGCAGCGCAGCGCCGGCAAGGTCTCGCTCGCGTTGCGCGCGCTGGCGCTCCTGTTCGGCCTGCAGCAGCAGACGGTCGCGCTCACGCCGGTAGTCCAGGTCGCGCAATGCCTGCTCCGCGGAGGAAACGCTGGAATCCGGGAAGGGCGACAACAGCCGCTCGCGTTGTCTCTCGGATTCCAGACGGTCGAGATGCCGCTGCTCCGCCGCCTGCAACTGCTGTTCCAGCGCCTCGAAACGCGGCAGGCCGTCCTGCGCGAGGGCGGGCGGCGCGACGACAAGAAGACTCGCGAGGATCGCAGCCCGGGTCATCCCGTCACTATAGCCCATCCCGCCCCGGATGGCAGGCCCGGCGACGAACGGCCCGCAGCCGACATGCCGCACGGGGCAACACGGCGTCCAGCGGGATCGGCCGGCGCCAAGGCGACTGTTGACGCACGAAGTCCTTGCGGCTCAGCTAACCGCGACGCGGCGACCACAAGCCGCGCATCACCGGGAGAGACATCAATGAGCCTTCGCAGGAAACTGGGCCTGTCCATCATCGCCCTTGCGACCCTTGCCGCCAGCGGCTGCATCACGCCGACGGCCGCGGCGCCCATGACGCTCGCGGGCCAGCCATGTGTCCGTCCGCCGCCGATGAAATGTCCGGAAACCAATTGCGGCGCATTGGTTGTCGAGCAGGGGCCGGTGCAGGGGCCCGCGCCGGATCGCCGCTACTTCCTCGACTATCCGTGCGATCTCAGGCCGGATGAGAAGGTCACTCTGGTGCTCAGCCTGCATGGCGGCGGCTCCTACGGCAACTGGCAGCGCCACTACTTCCCGATCCTCGATCAGGTCGACAAGTATCGTCTCGTCGTCATCACGCCCAATGCGCCGCCGCGCCGCTGGACGGCGGAAGCCGACGACGCCTACCTCCAGGCCATCGTGACGCAGATCGTCGACGAGATCGGTCCGAAGAATGTCAAGGCGTTCTGGCTCGCGGGCCACA
>CAZTMG010000112.1:0-9296 GCA_964614815.1 uncultured Rhizobium sp. | reverse complement strand
CGCGACCTGGTGATCTTCGCCGGCAAGGAATACGGCACGGGCTCCAGCCGCGACTGGGCGGCCAAGGGCACGCGCCTTCTCGGCGTGCGCGCCGTGATCGCCGAGAGCTTCGAGCGCATCCACCGCTCCAACCTGATCGGCATGGGCGTCATCCCGCTGCAGTTCGCCGACGGCGTCAGCTGGAAGTCGCTGGGACTGACCGGCCCGGAGACCGTCACGATTGGCGGCCTCGCCAGCCTGACGCCGCGTCAGTCGCTTCCGGTGGACATCACCCGTCCGGATGGCGCGAAGCAGACCATCGAGGTAAAGGTCCGAATCGATACGGAAAACGAGCTGGACTACTTCCGGAACGGCGGCATCCTTCACTATGTGCTCAGGCAGCTGGCCAAGGCTTCGTGAATGAGGGGTGATCCGGGGGTCACGCCCTCTTGATTCGCGGATTTGTGCGGCCGCGAGATAACGGGTCCTGATGAGGTCATTTCTCGCAACTTTCGCCTCGGCGCTCTTGCTGCTTGCGACCGCTCCTGCCGCCAGCGCCCAGCGTGGCGGCATGGACGTGCCGGAGCACGCCGTGCGTCCCGTGGTAATGGAACTGTTCTCCAGCCAGGGCTGCGGCAACTGCCCGGTCGCCAACGCCAACATCGTGAAGCTTGCCGAGCGGTCCGACGTGATCGCCCTGACCTATCCCGTCGGGATATGGGACTATCTCGGCTGGGACGACACTTTCGCGAAGCCCGAGTTCGCCGAACGCCAGAAGCGCTACAACCGCGTCCTCAAATATCGTGGGCCGTACACGCCCCAGGTTGTCTACTCCGGACGCCTGCACGGGCCCGGCACCAACATGAAGGACATCGAGGAAGCGTTCGGCCGACGGGACGTCAGCCCCTATCCTGCATCCGTCAGCTTCGAGAAGGATCTGGTCCTCGTCTCGGGCGCGATGCCGGCCGACATCCAGAAGGCGGGAGTCATTGTCGTCCACTTCCGCCCAGGCCTTACCAAGGTCACGCCAGGCGGCGGTGCGAACAAGGGCAAGGCGATGACCTACTGGAATCTCGTCACCAAGTTCGAACAGGTCGGCGAATGGACCGGCGGGGCGCAGCGCTTTCCGGCGAAATGCCCATCGGCCTGCGTGGTCATGGTGCAGAAGAATGGCGCCGAAGGCGCCGTCATCGGCGTCGCCCAGAAAAAGTAGCCGCAGCGGTTCGCCCTACTCCGCAATCGCGTGGAGCGGCGTGGTATACACGCTCCAGTCCAGCTCGGTCAGGCCATAGGCCCAGGGCGACGCCCTTGTGTTGAGCCCGGCGGCGTAGGCCCTGGCATCCTCCCCCGCGCCCTCAACGGTTGCGGCGCTGAGCGTGACCCAGCCGCGATCGTCCTTGCGCCAGGCCTGCACGACAATGGCGACGCCTGACTTGAGCCGCGTGACATGGCTGCCGACGGGCGCGCCGACGGCAATCTCGTTCGCCGGAGCGACATCGACGGGCAGAAAACGCGTGAGCGCTTCAGCCGCAACGCCCGGCGCGAGCGGGGCAAGCACACGGCGCCGGTCATGGGGCGGCGCCAATGCAAAGCCGCCGCCCGGGGCGGCTTCCAGCCGGTAGGCCGGGCCTTCGGGTGGGCGTATGTCGACGCCGGCAATGTCGCCGGCCGCAATGCTGACGACATCCAGATCGAGCCAGGCCGTCGCGCGCTGCAGCGGCGGGATCAGCGCGCCCCCGACTTCCCAGGTCTGCGGGTCATCCGGGCGGCGGATATAGGATTTGCCGTCGCGCTGGCCAACCAGCAGGTTGACGAAACTGTTGCCCCTCCCGTCGCCCACGGCAAGCAGCGCGCCCGCCCCGCCCTGCGCAGGATCGCCAAGCCCGATGCGGTCGAACTTGCGCGCGTCGCGCGTCATCGGCCGGCTGTAGGCGATGTGGGCGAGAGCTTCGGTCAGCTCCTGGATCTTCGCATCCGTCACCGGATAGGAGCCCTTCTCGGCCAGCACCCAGCCATCGTCATTGCGGACGAGGTGATAGGATTCCTCCCGGGTCGTCACCATGATGAGCGAGACGAGCCCGGTCTTTGAGGCGAAAGCGGGCAGCACAAGCCGCCCCACCTCCGCACGCTGCAAGGCGGCGCCCGAAGGCATCCAGGCCAGCGCGCCAAGCAGGATGGCGCCCGCCGCGATTCCAGCCAGCACGATCAGCGTCCGTCGCCTCGCCCTTGCCTGCGCCGCGATCATGCCGCGCCTCCCCGCAGGCGGCCGCGCCAGACGAACACCGCGACGCCAACCAGTCCGACCAGGATTGGCGGCAGCCACACATTGATCAGGACGAGCTGGCCCTCGAGGGCGTCTATGTCGCGCCGGAATGCGCGCTCGACGCCGCGCAGCTGGCTGCGTATGTCCGCCGCCTGCACCCGGTACCGGCCCATCTCCTCCAGCTCACCGGCCGTCGAGGCCGCCCCGCCGGCGCGACGCGCCTCCAGTTGCTGGAGCCGGCTTTCAGCTTCCTTCAGAAGGTCCTCCAGACGTTTCTGCTCCACGAACAGCCGCATGCGCGCGGCCTCGCGCAGCGCGTCCACCCGCGTCATCGGCCGCGCCGCCGGCGCGCGCGAACGCAGCTCCGTCAGCGCCGGATCGCCGCCGAGATTGTCCAGCGCATTCAGCACGAAGGCCGCATTGTCGGCGAGCGGCGTGCGGGTCTGGGGATGGAGGAAATAGCTGTCGTCGAACATGTCGCTGTCGGCGACCAGCACGATGTCCGCCTCGCCCCGGGACTGCGAACGATAGGGGGGCATGTGCGACATCTCCTGCCGCCGCAGCTCCGCGAGCGCGGGATCATCGTCCGCCGGCGGAATGGGCGGCCCGGTGAAGGTGGAGCGCAGCCTGCCCGAAAGGCGCGCGGCAAGCACCTGCCGGCCGGCGGGATGATAGGCCTCAATCACGGCGCGCGGCGCAGGGTCGGTGAGCGCAAGCTGTGCTGGAAGCAGCGCAGCATCATCACTGCTCCAGACCAGGGGTTCAACCGCGACGCCCTGGGGCGGGCTCAGCACCAGACGGCCCGGGGCGCCAAAATTGATGGGGCGCGACAGGTCTGCGGTGACGACATCGGCGCGCGACATCAGGGCGGGCGGCGGCGCAGGGAAAAGGGGCTGGCCGGCCTGCGCCTTCCGGCCGGCGCCAATGTCGATGGTCACGGGAAGCGCATGGGCGCGATCGGCGACGACTTCCGTATCCGCCGTCAGCCCCAGCATGGCCCCGAGCCGGCCAAGGGAAGAGGCGGCGCCGGTCCCGTCCTGCTGCGCCAGGGCGGCGCGCGAAACCGGATCGACGGCGATAACCGCGGCGCCCTGTTCCATCAGGAACTGGTCGATTACATAGCTCTGCCACTCATTCAGCGGCGGCGGATGCACCATGAGCAGCACGTCCGTGCCGGCCGGCAGGGCGCGAAAATCTTCCGCCACAATGGCGATCTCATAGGCGCGGGCGCCTTCGCGCAGGATGAAGGCGGCGCCCTCCTCCGCGGGATGCAGCTGGTAGGGCAGGAGCGTGGACAGGACCGCCACCCTGGGCGGGCTCGGATCGTCGAGTTGCGAGATCAGGCGGACGAGTTCGTATTCCAGCAACGCATCGCGTTCGGGCGCGAGGAAGGGAATGACTATCCTGTCCGCCGAGGTGTTGTGGCCGATGATCCCGAAATAAAGCGGCTCGCCCCCTGTCGTGGGCGCGGGACTGAGACCGGCGGCGACGATGCGGTCCTCCTCGTCCGAGAACGGCTCCGGCTCCGTCTCGCGAACGGTCACCTTGCCTTCGCTCTGCGCGGCGATCTCCGCCATCAGCTGGCGAACGCGATCGGCGTGGGCGCGTATGGCCGGGAATTGCGCGCCAAGCTCGCGCGAATAGACGAATTCCAGCTCCACGGGTTCGATCAGGCGCTGCACCACGCGCCGGGCGGAGGAGGAAAGCGTGTAGAGGCCATTGGCGGTGAAATCCACTCGCGCGCCGGGGAGCCAGCGCCAGGCCGCGAGATTCACCCCTGCAAAGATCGCGGCGGCGGCCAGACTGGCGAGAATGGCGTAGTGGCTGCGTCGCATCACCCGCCCTTCCGCGCCGAGATCCAGATCGCGTTGAGCGACAGCCACAGGCCGATGAAACCGAGATAGAACACGACCGACCGGAGTTCGAGCACGCCGCGTTGGGCCGCCTCGAAATGCGTCAGCAGCGAAAAGGCGGCGAGCATGTCCGCCATGCCGGGACCGAGCGCCGAGCCGACGATGGGCAGACCCGCCGCGGTGAACACGAAGCCGATCGCGACAGAGAGCACGAAGGCCGCCACCTGGCTGCCCGCGGCTGCGGACATGGCGCAGGCGATCGCGAGGTAACCGCCCGCCATCAGGAAGCTCATGAGGTATCCCAGGGCGATGGCGGCGTTGTCGGGCGCGCCAAGCCAGTTGACCGAGACCCACATCGGCGTGGTCATCGCCAGCGCCAGGCCGGCGACCGTCCAGGCTGCGAGGAACTTGCCGGCGACCAGCGACCAGATTGGCGCCGGCAGGGAAAGCAGAAGCTCCAGCGTGCCCCCGCGCGCTTCGTCGGCCCAGAGGCGCATGGCGACAGCGGGAAGGAAAACCAGCCACAGCCAGGGATGGAACAGGAAGAAGGGCGAGAGATCGGCCTGATTGGTCTCGAAGAAGCCTCCGACCTCGAACGTGAAGGCGCCGAGGGCGATGAGGAAGATCGCGATGAAAACATAGGCCAGCGGCGTGAGGAAATAGGCCGACAGCTCGCGCAGATAGATCGCGCGCAGCGCGTTCAGCCCCGGCTTCAGGGAACGGGCGGCATCCGGCGTCATGCGGGACCCTCCCCCGCCTGTCCGCGGGTGAGCGCGTGGAAGGCGTCGTCGAGGCGGCCGCTGGGGACCTGCGCCATGAGCGCGTGCGGCGCGGCGTCTGTAATGATGCGGCCATGGTCGATCAGAACGACGCGCGAGCACATGGCCTCCACCTCATCGAGCTGATGGGTCGAGATCAGGATCGCCTTCGCCTGCCCCATCCGGCGGATCAGCGCGCGCATGGCGACCTTCTGGTTGGGGTCGAGGCCATCGGTGGGTTCATCGAGGATCAGCACGGGCGGGTCGTGCACAATGGCGCCGGCGAGCGCAACGCGACGGCGATAGCCCTTGGACAGGGTCTCGATCGGCAGGCCCAGCACCTCGGCGATGCCCGCATCCGCCGCAACGCGGTCGATCGCCTCGCGCGTGGCCTGGCGCGACAGGCCGTGCGTGCGGGCGAGGAAGGCGAGGAAGGCGCGCACGGAAAGATCGAGATAGAGCGGTGCCCCTTCGGCGAGATAGCCGAGGGAGAGCTGCGCCTGCGTGCGCTCGGCCAGGATGGACGCGCCGTTGATCCACGCCTCGCCTGCGTCCGGCTCGAGATAGCCGGCCGCCATGCGCAGGGTGGTGGACTTGCCCGCTCCGTTCGGCCCGAGAAAGGCGACGGTCTCTCCCGCGCCGACCGTGAAGCTGACCTCGCGAACAGCCTGTCGCGCGCCAAAGGCTTTCGAGAGCTGGACGACGTTCAACGCTTGCATCGAGGCGTCCGGGTGTTTCGGCAGGGCCGGACCATAAGCTGGCCGAGGATGAAGATTCGGCCAATGCGGAATGCAGAGGCGCGATCCGGTTTCGCCGGCCCCGGACATGCAAAAAGCGCCCATGGGGCGCTTCATCGAAGAGGGATAGGGTGTCGGACGGACCTGTCAGTCGCAACCCTGGGGGGCTGGGGGGCTGTTGGGTCCAAGGTCGGCGTCTTAACCATCCGCCCGACGCGATTAACTTCGCCTGTCTCGATGGCTTTGGCTAGCCCTAAATGCGATTATTATGCGAAAGTTTCGTAATGATCGGGGCGGCGGCCCCCCCGCCGTTAACTTTTCACGGGAACGGACATGACGGATCAGCCCGAGGCCGCACAGCTCTCCGTTCCAGCCGCGGCTTCGCAGATACGATTCGACCGGCGCGAGCTCGATCTGATTCTCCGGACCTACGGATTTCTTGTCGCAGCGGGCGAGTGCCGCGACTACGCCATCGGCCATTTCCGCGATCATGCCGTCTTTTGTATGCACAAGCGCGCCTCCGAGGAGCCGACCTGGACGATCGAGAAACGCCCGGAGCTGGCGCGGCGCCAGGGCGCCTATTCGGTCACAAACGCCACGGGGCAGATCCTGAAACGCGGCCATGACCTGACACAGGTGCTGCGCATCTTCGACAGGCGGCGATTCAGCGTCATCGACTGACCCTGCCCCGCGCGAATCATCTGCCCTGCGCCAATCGAAAGGCCCCGGACCTTTCGATCCGGGGCCCCTGATTCGCCTCTCCGGTCCGGCGCTATTCTCGCGAGGACAGGAACATCAGCACGATGCGGAACATGTTGATGAAGGAGATGAAGAAGTTCAGCGCGCCCCAGTTCGTCATGACCGCAAGGCTGCGGGAATCGCCGCCGAAGGCGTAATAGCCATCCTTCAGCTGCTGCGTCTCGACCGCGATCAGGACGGCCGACAGGCCGAACACGGCGCCCATGATGATCCATTCCATCGTCGAGGACGCGGGAAGGATGAAGTTCAGGAGCGACAGGGCGACAACGCCCCACAGCGCCATCACGGCGAACGAGCCGATGCCCGACAGGTCGCGCTTCGTGGTGTAGCCGAACAGCGACAGCGCGCCGAAGGCCGAAGCGGTGATCAGGAAGGCTTTCGCGATCGTGACATAGGTCGTCGTCAGGCCGATGCCGCCGCGCGTCGCCATGCCCGCGCCCGATTCAGCCATCAGCACCCAGACGCCAAGCCCGAGGCCCATCAGGGTGACGATCGACCAGTAGAGAAGGCCCGATCCCAGCGGCGACGGGTTCTTCATGAAGAACATCGAGCCGAGCAGGAGCACCACCGGCCCCCACTGGACGACGTAGAGCATCGGCGCCGTGAACACGACCTGCGCCACAGCCTCGACGGTGCCGGCCACATACGCCAGCGCGCCTGCGAGCAGGATGCCGAGAAGCAGCTTGTTGTAGACGCCGAGCATGAACTTGCGCAGGCCGGCGTCCGTGGACATGTCGCCCGTTTGCGCGCCTGTGCGCGCCTGGGCATATTGGAAGTCAGCCATGGTGTCTGTTTCAACCCTCTCAGTTGCGGCGGAGCCAAGTCCGCCAATACCCTTGAATAATGGTCATCCGCCTCTCGCTATGCAAGCAAAACCGGGGCTTTTGACAGTCTCTGGCGGTAATGTGAGAGGGTGAACCGGCGACTAACCCCTGATTTCCCCGCGAGTCCGGGCCTGTGCGCCGGCTGTCGCGCTGTAAGCCTCATTACGTGGAGCGCCGGACCGTCATGAGCCTTCGCCTCTTCCTCGCCCTTCCCGTTCCGGCACACATCGCCAGACGACTCGAAACGCTTCAGGCCGACGTGCCGGGCGCATCCTGGCGCACGGCCGAGCAGTACCATCTGACGCTGCGCTTCATCGGCGACGTCGATGAGGCCGCCGCGCGCGACATCGACGCCGAACTCGGTCTTGTCGCCGCCGCGCCCTTCGGGATCGCCCTGTCCGGCGTCGGCAGTTTCGGCGGCCGCGAACCGACGGCGCTGTGGGCCGGCGTCAGCGACAGCGCGCCGCTGATCCGGTTGGCCGGCGCCTGCGAGAGCGCCGTCCGGCGCGCCGGACTTGCCGCGGAAAACCGCAGATACCGGCCGCACGTCACCCTCGCCTACCTGCACGGCACGCGCGACGCCGAGGTTGCGCGCTTCCTCGCGGATGCGGCCGAGTTCCGCACCGAGGCCTTCGTTGTCGACCATTTCTGCATGTATTCCTCGCGCCCGACGAAGGCTGGCAGCCGGTATGTCGAGGAAGCGGTCTACCCCCTGACGGGCTGACAGGCTGACGCGGTTCCATTCCGCCGGGCGCGCAATAAGGTGGTCTGCAACACAAGAGCCGCCTTCCGGGAGAGCCCCATGACCGACAGCGAACATTTCAGCGAACTCAATGACCTCAGGATGTCGGAGGCGGCGCGGCCGCTGTTCGCGGCGGTGAAGCGGCACATCGCGGAGAACGTCGTCCCGATCCTCGAGGAATTCGACGCGCTGGACAACGAGAAGACGGACCGCTGGTCCTGGCATCCGCGCCAGCTGGAGCTACTGGACGGTGCGAAGAGGAAGGCCAAGGCCGCCGGGCTGTGGAACTTCTTCCTGCCCAACGCAGAGACGGGCGAAGGCCTCTCCAATCTCGACTACGCCTACATCGCCGCCGAGCTGGGCAAGTATCCCCTCGCTTCCGAGACGCTGAACTGCTCGGCCCCGGACACCGGCAACATGGAGGTGCTCGAGCGCGTCGGCACGCCGGAGCAGAAGAAGAAATGGCTTGAGCCGCTGCTCAGGGGAGAGATCCGCTCGGCCTATGCGATGACGGAGCCGAACGTCGCTTCCTCCGACGCCAGGAACGTATCGACCCGCGCCGTGCTGGAGGGCGATGAGTGGGTCATCAATGGCGAGAAGTACTACATCTCGAACGCCGGCGATCCGCGCTGCAAGATCATGATCGTCATGGTCAAGACCAGCCCGGATGCGCCGCCCCACCTGCAGCAGTCGCAGATCCTCGTGCCGATGGACACGCCCGGCGTGAAGGTGCTGGGGCCGATGCATGTCTTCGGCGCCGACCACGCTCCGCGCGGCCACATGCACATCAGGTTCACCGATGTCCGCGTGCCGAAGGAGAACATTCTCCTGGGCGAGGGGCGCGGCTTCGCCTCGGACCGGGCCGCATCCACCACTGCATGCGCACCATCGGCAAGGCGGAAGCCGCGCTCGAGATGATGATCAGGCGCGGGCTTTCAAGGGAGGCCTTCGGCCAGCCGCTGATCAAGCTGGGCAAGAATCCCGAAATCGTCTCCCGCGCCCGCTATGACATCGAACAGATGCGACTCATGGTTCTCAAGGCGGCGAGAGCCATGGACGTGCTGGGCAACAAGGAAGCCCGCGTCTGGGTCTCGATGGTGAAGTCGATGATCCCGGAAATCACCTGCCGTATCATCGACGAGGCGATACAGATCCATGGCGCCACGGGCATCTCGCAATGGACGCCGCTGGCCGAACTCTATGCCGACGTCCGCCACCTGCGCTTCGCCGACGGCCCGGACGAAGTCCACCACATGGTGGTGAGCCGCGCCGAGATCAGGAAACATCAGCCGGGACGGAACGAGGTCTGAGCCCCGTCAACCGGGATTGAACCGGACGCCCTGCTCCGCCGACACTACAGCGGAGGCAAGGGCCATGGACC
>CAZTMG010000111.1:6817-9569 GCA_964614815.1 uncultured Rhizobium sp. | reverse complement strand
CCGCTCCCCGCCGGAGCGGGGCCTGTCGTTCGGAAACCCCGCCGGCAGGAGGCGCCGGACAGCCGCCTGCCCGGCGCCGCGGCAGCGGCGCGGCGCCCCATCCCCTTGAACCGGAGACACAAATCATCGATGTGAGCGCCCTGTGTCGCCGGGTCCGCCGGCCGAGGGAGCGCCGCCTTGCCCGACCTGTTTTCGCCGGAAACGGTGACGGCTTTCCTGTCAATCATCATGATCGACCTGGTGCTGGCGGGGGACAACGCCGTGGTCATCGGGCTCGCCGCAGCCGGCCTGCAGCAGGAGCAGCGTGGCCGGGCCATCCTCATCGGCATCATCGCGGCCACCATCCTGCGCATCTGTTTCGCGCTGGTGGCGACGCAGCTCCTGCTGGTCATCGGCCTGCTGTTTGCCGGCGGCGTGCTGCTGTTGTGGGTGTGCTGGAAGATGTGGCGGGAGTTGCGGACGCCGCAGCAGACCGATGAGGAAGCGATCACCGGGCAGGACCTCGATGGCGACGGCCGGATCGCGGGGCGGGCCCTGGCGCAGCGCAAGACGCTAGGCGAGGCGGTGGCGCAGATCATCGTCGCCGATGTCTCGATGTCGCTCGACAATGTTCTTGCGGTTGCGGGCGCGGCCAACGGCCACCACCCCGCCATCCTGGTCTTCGGCCTTGGCCTGTCGGTCGTTCTTATGGGGGTGGCGGCGACCTTCATCGCGCGACTGCTGAACCGCCACAGGTGGATCGCCTATGTCGGCCTTGCGATCATCCTCGTCGTCGCCCTGCGGATGATGTGGGATGGCGGCAACGAGCTTTGCGACAGGGGCCTTCCGATGATCGGCGTCGAGGCACCCGAATGGTGCGTCGCGCCCCTGCACGGCGCAGGACACTGACAGTCTAGAACACGCCCGATACGCTGTAGCGGAAGATGGGGCCGAAGGTGCGGAAGCGCTCTTCGCTGAACGCGAGCGGGTTGGCGCGCCGGCCATTCGTGTAGACCTCGCGCCTGAAGTTTTCCGACGCGTCGCCGAGATTCACCAGCTCCCAGCGCATGCGCGTTCCCCAGACATTCTTGTTCTCGACCATCAGGAAGCTGATCGCCGGCGCCGTCCATCGGCGTGAGATCTGGTTGAGGCGATAGCCGGCATAGGACTGCTCTTCCTCGACGCCGACAAGAACGGCCCAGGAGGTTTCCGGAATGTCCCAGCGCAGGGAGAGGCTGCCCTCGAACTTGTCCGAAAAGCTGATCTCGCGCGCAAGCCCGGTCAGGGGGTCATCAACCCTGCTGTCGCCATAGCGCCAGTTGAAGTTGAGTTGCAGCCCCCTGGCCCCGACGGGATCGAAGTTGATCGTTCCGGAGCTGGAGACCGACCAGGCCAGCGCCTCGTCGACATTGCCGACGCCGGAGCCGTCCGCGCCTATGGGAATCTGGTCGATGACGTCCTCGACCAGCCGATAGTCGGCGGACAGTTTCACGTGTTTCGTAAGTGAACGCCCCACGGCCCGAGCGTCTGCGCGATCTCGGTCGAGGCGATCCATGATTGTTCAGGAACCAGCTCGATATTGCCGGCGGATTCATTTTCGTTCTGCAGATCCACCGAAGACAGGAAATCGCCGAAGTCGAGCTGGCCGACCCTGCGCTCGCCCTTGACGCTGATGTCGAGGTTCTCGCCGGCGCGCCAGGCGAGCGAGACAAAGCCCTTCGGACGCACGAATTCGCGTACAAGTCCCCCTGCCCCGGTCTGCGACAGTTCGGAATATTCGACGCCGATCGAAGCCTGCACGCTCAGCGTCTCGCCGAACGGGCGGCTCCACGACAGGTTGGTTTCGGCCCGGCGCTCCTCGACGCGAGCCGTTCCTTCGGGAAGCGGAACAAGCGGGTAGTCGCCATCGGGCTGACGCGCGCCAAGAGCCGAGACGACATCGAGGAAATTGAAGGCGCCTTCGGCCGCCCATTGCATATCGCCCCCGAAGGCTGCAAAGCCGTATTCGCCGCGCAGGATGCTCTCGCCTTCCTTCCCGTCGGTGACGAAGATCTCGCCGGAAGGCGAGGCCCCCGCCGGCCAGGATTCGACGATGACGCTTTCCGCCTCGTCCTCGAAACTGTGCAGGGCAATCAGCTTGAGACGACCGGGACCAAGATCGAACTCGTAGTCGGCGCCGAGTTCGCCGCCGCGTTCGTCCTCGCCAATGAAGGCGAAGCGGGTCTCGGGACCGCCGCCGACCGGGTTGCGGAAGGAATCCTCGCGGCCAACAAAGTTGAAACTGCGAAGCGACAGGTTGAGATTGCCGATGGCGCCGTCAATCGCCTCGTAGGTCAGCGTTGCGTCGAGCTCGGGCTCCTCGCCGGCGCCGGTGAAGGCTTCATGGCGGACATCGACGACCTGCCCCGCAGCGTTGGCGATGAAGCCGGGACCGTCATGCCCGTTGTGGAATTCGGCGAGGTCGAGGGAGGCTGACCAGGACCAACCGCCATCGGTCGCGCCATTGGCCGCAAGAGAGCCGCGATACCAGGAGGGTTGCAGGTTCTCGCGGAATTCGGGCCTGATCGACCAGCTGCCGCTGAAGGCGTCGACACGGGCGATCACGTTGGCGACCTGTCCGGAGAGGCCGGGGATATTGAGCGAGGCGCCATCCACGATCTCGATGCGCACGACCGATTCGGCCGAAATGCGACTGAGCGCTGTGGCCGCGTCGTTCGACTTTCCGGAGACCCTGCGGCCATTGATCAGGACGTTCTGGCGCGCCTGGCCGAAG